>JADFGN010000722.1 GCA_022567695.1 Candidatus Poribacteria bacterium | reverse complement strand
TGAAACGCACCGTTATATTTTCCTTTAATCCAATCCGTCTTCCCATCAACTTTACCTTCATTGTCATTTCCAGAAAAATCTTCGGCGGTATCACCTTTTCCCTCGTTAAAAGTCATCAAGAACACGATGTCTTTCGGTAATTCAGCGTAAACGCCGGATGCTAGAATTGCAAGTATCGTTAGAGTAGATAGCATCAATCGCATGATTGTCCTCCTTAAGGGTTTACTGAAAACCATGACTTGAATGTGAAACACAAGTGCAATGCGCCAGAAATTGGCACGAGTCGGTAATGTAAGTGAAGGATTATATTATCATAGTTCTGTTGAGAATATCAATTCAATTTATCCAGATTGGACTTTAGACAAATCGGTGTAGCAAGAACCACTTGACCTTGTCAAATCTGTGGTTTTGTGGCAGTATCAATACCTAAACTCACGTGTTAGGAGAACCGATGATGATTTATCTCGATACCCGTGACCCGGCAATGCCACAAAACCACAAGGAAACCAACCTTCAACCAACCGTTGAACTGTTACAATTTCGCGATGAACTTCGCACGAGTCTCAAACAGAGGCCCGATGCGATTCTAGCATTAGTCGATGCCCTGAGCAGTAATACAACCGCCAAATCCGTTGTCGAACTCTCACTTAACCCCTGCTTCGGGCACCAGTTCACCAGTGTGTACGATGCAATCGATAACTTCTTTCCGTCGAGCCCGCCGGATTCGGTCGCCGAACAACGCCGGGAAAAAGAAATGGAACTGATGCGGATGTGTGTGTCATATCTACCAGAGCCCGTGCAACGCAACTTCTGGCTTTTCGGGCTGGATGTTACACCGGCACCCCGTCCCTATGCCCGGACTTTAGCCGACCGGAGTTGTGTGTATCAGCCTACCCCTGTTCGGTCGAATAAACCGATAACCTACGGTCACCAGTACGCGGCGTTGGTCTACTTTCCAGAGAAAACGTCCACCTCTTCACCCCCTTGGGTTGTTCCGCTTTCCATCCGGCGGCTTCAGAGTGACGAGAAAGCCACGACGGTTCATGCCCAACAGATCAAGGCACTCCTTTCGCAAGAGACATTTCCATGGCACGATCGTTTATCCGTTGTGGTTGCGGATAGTACCTTAAGTGCGGTGACATTTCTCGGACCGGTCACCCCCCTGAGGAATCTGGTTACCATTGCCCGAACGCGGTGTAACCGCGTTTTCTATCAGAGACCGGTGCCAATTCCAGGAGCTGTGCAGAAGGGGCATCCGCGATGGTACGGTGCGAGATTCGATCTCAAGGACAAAAACACATGGACTACCCCAGACCTGGGTGATGTCATTTCAATCACCACACGCCGCGGACGACCGTTAAGGGTTGAAATCAAAGCCTGGCACAATCTGCTGATGCGAGGCACGCGGGAATATCCCATGCATAACCATCCACTCACGCTGATACGAATTGATGTAACGGACGCAACGGGGAAACCGGTCTTTAGGCGTCCGATGTGGTTGACGGTCATCGGCGAAAGCCGAGCCCAACTGTCTCTCAAAGCCATCTGGGAGGCTTATCGCCAGCGCTATGATGAAGAACACTTCTTCCGGTTTGGCAAGCAGAAATTGCTGACCACGGCTTACCAGACCCCGGATGTCGAACATTCAGAGAACTGGTGGCAGATCACCCAACTGGCTTATGTCCAATTGTGGCTGGCCAGGGATCTCGCGATTTCGCTGCCCAAACCGTGGGAACGGAACCTTCCCCAGTTCAAAACCGGCGAGGCCTCTCCGTCAATGGTGCAGCGGGATTTTGGACGAATAATTCAGCAGATTGAGTCAACACCTTATTTGCCCAAACGACGGGGTAAATCCCCCGGCAGAGCCAAAGGCAATTGTCCCAAGAGACGGGAGCGACACAAAGTAATCAGAAAGGGCAAATCCGCCAAAAAGACCCTCAAATCCGCGGCGTAATCTCAGCGGGGAGACATCATTTTGCTCCCGAATGTGCTGATTTTTCAGTACAATACTGTAAGTTTGTTTACCAATGCCCAAAGGAAGAATTCCTCAATTCCTGAGTTCGGCAAGTGACAAAAAACATATCCCAATGCGAATTTGAAAAGAAAGGGGGTGTGGATTTAAGCGAAAGCCAGCCCACTTTCGGGGTCGCTATTGTCCCGATGAACCGTTCGATTTTCAGTCGTTTACACACCCCAAAAAATTGATCAAGTCGTATCCGTAAAACTGATGACCTTCATAGAAGATATGATCTTAACATGCCTCAGAGCGTTGATTTTCAAATCGACTTGATCCCGGTTTTCAATCCACATTCAATCCGAACAGGTATCAATCGATTGGAATTCTATGCGTCTTCGAGAATTATTCTAAAGTCCAAATCTATAGCGATGACCACGGCGAAACGTGGCACCTTGGAGGCAGCGTACCTGACAATACCACGAGTGAATGTCAGGTGGTCGAACTGAGTAACGGCGCATTGATG
>JADFGN010000184.1 GCA_022567695.1 Candidatus Poribacteria bacterium | reverse complement strand
GGCTCAGCGGCATTACGTTATACGCCATGAATGGACGATGACAGGTGAAGACCCCGGATTACAAGAGGCCTTTTAAACAAAGTGACTTCCGAGGTTACTGCCGGTGGTCGAACAAACTTAGTTCCCTGTTGGGAGGGCATTTGTATCATGCCTGTCATAGAGAGGAGCTCGAAACTATTCTTGGCGACCAAGAACTCAAGCTTCTGAGTGAATGGTCACTAAAGCTTCCAAAACATGGTCTTTGGGATGCTCCGGGAATATGGACCGGCCTGAACTATTTCCATAGCGGTAACTACTACGGCCCTTTCCTCATTTCATTACCGCTGGCTGTTCTTAACGGGCGCCACTTTATGGTATTCCGGCGCGAAGGAGATGATCGGAATAGGTATTTCTTTGTTCAATACGAAGCTCGTATTCCTATCTACAGCTTCGAAAAAACGTTGTGGCGAAGTGTCAAACCCACTAGCTACTTTCAGAGTGTTGACGACGGATATGCGATGAAGCCGGGAGCAATTTACGACATTGTTCTAACCGAGCCAATGGGCATAGATGATGTAAAAATTGAGGCAGTAAAGCATCCGTACTGTATTTCTAAGCAGTGCAGCGGATTAACACGGTCAGATGGCCAGGAAATTCTCCAAGAGATTGCCGAAGATCGAGAAAACATTATGCACTATAGAAATGTGAGACGCGCAACACCTGATAGATATATCGCGGGAGGTGATCTCTCAACCGCACGGAAGTATGGGTCTATTTCCAAGAATTGGCAGAAGCTGAAAAACCATCCGTGTGCCATTGCCGCCTATCGGGAGTCGATAAGAGAATTCCCCAATGAAAGATTTGCAGTTATTGAAGCATGGTATCAGATGGGGCTGTTGTATCAGCGGCGTGGACAATTTTACCGCGCAATCAACGCCTATGATCAACTGATCCAGAACTTTGAGAGGTCAGCTCGGCGACTGGAAGGGCTTTATCAGCAGGCAATTTGTTATCGAGCCATTTGGGAATATCGCAAAGCCTACGAAAATGTCAAGGCGTACATAAAAACTAACTACCCTGAGACGAAGTATTTCCAAGAGGCCCAGCAGATTGTCCAACAGATGGAGCGTGATACAGATGGGGATGGGTATATGTTCTACCAAGAACAGGAGGCGAGGACGTCAGATCAGGATGCCAATGATTACCCGCGTTCATTCCAGCGGTAGCGAATTTTTCCAAACCTCACTTATCTCAACCCTTGCTCCGTCACGACTCGCTGACAGGTAAGCGGCATCCACAATTGCCATCGTTTCCAGATTGTCACGCCCACTGTGAGGCGGCTGGCTATCAGTGTTGATTGCGGTCAGCAGGCGTTTCATGCTCTCACCCATCGCGGCTACAAAAGCGTTTGTCTTTGAGCAATCGCGTCTCTCCACTTCCTCACCTAACCGATGTATCGTGACTGTTGCTTCATCTGCTGTGACCTGTGACTTAGCGGACAACAAAGAGCCATTTGTTCCATCAATTCGCAGACGACACTCATGAATCGTGGGCGAATGCCAATTCGAAACCATCGTGCCAATGACGCCATCAACAAACTGAATCGTCAAAGCCGTAAACGTTTCGCCTCGCACATTATCATCCCAATTTCGTGTGACCGCTGAAACCGCTTCGGGAGCGCGTCCAACGAGCCAGCGAATCCGATCAAGTATGTGAATGCTGAAAATACTGATTTCTAAACGCCTCTCGTCTTTCCGCCATCCTCCGGTTCGCGTACGATTTTGGAAGTGATCGTGTGCAACAAACCGCACGTCGCCGATGTCACCGGACGTAATAATCTCACGGGCTGTCAGAATATCCCTCATGAAACGGAGTTGCTGATTGACGGCGAGGATGGTTCCATTGCCCTCTGCGGCTTCTACAAAAGATACAGCATCTTGTATGCTTTCCGCGAAAGGTTTCTCAACGAGCAGGTGGATGCCATGTTCAATGGCCGGGAAGATAATTTCCGCCCGCGCCTGCGGCGGGGTCAGCAAACTGATGACATCCACTTCACCGGATTTGATGAGTTCGTGTGCATGGGTAAAGCGGTGGATGATGTTGTAGGTCGTGCAGAAGTTATCCAACGTTTCCCGGTTTGGATCACATCCTGCGACAACCTCGCCAATCTCCCCCGCTACCGCACGATACCCTTCAATATGCCGCCGTGCAATTCCCCCGCAACCGACGATTCCAATACGATACTTTGCCATGATTGTCCTTGTCTTTCTTTTGACTTGCTGATTATTTACTTTAGAACTGATGCGCTTCGTAAAAAAACATGCTTCACAGTTCGGCGGGAGCCTCACCCTCCCACCCGTAGGGGCGGACACTTTAGCGTCCCTGAACCCTCCCACCTGAACGGTTACGTCCTAACTTAAAATCCGAAGCACACAACCGGCAACTAAATTGTGGAATATCCACCATCAACCATCAACGCCTGTCCGGTGACGTAAGACGATTCATCGGATGCAAGAAAAAGGATTCCGTAAGCGATTTCCTGTGGCTCCGCCTGCCGTTTGAGGATGGTGTGATTTGCTGGGCGTTTACGAATGTCTGCCTCCGTCTCGCCGCGTGCTTCGGCACGTTTGATGTGGAATCCCGTAATCGTCGGGCCGGGACAGACAGCGTTTGTGCGGATGTTGTGCTTGGCGTAATCGACAGCCATCGATCGGGTCAGCCCGATAACGCCAGCTTTGGTGGTATCGTATTGCGCCATACCGCCGCGTCCAACGATGCCGTTGGCGGAGGACACGTTGACAATTGTGCCGCCTCCGGCCTCAATCATTTCAGGAATGACCGCCTTTGAGCAGAAGGCGATTCCTTTGACATTAACAGCGAAGATTGCATCCCAGCTTTCCTCCGTCGCGTCGGTAATCAGCCCGTACACACGCATCCCTGCGTTATTGACGAGAATGTTAATCGTCCCAAATTGATCAGTGGCAAACCGAGCAATGTTGAACGCTTCTGTCTCGACACTAACGTCCGCCTCGATAAAGACAGCCTCACCACCATTTGCTTTTATTGTTTCAACTGTTTCAAGCCCGCCCTCCGCATCAAAATCCGCGATGACGACTTTTGAACCTTCTTCGGCGAAAAGAATTGCTGTCGCACGTCCAATTCCAGAACCACCACCGGTGATAATCGAGACTTTGTTCTTCAGACGCATCGTTGTTTTCTCCTTTGGCAACCGTTCAGAGGCTGTGGAAAAATCCACGAATATTGATTCCTCACCGCGCCATGGGAGGGCGACGCTCTCCGATAGGTCGGAGCAGGCTCCGCGGAGCTTTAGCTTTAGTTCGGCGGAGCCTCACCCTCCCTCCTGACGGCTACATCCTTTAAATAAAAGTTCACCGAAAACGGGTGTTCGAATATTTAGAATGTCATTTCCATCGAACCCACCCACCAATCCGTTTCGAGGTCGCCATATCGAGCGACATCAAAATTCAGGAACTTGAACAGTCTTAATGTCGCGCCATACGTGGCAAAACCTTGATTATCTCCTGCGCGTAAGCCAAGCGAGAAAAGTCCTTTCGGCCACAAGATAGCTTCGATGCCCAAATGGATATGGTCTGCGAGTGAATCCAATTCAAATTTGCCGAGGCGGTCGTCACCGTTTGGATCATCCAAAGATGCAGCGACTGTCAAATCGAAAGTGCCATTTGTTTCACCCAGCAATTCAAGTGGCTTGGCAGCCACTGAAACAACGAAATTACTGGGGAAGTCCCGATCGAATTCGTTTTTAACCCCAGCAGGTGTCGTGGTTTCAACTCTGATATTGTTGACGATATTTCGCCAGACCAGCCCCACTCTCAGCCCATCAACGGGAGTGAGCAGTGTTCCGAGATCGAGACTATATCCGCTCGCGAAGTCAAGATTGTCCCGGGCGAACTCCGAAAAGCTTTCATCCGGCTCAAAGTCGAAGTAATTTTTCTCAAATTCATCCGGATCTAAGATGTCCACGATTTCAAATGGATTGTCCTCATCCGAGAAGGTACCACGTCGCATCCAGCGTAGACTGACACCAACATTTGCCGACTTGAGGAAGGGCTGATCGACGGGAATTTGAACCGCCAAGGCAGTCCCTAACGCAACCTGCCCTGTTACGCGATAGACCACGTGGTTATCCAGCATTTCTATAACCTTATCTCGCCATGGCAGTCCCCGTTCAATGATTCGGATATTTGAAAGGAATTGAGTGTACAGTGTTGCTCCGAGAGTTACGCGATATTTGTCATTCTTTAGCGGAATAATCAAACCCAATGAAGGGAGCCCAATATCGGCCCCAAGTCGCTCCGCAAGAATCTTCTCTGCACGCTTAACCAGCTCCTCACGTTCTTTTGACAGGTTTGGATCTGTCAACGGGTTATCCGACTTTGTGAGTGGGTTAATCGTATCATTAAATAACTCACCGATTGTATCCAATTCATCGACCAGATCTGTGGTGACACGTGCTCGGACAACCAAAAACTGAAAAATCGTTTCGTCAATCTGTGCCAATCCAGCGGGGTTATAGTGAAGTGCATTGATGTCATCAGCAATAGCTTCGTAGGCATTTCCCAATCCGAGTGGACGCGCCCCACGAAAGAGGAACAGCGGCTCATCGTCTTCCTGCGCAGTAGTATGTGGAACAATTATTAGCAACAATCCAAATACCATTAAACCCAAAATACTTGTAATACGGAATCGCATGGTTTCCTCCTTCGTCTTATCTTTTTTCGATGAGTCGGTTGATTCGAGCCAGTACCTCATCTGCGTTTTCAATCTCAAATCCCCACTGCGATGTCTGATTGAGAAAATCTTCAGCAAACGCCTCCGCGATGATTTCATTAAATTCATCGAATTCATCTGCCAAATCTGGCGCGATCTCCTCCGCTTTGTCGAGAGCCCTCTCAAGATGAAATAAGGCATCTTGTCGGCAGATAGCGCGGTTTACTTGAGGCCGCTGTTCTGTGATGCGTTGACCATCGATATCGTTGACATCCGGAAATGCCGAAACCTTGACTCTCGCGCTAACTAGCAGAACTAAAGCGTCGAGAATGGCTTGACGCTGACTCGCGCGAAACTCCTTGAGGTAATCTTCGAGACGACTGCTTGGATTATTTTCTATCTCATCAAATTTAGTTTGCCCGCGCTCGGTCAGCTCAAATTGGTATACTTCCGTCAGATTTTCGAGTTCGGGATTTTCCGGGAAGGCAATGCGGAATAAATCGTCTTCTGTTTCCGGGACCCCATCTTTTCCCCAGCCCTCCCGCGTTAGGATTCTGACCGCCTCAAGAACATAGAGGTAGCCGAGGTGAATATGGACCAATGCCAAATCCGGATCGGAAATTTTAAATCCTTCCTGAGCTGGATTGGCAGGTGCCTGTGCCGTGGGGACATTTTCCCCAACAGCGTCCAAGACTTCGTACAGCGCACCGATTGCTTCCTGAAGTGCGCCTTGGTCTTCAAGCACTGCCAATTCAAGCGGACTCGGTAAAATTGCCGAGAGATTGGCTAAGGAACCAACATCCGAGAAATTAATGTCGACTCCGGCTTTTTCCATCGCAGCCTCCGCCCGATTCAGTGCAACAGATGCTTGCTGAAGGGCTGGATCAGGCTCTTGAACTTCAGAGATGTCATCCCGATCGCTGCAACCAAGTTGAAAACTTGCCAACATGACAATCAGGATTATTATAGGGCTTGCTAGCGTGTGATTCTTATACGTAAACATAATAATACCTCCAATTCTATAAAAAAACGCCTTGCCCAATGCTATTGCAAAAACAAAGGGAAAAGCGTTATTTCGACTGTATCGCATTTATGAATGTATGACAGCAATGGTTTGCCCATTTGATTAGAAATCACAGTCTCTATTTTATCATAGTTTTTTTTTGCTTTCCAGATAATTATCAATATTTGAGAGACTTGAGTGGATCGACGGCTTTACCATTTACACGGATTTCAAAATGAAGATGCGTCCCTTTCGTTCGGCCTGTGGCACCGACGAGAGCGATGATTTGTCCGCGTCGAACATGTTGCCCCTTTTTGACCTTGAGTTTGGAGTTATGTGCATACCGTGTTTCAAAGCCGTTTTGATGGTCTATGATAACGAGCTTCCCATAACTGCCCATGCTACTGCTATAACTAACTTGTCCACTCATTGCCGCTTTGACAGAAGTTCCATGCCGCGCGGCAATGTCAATGCCCTTGTGAAGCGCGCGTCTGTGAAGCACGGGATGGATACGATAACCAAATCCGTCCGAAATTCGACCTTGAACCGGTCTAATAAATCGAGGCGTTGTATCTTTGCCCAACAGATTCGTACGAAGTTTCTTAGAGATTTTGGCATTCGGAATAAAAAGCACTGTCCCTTGATAAATCAGATCTGCATCTTCAATGGTATTTGCATCAATGATACTTTGCAAAGTAACTTCATATTGGAGGGCAATATCTTCTAATGTCTGGTTTTTTTCGACAGCATGCAAAATACCACGTTGACTTGGAATGCGAAGCGACTGACCAGGACGGATAAGATTAGAATTTTTTATTTTGTTGACGCTCAGCAGAGTGTAAAGGTCAAGGTCATATTGATTAGCAATTTGCCCGAGGCTATCATTCTCTTGCACAGAATAAACATGCATCGATACTTGAGAAGTATGAGGAGATGAAGGCAATTCAGAGACGTTTTCATCTTGTTTATTTATGGGTTCTGCTGGTTGATCTTCTGACGGAGGCTTTTTACTGAATTCTTCTTCTGATTTGAAAGGGGCTGGTACAATTATACTTGCTAAATCCACCCGTGACGGATCGGATTGATGAGTATTCACCAGATGGTCTGCACTCGCTGGATTCTCACGTAACTTATCAAATAAAACTAAGCTCAAGGCCAAAATAACTGAAGTCCACATCAATAGTTGACGGCGTGTTTTCATCAAATCCTCCTGATTTTGGTGTGTCTCTTGGTACTAAGCAGATGTTACTATGAACGTAAATTTAGCTAGTTTGTTACGCAAAAATACCAAGACGACGATAGAAAACATTGAGTCCCTCATTGCGAGGTAAGCCAAGCAAGGAGATGCTCTATTGGAGAAGTTTATCACACCTCTTGCCTTGTTGGACGATAGTAATCAGCTGTTTTTGCCAGTCCCTCCTCTAGTGAAGTCAACGGTTTCCATCCCAAATCCTTCTGAATTTTATCGTATGTGAGGCAAATTCTATCGACTTCGCCAGGCTTGAGAGGTACGTGAATGGCTTCTATTTCAATGCCAGTTACCCTTCTCAGTTCATTGAAGATCTCATTTATGCTTACCTGGCGGCAAGTCGCAATATTATAAATGCATTGATCGCCTGCTTCCAAAGCGAGCAGATTGGCTTGAACAACATCTTGAACAAACACGTAGTCTCTTGTTGCATTGCCATCGCCGAAGATTATTGGGCGTTCTCCTTTGAGCATTTTATCCGCAAAAATTGCAATCACACCGGACTCTCCATGGGGATTCTGTCTGGGACCGTAAACGTTAGCATAACGCAAGATCGTATAATTCAGCCCAAAGTTTGCAGACGCAAAATCAAGGTAACGTTCAACTGTATGTTTGCTAATCCCGTACGGGGATAACGGACGAATCGGGTGATTCTCATTAACAGGTAGATAAACGGGTTCACCGTACACTGCACCACCTGTGGAAGAAAAGATGATCTTTCGCACATTGTTTTCCCGGCAGAGCTCAATCACACGCAAGGACGCCATGATGTTCTGCCGTGCATCGAAAGATGGATTTGCCACCGCTTCACGGACATTACCATGCCCAGCGTGATGGTTCACAATGTCAGGTTTTTCTCGGCTAAAAATTTCGGCAGTCTGTGGATGTAAGAGATGCGTTTCGTAAAATGTGGCGCGAGGATTCACATTACTGCGGAATCCCGTACTCAAATTATCCACGATAACGACCTCATGTCCAGATTCCAGCAGCCCATCCACAACGTGTGAGCCAATGAATCCCGCGCCACCCGTCACTAAAATTTTCATCAATTTCTCCTGCTACGATGTCATGTGTATTACGTAAAATGTAAGGAGTTGGATTTTATTCATGCAGGTACAAACTTGCCAAGCACCTTCGGCAAAGACGCGCCTGTAACTTGCGGTAAATTTGTTGGATTTGCGTGAACCGCTTCGTTAGCGAGAATCGCAAAAGCAACCGCCTCCTTGGCATCACTTGGCATTCCGTCCGAGTCTATAGATCGAAGTGGAATCGGATGAAACAGGGACTTTAGCCGCTGCATTAGCGTCATATTATGAACCCCACCACCACTAATGTAGATTGTATGAATGCAATGGTTTGGAAGCAAAAATCGATCATAGTAATCAAAAATTGTCTGCGCCGTAAACTCTGTGATAGTCGCTATCACATCGAACGGAGACACTCCAGCGGCTTCTCCTTGCTTGAGTGCTTGACGCGCGAATTGCGCTCCAAAGACTTCGCGCCCTGTTGTTTTCGGTGGTTTGATGGCGAGGAATGGGTGTCGAAGCCATTCTGTCAGCAATGATTCACAAATCTTTCCCTGCGCAGCAAACTGTCCAGAAGGGTCGTATCTTTGCGTTCCATCGGTAACGATCTCCACCAGCGCATCAATAATCATGTTTCCCGGCCCCGTATCAGAGGCAATTACGTCTCTCGCGTTTGCTCCCGCGGGGATGAGGGTCACGTTGGAAATCCCTCCGATATTTTGCAGCGCAATGGTTTCATCTGCGCGTCGAAAAAGCAGGAAGTCAACGTAGGGTACGATGGGCGCGCCCTGACCACCCGCCGCAACATCGGCAACCCTAAAATCCGCAATCGTCGGGATTCCCGTGCGATGTGCGATAACCGCCGGTTCACCAATCTGCAACGTTGAGGGAATGTGCAACATCCCTTCCTGTGGCGGGAGGTGATAAATCGTCTGTCCGTGCGACCCGATGAGATCGATGTCATCTGTACAGAGTTGTGCACGTTCAACCAACGTCAAAGATGCTTGCGCAAAAAGCTCTCCAATGAGAAAGTTCATCTCGCAGATTTCATCAACACGACTGGTCTCCGGATGGAAGAGATTAAAAATGCGGGTTCGGATCTCCGCATCAAAGGGGAAAGTATCGAAGGTAATGAGTTCGATCTGTGTCGATAAACCGTGACCCCGAATTTCAACGAGCGCGACATCAACACCGTCGGCGGATGTGCCGGACATCAGGCCGATAACTTTTTTCGTTTGTTTTTTGAGGAGCTTACAAAAGGATTTCATAAGGAATATAGCAAGTACTGCCTTCGTCGGTTTGCAAACGTGTCAAGATCTGCTTGCCAATTCTGAACGATTTCTGTGGGGGATTGCCCTGCCATAAGCGCCAGCCGCAAGCGATCTGTGCCAGCCAACCGATCAAAACTTTGGCGAAATTCAAAATCATCCGGATAACAGTGTCGAATCGTGGAAAGGAGTTGAAGTGCGATTTTAGTGGGTTGCACAAAGTCGCGTTCTATGACGTGGATTCCCACACCGTGACACAGCTCGTTTGCGTGTTTGGAAAAGGTCGGCGTAAAATGAACAGGCCGGAAGCGAACGCCGGGCATCTCCAAACGGTTGAGCGTGTCTGACAACTTCTCGCCATCCATCCACGGTGCGCCTATCCACTCAAATGGCTTCGTTGTGCCGCGTCCTTCGGAAAGGTTCGTGCCTTCAATGAGGCATGTCCCCGGATACAAGATTGCGGTGTCGAGAGTTGGCATGTTTGGGGATGGAGGTATCCACGGCAACTCGCTCTGATCAAACCACATCGTTCGCGTCCAACCTTGCATCGGCACAATTTCAAGCTGAAGTTCCAAATTGAGTTCGGTTTTGAAAAGCAGGGCAAGTTCACCGACGGTCATACCGTGCCGGATGGGAAGTGGGTGAGAGCCAACAAAGGACTTGAATTCCGGCTGCAGTATATTCCCTTCGAGGCGATCGCCGCGGATCGGATTCGGTCGATCGAGTACAATAAAATCGACGTGATGCTCGGCTGCGGCTTCCATCGCCAGAAGCAACGTTGAGATGTAAGTGTAAAAACGCACACCCACATCTTGAATGTCATACACCAGCACATCGATGCTTTTGAGCATATCCTCAGTAGGCTTTCGTGTTTCTCCATAGAGACTGTAGATCGGGATTTGTCGTTGCCCATCGATTCCGGAGGGAATGCTAATCGCGTCCTGCGCGCTGCCCCAAATGCCGTGTTCAGGACTGAAAAGGGCGGCAAGGCGACATTTCGATCGCTCAACGAACAGCGCGACATTGCTCTGTAACTGTTCGTCAACGCCTGTCTGATTGGTTATCAGCCCAATCAATCGACCGTTAATCAGTTCTTGTCGCTCTTTGAGTAAGGTTGTTAGACCGATTTGAATCATGCTAATGCAGTGTAAAATAGGTGTTATATGTAGCCGAATTTGCAAAAATTCGGTTCTGAACCTACTGCTCAATCGATAACAGTTCCACCTCGAAAATGAGTGTGGCATTTGGACCGATGTCTGCGCCTGCGCCTCGTTCACCATATCCCAACTCTGAGTGAATAAAAAGGCGATATTTGCTACCGACGTTCATGAGTTGCAGTGCCTCAGTCCAGCCAGCAATGACTCCCATTACCTCAAAAGTAATAGGTTCTCCTCTCTTGTAGGAACTGTCGAATTCCGTTCCGTCGATGAGTGTACCGCGATAATGGACAGCAACCCGATCGGTTTCTTTGGGCTTCGGTCCATCACCTTCGCGGAGTACGATGTACTGTAAACCACTCTCGGTGGTAATTACGCCTTCCTTTTCTTGGTTCTCTGCGAGGAATGCTTCGCCCTCGGTGCGGTTCTTATCGGTGAGTGCTGCGGTTTTCCGCCCGCGACTCTCCTTTATTTTCATCGATAGCTCCTGTTTGATTTCAGCATACTGTTGAGGGGTTAGAAGTCGCTTACGATCTTTGAGGGCATCCTCAAGACCTCGAAAAAGAGCAGCCATGTTGATTTCTGTGGGTAGCTCTTTCAAATTGGATCCGATATCCAAGCCCAGTGTGTACCCAAACTTTTCGGCATCGGTTTTCAATTCTTTTATTGGGGATTTTTCCTTATCTGCAGTAAATGTCAGTGACGATAGGAATACGACCAAAACGACGGTTAGTGCCAGAATCAATTTCAGTTTCATTTCTGTCTCCTAATGTAACGCAAATTGTCAGTTTTGCGCGAGGTTCTTCCTCCCACCCGAAGAGGCGCGACCTGCCTGAACGGTTACGTCTAATGTAAAATGTCATCTTATGCTTCAAAAATCGAACGATAAAACTGAGTTCGGAATTCAAGAATACCTGCTCGGGAAGCGTCAGGATGGACACGATTGGTGAGTAAAATTGCGTAAAGTCGTCTTTCGAGATTCACACGAATAGAAGTCCCTGTGAAGCCGGTATGATAAAGTGAACCATCCTCTAAGATAATCCAGCCAATTCCACGCGAGGCATTTAATCCCGCTGTGTAGACAGCCGCCATCTTATTGATGCTTTCCGGTTTTAACACGTTGCCTCCACCATCAATAAGCATTTGGCAAAACTTACCGAGATCTTCTAGAATTGAGAACAGCCCCGCATTGCCTGAAACACCGCCGAGGAAATGGGCATTTTCGTCGTGAACTTCACCAACAATAACGCCTTCGCGCCAGTCGTATCGCCGATAGTTGACCATGCGTTTTTCAAAACTGTTGGAGTCTTCAGTGGCAGCGCAGTCCTTCGCCCACGTCATCGGTGGATTGTACTGTGTCTTAGCCATGGCAAGGGGTTGAAAGATCCACTCTCGCGCTAAGGTAGACAATGATTCATCAGTAATTCGCTCAATGAGCTTACCAAGCAGAATATACCCCAGACAACTATATACTACCTTTTCGCCAGTGGGATATTCAAGAGGCATCTGTCCGAGATAGTTGATGACCTCCTTGCTCGCCCCGGCCTCTAAATAGACAGGTTGCCACGCAGGTAATCCAGAGGTGTGGGTTAAAAGATGAAGCAGCGTCACCTGTGGATGCTTGAACTCACGAAGGCAGCTCTGGACTGAAGCACCAAGTTCTAAAAGGTCATTCTCAACGAGCCGCATAATCAGCGTTCCTACAACGATCGGCTTGGTGAGGGAAGCCAGATCGAAGATAGTTTCGCGTCGCGTCGGCTTAATCTCAGGTTTGATCATGCGATGTCCAAACGCTTCATAGTAGCGTACTTGACCATCTTCGACAATGTACGCCGCCGCGCCGGGAAAGATTTTCTCAGAAATTCCATGTTGAATAAATGTGGAAATTTGGTCGAAGTCCATTGAATTTTTATGAATTCCTCACGTCAATGCTTGCTACTAATTGGATTCATC
>JADFGN010000183.1 GCA_022567695.1 Candidatus Poribacteria bacterium | reverse complement strand
TACCTCTTGCCGACGTTCTGGATTTTTGATGTTTGCGATGGTAAATTTCTGATAAATGTCGCTCATGATTTAAATCGTAAATCCATTGCGCCTATCTTTAATCTGCTTAGGGAGGGTAATACGTCCAGCATGGTCAATTGGAACCGCACTGTGAGAACATCTCTTTATTCCTTCGTTCAAATCGGGAAATTTTATTGCGGCTCAAATCTCTTTACAAAAAATCTCCCCAAAATAAAGCCGCCCTATAATACAACAGATCAAATCATCTGTCAAGACTTTTTTCCGAGGATTTTTTGACCTTGTCTAGGTACGCAAAACACAGTTAGTACACTATTCCGACCTATGAAGGTTTACGCAGAAGGTACAAACCCGTTTCATAAAAATTACAATTTTAGGGAGCTTTTTTCAATTGACGGGAGTTATGATCAATAATCAGCAAACGAGTTATCAGCAGTCTGCAAACCTACACGTTCTATCATCACGGAGCGAAGCGAAGGATCTCTTCAATGCCGTGATAACGGCGGTCCATGTTTGAGATTCTTCGTCACAAAGCTCCTCAGAATCAGTAGTCCGCAATTTCACACATTTTGTCATTCCTTCGCTACGCTCAAGGACAGGCCTGAGCAGAGCGAAAGATCTCTCTATACACATGGTTTTTCAGGAGAGAAGAGATTCTTCGCAAAGCCTCAGAATGACATATTGCGGAGTACTGACTATGGATTCCTTCTAAAGAGCTTCTGCCAAAGCGAAGGGCGTTTGCGCAGGTCCTCCAATTGTTTGATGGCATCCAGTTGTTCAGCAAGCGTCGCTGCGGTTTTGGATTGAACCGCAAGCAGCTGAGTCAGATGGTCGATTTGTCGTGTGAGAGAATCAGTTTGGTCGTCACGCCGAAGAAGTTGCTGATCTTTTTCGGAAATCTGCGCTTGGAGATCGGAAATCCGGGCGTCCTTTTCCTTCAGTAGATTCATGAGGGTTTCATCATTTGTAGCCACTTTTTCCGCTTCTTCCGTTTCTTCCGAAACAACAGCCAATTCTTCCATTTCTGCATCCGGAATTTCCACCCAGACCCATCGTTTGCCATGTTCCTTTTCGCTTTCCAACTTTCCAGATTTGATATGGGTTCGTATAGTTCGTTCAGAAACTTTTAGCACTTCGGCGGCTTGCCAAACTTGCATCCGTTTTTTCATTTTCTGCATCCTTTCCTTCCGGTTTTCTTTATCCTTACGAACGACAAGAACTATTGGTTTCAGTCGTTCAGGAAGTTGAGTGTGAGTTTTCTCAAGGCCGCTCTCCGTGGGACAAATTTAAACTTGGCTTCAACGTTCAGCGTGTGTTATTCTTGAATGTACAATATACGGATGCGCCATTTCGGATCAGAAATGGCTGTCGAGAATTCGTAACGACTTCGCAATTTGCATCGTTGATAGGACAAAAGAGCACATACCCGGTTGGGAGTTAACAGTATGGCTGATAAATATCAGCAAAAATTTCAGACAACCCACACGCAATCTGAAGGTCTGTCCAGTAATGACATTCGTGCAATCGTCGTCGATCAAAAAGATCGGGTTTGGACCGGTACTACAAAAGGGTTGTGCCTATTCGATGGTAAAACGTGGACGCAAATTCTGGCGGTGGACGACATTTCTACCCTCTTTATTGATCGGGGCGGGGAAATTTGGATCGGGGCTAGCACACGCTTGCTCAACGTCAGCGGCGAAACGGTATTTCAGGCATCCGATGACATACAAATCATCACAGAGGATAGTCAGGGACAAGTCTGGATGGCGACTCAGAATCAGCTCTGCTGTCGGGTTGGGGATTCGTGGCAGTGTTTTAATGGTCCTGAAGCGGGGCATATCCGATCGCTTGCTGTAGATGACGAGTTGCGCGTTTGGATAGCGACAGCCGCTGGCTTGATTCGGTGTGATAGTGACGGTGAAAGATTCTATACAGAGAAAAATTCAAAGTTGCCGAGTAGCGATGTGCGTTGCCTCATAATCGATTCCAAAGGGCATTTGTGGATTGGAACGAATCAGGGCATTTCCATCTTTGATGGAAGGGGGCAATGTCACCAGATTGATGGCAAAAATGGTGGTTTGCCGTGTGAGAATGTGTATCGAATTGCCTTTGGCCCGCAGGGGGAACGCTGGATAGCCACAGGCATCGGTGCTGCATTGTGGCAAAATGGTAAATGGGAGTATTACGCAAGCCGGCGTTGGCTGCCGAATGATCTTGTGACCGCCATCGGCATTCAGCAGGATGGGACAGCGTGGCTCGGTACGCCCGACGGAATCAGCCAAATCCAAAAAAGACCGTACTCACTGGAAGCAAAGACGAAGCACTTTGAATCTCGCATCCAAGCTCGCCATAACCGACACGGTTTCGTCACCTCCTGTTTTCTTGAAGAGCCAGGCGATCTGAACACCTATGTCCATGAAGCATCGGACAACGATGGTTTATGGACGGCGTTATATATCGCTGCTGAGAGCTTTCGATACGCCGTCACTGGTGAAGTCGAGGCAAAGGAACTAGGGAAAAAATCGCTCAAGGCTTTGATGAATCTTGAGGAAAAAACATCCATCGATGGATTTCCAGCACGGTCAATTATAAAGAAGGACGAAAAAGTAATTAAGTCGCATGGTGAATGGCACGATACCCCTGACGGTCTGTGGGAGTGGAAGGGGGACACTAGCTCCGATGAGGTTGATGGACATATTTTCGCCTATTCTGTTTATTACGATCTGGTCGCTGATGAAGCAGAAAAACGGCAAATTGCACAAGTTGTCGATCGAATCATGACTTATATTGTTGACAACGATTTTTTGCTAATTGACCTCGATGGAGAACCCACTCGATGGGGCGTTTGGAGCCCCCGCTACCTTAACGGTGCGTGGAAGCTTCAACAGGGATTGAACTCTCTCGAGATTCTTGCCTACCTGAAAACGGCTTATCATATTACACAAAAAGAGAAATTTCAAAAGGCATATCTCACCCTCGTACATGAACATCACTACGCTTTGAACATGATCGAGCAGAAGTTGATGCCACCGAATCCTGTCAACCATTCCGATGATGAATTGGCTTTTATTTCCTATTACCCCTTGCTCAAATATGAGACCGATCCAGATCTCCGAGCCATTTACCTTTTAAGCCTGGAGCGGAGTTGGCGCTATGAGCGTTCGGAGCGATGTCCCCTTTGGAACTTCATTTACGGAGTGCTCACCGGAAATCCTTGTGATGTCGAAGCCTCACTTGAAACCTTGCGCCTCATCCCAATAGACCTGATCTGCTGGAGTGTGCAAAATAGTCATCGTGCGGATATTGAGATTGGCACCGATGCAGATCGGCATGACAGAACCCAATCCATCGAAGTGCTACCGCCCGATGAACGGCGAATGATGAGGTGGAACGGAAATCCATTTCAACTTGATTCTGCTCGTGCAGGTACTGAGGAAGATGATGGAACATTTTTCCTGTTGCCGTATTGGTTGGGAAGGTATCATGGCCTAATATGAAGCAGTGGGATTTTGGAATATTTCATACGCTTTGAACTCATTTTCATAGATGCGCACTTCTACTTAGTGAGGATTCGAATTCTTCGACAATCGGCGTATCAAGGAATCCAATCGGCGCGCAAGAGATTCGACCCTACATTGCTACTTAAATGACTTCATAGCGAATATCTATGTCCTCTCTGCCTTCTAACGCTTCAGTGAGCATTACAAGTAATTCCTCATCACAACCGTTTTCAGCGAGCATTGCAAGCAATTCTTCATCAATATAATAGTCCTGATCTTCTATTCCTTCCTCTTCAAGATTATCGATTAAGAATTGCACCTGACTCTCAGTAATCGTACCGATCTCCTGGTCTCTTTCAATGTCGATTAAGCAGTAGATTCCTTCCATAATCACCTCCATCAATGAAAATGAGCTGGTTTGTAGGAATGGATTGTACCAAAATTTGATTGATTTGTCACCTCAAAATTACAAGGAGATACAAATGAAGCGACTTATCTCTGATGACCTTTATAGTTGGTCAATTTTCAGTGAAATGCGTCAGATTGACTTTAACGGATACTTATGGATTCGTTCCGAGGGAAATGTTCTCATTGATCCAGTTCCGATGATCGATTCAGATCTCGCCCAACTCGATGAGCTCGGCGGTGCGGCGTGGATGGTCATTACGAATCGTGACCATGAGCGGGAAGCGGAGGCATTTCGCAAACGCACGGGGGCCAAGGTTGTTGTTCATGAAGCTGATGCAGATGGATTATCCGGGAAGGCGGATCGGTTGATTACAGACGGCGAGGAAATTGTTCCCGGTTTACGTGCCATTCAACTGCGCTACGGAAAAAGCCCTGGCGAGATTGCGCTTTACTTCCTTGAAAAAGGGATGGTGCTATTCGGCGATCTCATCGTTGGTGAACCGATAGGGGCTTTGACACTCTTAGCGGATGAGAAGTTAGGAAATCCGCCAAAGGCAGCATTGGAACTTCGCAAAATTCTAGCCTTGCCGTTTAACGCAATCCTCGTTGGGGATGGACACTCTATTCTCCATGAGGCACGTCAACGGCTCATCGAATGCTTGCAACGACGCACGGACATTTACATCAATCGGATCAACATCGATGAAATCGACTGGATGCAGAGAAACGCGCCTCCCCCTTACGACTTTGAGGACAAGGACATCGATCCGCTCATCGGCGCACGACATTTGGGATACCGCCTCATTCGTTTACAACCGAAGGTCGCAAGTTTTCCGATGCACCTTCACCACTTTGGGGAGGAGATGTTTTACGTCATCAACGGGGGATGTACCCTCAAAACCCCGCGAGGCAATCTGGCTGTGACGAAAGGGGATTTCATCGCCTTCCCACCGGGAGAGTCGGGAGCGCACAAATTTGTTAACGAAGGAGACACCGCGTGTACGCTACTCGCTGTGGGAACAGTACTCTCTCACGATGTGAGTGAATACCCTGACTCTAACAAAGTTTACCCTTACGTGACAAAACGCATCTTCCGCAAAGATGGTAATGTGAGTTATTGGGAAGGTGAGGCGTAATACTCAAGGGATTCAATTCATTGCAAGTTTATATTGCCCATCGTCTCATGACGAATCGGATAATATTGCTTCTCGAAAGGAAATTTGTTAGGTATTCGGGTTGAAGGCCGAGAAGAGAGGTTCGTCTTAGGTGGAACGTCCCACGAGATATAGCCACACTCTGGACAACGTAATTCGACTTGTACGAAGTTCATCAGCGTCACTTCGGCCAAATCGCACCAACAACCAGACCACGCCCACAAGAGCAGCGCAAAACAGAATGAAAAGCAGAAATGGCAGAAACTCCATCTGTCTAAAAAGAACTTACGATTGAAAGTTTAGGGTGGTTACCACTTCAATATCTATAACTGAAGTCGGGCATCCATAATGACGCCCCGTCCGATCAGTTATAGTGTGCTAGAAGTAAAGACGAATCAGTGGCTTAACTGTCACACGCTCATAAGTTTTGTCTGAAACCGGATCTAAAAAGAATGGCTCAAAAAAAGTATCAACGCAAGTCAGAAATTCATTCAAATTTATTCCCATGTACATTCCGACTGGATGGTCCAAATTACGAAGTACCTGACGTAGCTTATCGCGTCCGGCTGTAGAAAGAGTTCGCAACGGTCTCAACATTCGCATGTGGTACTTAATCAACGCCGCTGAAACTTGAATCAACCCCTGTAGAAACAATCGATAATCCGCCTCCGCTTGACGCCATAACCCTTCCCACGCCTCATGGGCCTCCCACCAATAGGCAAAGTTGTAGAGGTCTACTCCATAAAGGTAATCCTCATTTTCTCGCCATGCTTCTGGAGGCGGAATTGCTCCATCATTTTCCTCCAATCCATAGCTGTGTCCCTGTGGATCTTTGTTTGGGTGGGGAGTTACGCCAGGTACATGACGGTAAGACGGGAATGCGAGTTGCGGACAGTACCGTTGCCAATTCGGATTGAATGGTTTGGGTTGTTCAATAATCCGTCTCCGGCCATCAACTGGTGATGGATTCCTTTTTGATTGAGGGACTCTGAAGAGCTTAGGAATTTTGAACTTCATTCTAGCGATTGGACTTGCGATGAATCACCAATGTTGAGGCGGTGAAAATTGCCATTTACCCTGGCATTGGACTAGCTCTTAAAAAATAAAGCAGGGATTGGCTTCGTTTCGGGTAGCTAATTGTAGGTCGATTTTCCAAATTCGACGATCGAACATCGTGACGAAATATGAATTTCGAACTACTCTGGAGGCTCTGTAATTTCCAACAATCGATCAATAATATTCAAACTTGTAATGCCGTCGGCTTCAGCATTGAAGTTTGTCAAGATTCGATGTCGCAGCACTGGCTTTGCAACAGCTTTAATATCTTCGTAAGAGACATGGTAACGCCCATACATAATTGCGCGGGCTTTTGCCCCCAGCACAAGGTATTGCGATGCTCTCGGGCCGGCGCCCCAATTCACCCAATCTTTAATAAAATCAGGTGCATCTGGATTGGTCGAGCGAGAATTCCCGGTCAACTTGACGGCGTAATCAACGATTGATTCCGCGATGGGAACTTTCCTGACAATCTTTTGCAGACGCAGGATCTCTTCGCCCGTCAAGATATGCTCTAGCTCCGGATCGTAGGCGGAGGTTGTTTGCATAACGATCTGCTTTTCGTCTGCTGGCTCTGGATAATCAATGTAAATGTTGAACATAAAGCGATCCAATTGCGCTTCAGGAAGGGGATATGTTCCCTCTTGCTCAATTGGATTCTGAGTGGCGAGGACAAAAAAGGGGAGATCGAGTTCATAAGTTGTACCGCCAGCAGTGACTTTGTACTCCTGCATGGCTTGCAACAGAGCGGCTTGAGTTTTGGGCGGGGTACGATTAATCTCATCCGCAAGAACGATATTGGCAAAAACGGGGCCCTTGATAAACCGGAAGGATCGGCTGCCAGTTTCCACATCATCTTGAATGATGTCCGTGCCGATGATGTCGGAGGGCATGAGGTCTGGCGTGAATTGGATACGGTTAAAGTTGAGGTCCAAGATTTCAGCCAGACTGCTGATGAGAAGCGTTTTTGCTAAACCGGGTACTCCAACAAGTAAACAATGACCTCGAGAAAAAAGGGAAATTAATAACTCATCAATGACTGCTTGTTGACCAACAATTCGCTTCCTGAGTTCAGTCAGAATTGTCTCTCTCGCATTTTTCAAAAACTCGGCGGCTTCTAAATCGGTGTCTGGTACATCAACGCGATCAGGGCTATTCAAATGTCTATTCTCCAATCTACAATAGTGAAGAGGTATCAGTGAGATGGGCTTTCCGGAAAATTCACGTAGAGCGTTAAAGACAGGCGCATCATTTCTCTGTCTCTATTAAGTTTAGCCTATCCTTTAACACCACGTCAACCCCTTATTCTGCCTTCCATGTTTGTAGCCCGTCCAAATCGAAATTGAAATCGATGATTGTTGCACCAGCTTCTTGCAGCTTCTGTCGAACCCGATATTCCTGATCTGACTTGCAGTAGAAAACGAGGCAACCTCCGCCACCCGCTCCACATGCTTTTCCGCCAATTGCCCCATGGCCCAACGCAATTTTGAAAAGCTTATCAATTTGTTCATTCGTGACGGAAGGGTGTAGTGCTTTCTGATTTTCCCAATTTTCACCCAATAATTCGCCAAAATCTGTCAGTTGACCTTTCATTAATGCATTTTTAACCGATCCGGCGATTGCCTTTAGGTTTCGCAACGCCTCCCGTGTTTTCTCCTCGCCGTTTCTATAGGCATCAGTTACATTTTGGTGAATATTTCCAGAGAGGCGAGATTTGCCTGTGTAGCACAAAACGAGATTTTTCTCAAGTTCGTAGCGGACATCTGGCGCAATTTGCAAGCGAGAGGTTTTGACCTCTTCGCCCATGAATTCCATGAAACTAATTCCGCCAACTGCGCTGGCATACTGGTCTTGTTTACCGCCGAGAATACCCAATTCATGTCTTTCAATCGAACTTGCCAACTCCGCGTATTCATAAGGTAACAACGTCGCCCCTGTAAATGCACCGAGCACGCCGACTAAAGCAACCCCCATTGCGGCTGAAGTGCCCAACCCACTTCCTGGTGGCGCGATCGACTGCGTGGTTAAGTCAAATCCACCTGTTTCAATCCGCATTTTACGGATAGCGGCTTTGACCAAATCGATATTGCCATCGTATTCGAGTTGTCGAATGTCTTCCGCCTCTATGAAAGTATCAAAGTCCGCCGAGTAGATCCGGATGCTTTGATCTAAAACACGTTGTAGCTTACTCGATTCAGGGGTATGCTGTTGCCTTTTACAGGAGAGGGTTACATAAGAATAGATATTGATTGCGGCGTTTGCAACCAGCCCCTTCGACTCCTCCGTAAATAGGGCGACATCGGTCCAACCTCCGGCGAAGTCAATGCGCACGGGGGCTCTCGATCGGATTAACATCTCAAATCTCCTTTTTGTTGGGACAAGGCGGTAAGCTGATGAAACGGAGGGGATAAGCAGATCCGAAAAACGCGATTTTCAAAAGAGCGGAGAGTTTTATCCTCAAAATAGCTGGCTTTTCCAACTAAGGAGGCTAAGAAGGGGACTACACGCCTCCCGAAATCTTGCTAAAGAAAGAGTTTTACGGCCATTTTAGTCAACTACCCGACCACCGATTCGGCGAAACGTGGATTTACGGGTTTCAATGTCAATTCTAGATTTTCGAAACTCAAACCTGTACCAGCACAGATATAACCGTGCTGATACAGGTTTTCGTTACGGTCTAAAATCAAACCACAGAGCCTCGCTAAGCGAGGGTAGGTTTTCTTGCAAAAATTCTACAGAAGGTTCTTTGACATACTCCCAAGTCTTACGAACTTGGGATTCTGGGTTCAAACAAAGACTGCCATCAGAGACGGTCTTACGTCTTCTAGTCCAAGAGTTGATGCCCCAACTCTTAAGATGTTTAGGCTTGCGTTCCTATCACGATAATTAAGCAACAGCTTCTCGTAAGCCTTTTCCGGCTTTGAAAGCGGGAACCTTCTTTTCAGGGATTTGGATTTTTGCCCCCGTCTGAGGATTACGACCTTCGCGGGCAGCTCTAGTTTTAACTTCAAAGGTACCAAAACCGATTAGCCCAACCGATTTCCCACCAGCAAGCGAGTCCTTTATGGTTCCAATAACTGCGTCGAGTGCAGCACCTGCGTCTCTTTTACTTAATCCGGTCGCTTCAGCAACGCTGTTGACAACATCTGCTTTGGTTACGTCAGCCATGTTATCCTCCTATCAGTTTTATTTAGATAAAATCGCTCTAAATTCGCATTATGACTGAATTTGAGGCAATTATACTATACACATATTAGTCTGTCAAGTAAAAATGTAGTGCTGACGTAGGTTTGAAGACATCTTTTCCTATTTTTAACTAATTCCACTTTGTTACATTATGGAGCCAAACTCCGAATTCTGGCGAAGTCGGAGTTTGGCTTCTCTCGTAGCTGAAGTCCCAAGACTTCAGGCATTTTACATTTTGTTAATCGACGGGCTGGAAAATTGTACGATGAATAACGATAAGCAGATCGACTTCAATCACTACGAAGTCTGTGCTGCTTCCCTTGAATTAGATTGCCTCTCCAATTCGTTAGGCGGCTGGATTCCCTTCTCTGATATGGTTGAAGCATTGCAAGCTTTAAAGAAAAGGTTCAGACTCGCAATTATTTCAAATGTCGATGATGACCTCATCGGCTTATCTGCCAAACACCTTAAAGTGCCATTTGATTGGGTCATCACAGCAGAGCAGGTAAAAGCCTACAAACCCTCGCTACAGAATTTCGAGTTCACAATTGATAGGATTAGTATGCCACCTGAAAAGATCTTGCACATTGCCCAAAGCATCTGTCACGATATTATACCCGCGAAGGCGATGGGACTCTCAACAGTTTGGATCAACAGGAGAAAAGGGCAGAGTGGGCTTGGCGCAACTCCACCAGCAAATGCTACCCCCGATCTGGAAGTGCCGGACTTGAAGACGTTGGTGTCTATTATCGGCTGAACTTTTCTAAACGCGCAAGGATTGTCCCTCTGTCTTCTTAGCGAGAAGTGGATTATCCAGTAGGCTCTGGACTTCATAAATTGATCCCCTACGCTCTGCATAAGGTAAGGGCATACGGACGGGCGCGGCTACCATACGCGGCTCGTTGATCGGTTCGCCACGTAAAATATAGGAATTGAACGTATCCCAATTCGGCACGCCTGATAGTGGCCATGCATCAATGGCACAATATTGGAGCAGCAACAACCGGCGCGGTTTGCTGGAGGTGTTGGGATAGGAACCATGCAGGGCGCGAACGTGATGAATCGAAATCCCACCTGCTTTGACTTCAACGTTAGCTGCATTGTCTGGTTTGAAGTTCCGATCCGTGACCGCACCGATAAAGCCACCATTCTGATGATGGTCATAAATTGGCCCTGTATGTGATCCCGGCATCACCATGAGGCATCCGTTTTCGACGGTCATATCGTCAATGACAACACCGACCGCTAATAGGTCGTCGTTTGTGTGCGGATAGAATGCCCAATCCTGATGCCATTCTACAGGGCTGCCGAATTGGGGATATTTCATATTAAGCTTGTGACCGTTGTAACGAATGCCGGGGCCAATCAATTGAGAAACGATGTTAAGAATCCGATCATGGCGCAATGTTTGATCGTAGACCGTGTGATGTAAAGCGGGGCTTTTTATTCGACGGACGCGAGGTGATTCCGGGCTATGTCCCGGTTCAAGGTCAAAGATGTTGGTGTGTTCAGTGACCTCGCAGGATTTCTCAACGAATTCATCCGTAACCCGGCGTAGGTCAGAGATCTCTTCGTCTGAAAGTACATTTTCAACGCTGAGGTAGCCGTTTTCATGGTAGCAATCAATCTGTTGTTGAGAAAGCATAAGGGTGTCCTTTCTAAAAGTGAAAATCAATAGGTAGAAATTATTCGGGTGAATGAGATAGCCGAGATGGAAAGTTGAAAATAGTCTAAATTAGCGCGGGTTCTGTACTCCAATCGGACGATGAAATCGCCACGGTCTCTCGATAAAATCTAGACACACTGTCCCTTTCCAACCTCGGCGGCTCTTTGGCTTTTTGGGGGTGTAAATCGACACCTAACTGTTGGCTTAACAAAGCCATCTTTCCTAAAGCCTCAGTGGGCTTCCGTGCCAGAGTAGAGAAATCAACTGGCGTCAACTTTGGCTTCAAGGTGTTTGTTCTTGGCGACATCAAAACGGATGAACCCCGCTTCTACCAACTGAATCCACTACCTTGGGGCACCAGAGCATAACCATCCTTGATTTGCAATGAGGAACCGGGCGAAACCAGTCCCGTCTCTAGGTAACAGGCATTTGGCATTGCCGCCAACAAGTTCAAATTGACAACCCCTCCACCGTGTGAGGCATACGGAACATTGAATGCATCCGCGATTGCTGCGACTTCCATGATCTCCGTCACTCCGCCGGTACGACGCAAATCTCCCTGCACTACATCGACAGCCCTCATCTCAAGAAGTTCGCGAAATGCCCACTTCCCGTATTCATTCTCACCGGAAGCGATACGCATCTCCAAATTTTGAGCAAGTTCGGCAAGTCCTTCCTTATTCGTTGTCGGGAAGGGTTCTTCAAACCAGTAACAATCAAGCTCTTGATAGACTTTTCCTCGAATCAATGCCTCTGCCGTAGTAAATACTTGATTCGCGTCAACCATCAAGTGGGCATTCTTACCAATGGCTTCGCGAACTGCTTCGATTCGTTGAACATCCTCCTCCAGCGTTGGACATCCCACTTTCATCTTCACGGCTCGGAAACCGCATTCCATTGCTCGCGTACAAATCTTCTTAAGGTCATCCAACTCGTGGTTCAGCCACCCAACCATTGCGTAGGCAGGAACACGGTCTGTGTAGCTTCCTAAAATTTTATGGACGGGTTGTCCCAATACTTTGCCCATGAGATCCCACAGCGCAATGTCAATCACTGAAATGCCAAACTGCGTTACGCCTGACCAGCCGTGATACTCGGTCTCGTGTCTCAGCTTTTCTCTGATTCGTTTGACGGCGAATGGATCTTCACCGATGATTAGTGGCACTAATTCAAGCTCAATAAGTTGTTGAAGCACCTGCGGTGCACCTTGGATGCGCCCAAAGCTGCTTGAGCTTTCCCCGACAACACCTTCGTCAGAGTGGATATAAACGGTGACCGATCCTGACGACCTGACGGATGAGCTCCCCGTGCGGATCTATTCCGCATCGCCCATCACCGGCGTTCCTGTCACAGGCGGCCTGCCCGACCTTACGATGCTGGCCGGAAGCACGGCGACCC
>JADFGN010000721.1 GCA_022567695.1 Candidatus Poribacteria bacterium | reverse complement strand
TGGGAGGGGAATCCTTGACCCGATTCAGCACACCCGCCGCGACATCGAATCTTGAAATCTTCTTCGATAGGCAACTTGATGGCGTTATTCTCACGACACCTCCGCCCGTGCGGCAGGAGGCGATCCGACTTGCGTGCGAACGTGGTGTTCATCTAATGGTTGAAAAACCCCCTGCATTGACATTGGCTGAAGGCCGCACGTGCCTATCGCATATTGAAAACGCGGGTGTTATTTCGGCTGTTGGCTTCCAACTTCGCTACGCCCCACTGTATGAACGGTTGAAACAACTGCTTGCCAATCAAACGGTTCATCTGGTTCGGACGGTCTGCACAGTTGACTACTATTTGACCTTTAGGATGGCACCGTGGTTTCTGCAGAACCAAATCAGCGGAGGGCCGATTGCCGAGCAAGCCATCCACGTTCTCGACTGTGCTCGCTTCGTCATGAACTGCCCAAAACCCGTTCAAGCACATGCCTTGTCGATCAAAAATATGGCACCCGAACGCCCAGAGTTCGATTCGGCGAACGCGATTCAGATGACTTACGAACTGGATAACGGCGTTTTCGGCGTGCATACAAACCATTGCGGTACCGAGAGATTCAGTTTTGAACTTGAGGTGATTGGTCCACACCTGCGACTACAGGCAAACGTCACTCACAACCGAATTACCGGCTATCTGAATGGTGAAGATTGGGATGAACCGGCACCAACCGAAAACAGTTTGGGGCTGGATAAAACCGGCGCATGGCTGCGTGCCATTAAAACGGGTAATCGCTCGTTCATCCGTTCGGACTACTCTGATGCGTTGCAAACGCTCACGCTGGTGGAAGCGGCTGTGAGGAGCCAGCACACGGGTCAATTTGTAAAAGTGGAGGAACTTTAAACGATGAAAGTTTGCGTTGTTGGTGGAACAGGGAACATTAGCAGGAGTTTTGTGAAACTTCTGATCGAACAGGGACACCAAGTCACCTGCTTCAATCGTGGTCAGAGCGGGCAAGTACCTGACGGCGCCCGCGTGATTCACGGCGATCGAAAAGACCGGGAGGCGTTTGAACGTACCATGCAGGCGGAACAATTTGACGCCGCCATTGACATGATCTGTTTCAACAAGGAGGACGCTCAAAGTAGCCTACGTGCGTTTCAAGACGTCAAGCACTTTGTGCAATGCTCAACGGTTTGCACCTACGGCATTGAGTATGATTGGCTGCCTGTGACTGAGGACCACCCACTCCGCCCGATCAGCGGGTATGGCAGAGGCAAGGTCGAAGCTGACGATGTGTATT
Source organism: Candidatus Poribacteria bacterium (assembly GCA_022567695.1). GTDB lineage: Bacteria > Poribacteria > WGA-4E > WGA-4E > PCPOR2b > JADFGN01. Next base: position 1,240 of record JADFGN010000721.1, on the reverse strand, counting down.
TGGAGGCTTATCACCGCGACGGATTTCCGGTGACCATCATCAAACCCTCAACAACCTATGGTCCCAAAATGGGGTTGTTACGTCAGATCGGCGGGGATGCGGCTTGGGTCGATCGGGTTCGCAAAGGCAAGCCGATTCTCATCTGTGGGGATGGGAGGGCCGTCCACCAATTCCTGCACGTTGACGATGCTGCCCTCTGCTTCGCCAATGTCATCGGGAAGGAACACTGCGTCGGTCAGACCTACAACATGGTCAAACGGGGTTACACCTCTTGGGTGGCTTACCACCAAACAGCGATGAAGGTACTTGGACGGGAGGTAGAACTTGTCGGTGTACCTCTCGAAGATCTCCTTGTCCTCAACACGCCCGGCTTGGGAAGTTGTGAAAGTATTTTCTCCCACAACACCATTTATAGCGCAAAGCGGCTCTTCCGAGACGTTCCGGAGTTTCAGCCAAGCATCTCGCTAGAAGAGGGCATGGCATCTATAATTGAAGTGATGGATGAGGCAGGGCGTATTCCCAACTCGGATGAAATTGAGTGGGAAGATCGCATTATCGCCGCGCAACGGCAGGTTAGAAAAGCGATGATTACATAGGGGATAATGGCTAAATCTACGGAGGCTTGGACAGATGAAATGAAAAGCAATTGATCTAACTAATTTTCAGTATTAAAGTCGATATTTTATGGAATGTAGCTGAATTCACAAGAATTCAGAACCGAACCCTTCGGGTGGGAGGAAGAGCCTCGCGCATTTTTGCAAATTCGGCTACAAAATGTATAGTTTATTCGTCAAAATTAGCTACCCTTTTTCATAATGAGGATACTCTCTTTGTGCATTGTCTTCGCCTTTACCCCCCGTACATTTGTCGGACTGTTTTTCATCGGCATTCGTTTGTTGGGAATGTTGCGGTAGAGAATGCTATGCGTCGTGAATCCAAGGTGATAGCACAGTTCAGAGATAATCAGATCCGTTTTGAGATTAATCCCCTTAACGGTACGATTGCCAATCACAACGATAAAGTATTTGTTTGGTTTCAGTAGTCGGCTTGCCCGCTCTAAGGTACGTTGCAGGTCTTGATAAAAGCTTACAACTTCTCTCGCACGTTTTTCGTCCTGTGCTGCAATAAGCTTGATGCTTTGTCGAAGCAAATCCGAAGCCTGTATCAGTGGAGAATTCAGGTCCCCTTTTTTATCATCCCCAAGTAGATTCCGATCGATGTCTTTTTTGTTTTCAGGTAA
>JADFGN010000720.1 GCA_022567695.1 Candidatus Poribacteria bacterium | reverse complement strand
ACAAAAAGACGGTTTTATCGCTTCCGCGCCGACTGACATAGAACCTATAGTCTTAAGACCTGTGATTCATGGTCTACATGCGGTCGGCACTGAAGAGACACCACGGCTAGGCAATAAGATTGGAGCGGCGGCAACTCCAGGTATTGAACTCACCGTAGATCGAACAGCGGGTTTTGACATCAGAGAAGAGGGGTTTAAGGTTTATGTGCCAAGTGGTTATACCGACGATAAACCGCATGGCCTATTGGTTTTTATCGCCGGAACGCTCGACCCGACGGTGCCGAATTCATGGTTTCAGATTTTTGATCAGAGGCAGATTATTTGGATTGCGCCATTTAATGTGGGTAACCAACAGACAACTTCCCGTCGGATAGGCTTGGCATTGGAAGCACGAAAGTACGCGCTTCTCAATTACAATATCGATCCCCAACGCATCTACATCAGCGGTATATCCGGTGGCGGTATTGCGTGTTCAACGCTTATCGCCCGATTTCCAGAGGCTTTTAATGGTTCGATTCAGATCGTCGGTGCGAGTGGGTTTGGAAGAAGCAGGCGCGATTATAAACCGGGCTTGGTTACCTCCGACACCGAATCGTCCTCGCTTGCGTCTGGGCTGTATATGTCCGGCCGACACAATCTGATAAGCGATCGGGTCATCCGCAGACTGCGAGCAAAAAATCGGTTTGTTCTCATTACGGGACCCAATGACTTTTTCTATCAAATGATTCGAAAAGCTTACCTTTCCATGGGGTACCTTGGATTTGAAACTCTACTGATTGATGTGCCAGGACTTGGACATGTTTTTCCGCGTGAAATTGGTCCTATTGTTAGAGCATTTGAATATTTGGATAGCTTGCAAACAGAAAACGTAAACCAGGCGGAACAATGAGATTCATCGCCAAAATCTTATCTCGAACTCACGTTGTTTAGACTTTATTGGAAATAGCAATTACACCAAACTCTCTGATTTCTCGCAACATAATTTCCAATGAAGTCTACTTGGTTGCCTCTTCCCGCGAATACGAGAAGAGGCAGTCGGGTGAATGCGAGTTATTTTACAATGGGCTTAAGGTTGAAACTCAAACGCGAGATTATCGAAATGTACCAAGTCAGCCGAGGGAAAATCGTAGAGTTGGTACAATTTGAACTTGACAATGCCGGGTCGGGTAACGGTCAGATTTCTATAATTTCCTGCGCCTAAACCGGCTCCCGAAAACCCGTCGCGTCCGGTCAGTTTGCCCTTGGCGTTGAATACCTCAAGTTTCACGCCCAACTCGCCGACATCAACAGCCGTGACCGAAATTCGATGGACAGGTTTTTTAAAGACGCCGACGATTGGATTCGACGCTGTCGGTGCGCCGCCAAGCGTGCTGTGATCAAAGGCAACGCGCCCGGACATTCCGGGCAGTTCAGGAAAAATGACCCTCCACTTGGCGTTTTTGAACTTCACGCCAAGGTTTGCGTAATGGTCGGTGATATTGTTGCCATCTGTGCCATCTTCAAAATCGATGGTGATATAGGCATATGCTGTAGCGACGATGAAGCCGCAGATACCGACAACCGCAAGTAGGGAACACAGTCCTTTTCGCGAAGTTTCTCTGTGAGTGCATCCTCGAACGTTTTTGACTAACATGTGAATCTCCTTTCAATTTGACCCGTCCCCGGTTGGGAACAGGTCGTTTGGAAAAATCTTGAATTGATACTATTTGACCACAATCATCTTGCGGGTCTCCTGATAGTCGCCCGCTTGGAAGGTGTAGAAATAGATGCCTCCGGGCACAATCTCACCCTTTTGGTTGCGACCATCCCAGTGAGCGGCACGGGATTTTTCCATATACCTCCCTGTCTCTTGTTCGCCGAGATCTAACGTCCGAATCAAACTTCCCCCAACATCGTAAATCTCAATGCTGACCGAAACTCGATCGCTAATTTGATAGGGGATCCATGTTTCAGGATTGAATGGGTTTGGATAGTTCTCGTAAACATCGCTCTCAGCTAGAACCGGGCTCGCTGCGGCCGCTACCCCAGAGCCAATGGGGCCTGGGGGAGACGGCGGCGTAATCTTAAAAACCCCCGTCTTGAAGTCGAATGATGCTGTATTCACGTAGGCTTCTTGAGTGTACCAAAAGGTTGTATCATCAACGGGATCGACGCTCATCATGCTGTAGTCACCCCATCGATTGAAAGAATCCTCCTGCGAGCCGGTGCCAGCAAACAGGACGAGATCGCCCCCCATCGTACCGAGTGCATCACCGGAAAGCCGACCCGTAACACCAATCGAGGGGTGTATAGAACTACTGGAGGCGGAGTAACCAAGTGCTATGGTGCCATCTCCATTCATCGCAATGCTAGCCATCCAGCGGTGAGTGTTTGCACCCGGGGCGTAAGTTCCCTGCTGGTGGATGCCCCATCCGGCTCCGCTGTTGCGTAGTTCGTACCAACGAATGCCCGCGCGGTTGCCGCCCACATCCACTGTGTGGTTGGTTACCATTGTCGCATGCCCACCGAAGTAGCGGAATTGCAGACGGTGCATCAGCCTGTCGGAAA
>JADFGN010000182.1 GCA_022567695.1 Candidatus Poribacteria bacterium | reverse complement strand
CTCCGAAAGAGATACAGCCTGAGTCGTGGTCGCGGAAGGCACGAAAGATTTCGCCAATATCGATTAGGTATGATTCGATGTCGGTATCGATTTTTTCAACGTCGAGAAGCGGGTGGTGATTGGACATTCCGGTCATTCTCCCTTCAATAGCCCCTTTATTTTGTTAAATGACCAAACCCCTATTTTATTCAATAAATTATCATAACTGACGCTTGGCTAACAGACTTTCTAAAGGCTTGTACACTTGGCTCCGGCTTGATGCATTGTAACACCCTGTTGGCCGTAAGACGAACGGAGTTATCTGAATCGTGCTTTGCAACGCTTTCGAGTTCAGAAATGACACGTATATCGCCAATCTTCCCCAACTCAGCAACTGTATGCCTGCGGACGGATGCCGTTTCATCTTGAAGCATCTGTATCAAGGGCACGACGGATGTTTTACCAAACTCCCCTAACGCATGGATGGCTTGGATGCGGACATTGATCGCCTTGTCTGCAAGTGCCGCAATTAGCGGCTGAATAACTCTTGTATCGTTGGTAAATCCGCTTAACGCCTGAACAGTTCGGCTTCGGACATGCGGATGCGGATCTTTGAGCATCTCGATTAGCAAGGCAACCGCTTCAGGATTATTAAATCCGCCTAACAACCATGCGAGTTTTCGACGACTTCTCGGATTCGGATGCTTCGAGAATAGGGTCAAGAGATCGAGTGAAGGACTGCCCAATCTTTCCAGTGCGCGGACGATAAATTGGCACGCTGTGATATTTGGGTCCGAACGATTCATTTGCCACCGGAGCGCATCCTCCAACGGGATAATCGCTCTGGCATCGCCGAGTTTTCCCAACGCTTCGGCAGTCCGCACATGCGCGCCTTTTGGATTTTTGAGTTCTTTTATCAATGGCTGAAAAGCACGAAGGCCACCGAGTTTTCCTAATGTTGAGGCGAGGTGAGTGCGGATGCGGTGGCTCTCTTCCGAGAACGCATCAATCAGTGGCTCAATTGCGCGGAAATCCTTCGCCGCTCCCATCAACTCCCCGATGTGGTCGAGCGCACAGGAGGCTTTGGTCCGTACACCGATTTCCGGGTGTTTCATGGCGTCAACCAATGCCTCAACAGCGGGTAAGCCAATTTTCGAAACGGCACTCAGTGCGGTACCCCGCACATTTTCGTCCGAATCTCTCCATGCGGCAATCAGTGGTTTGATGGCTCTCGCATCGCCAGTTTGTCCCAATGCGATTGCGGCATCAATCCGAACACTCGCGTTTGAATCTTTTAACTGATCAATCAGTTGATTAACGCTATCCATAATCGTTCCTCCTGCTATTTTTCGTCTTTCAATTCGCGGCTAAACCCATACGTCCAATCCACCACATGAAAACCACAGTTGCTGTAAAAAAGAAAGGCGCGGTAATTTGTCAAACTCGTACTGATAGAAGCGTGGCGATAACCGGCGTCGCGCATCTCTTGAAGTGAGCGCTGAAGCAGGTGGATTCCCAAACGCTTCCCCTGAAATGGCTCTGTAATCCACAACGATATGACAAACAACCAATCTTGCACTTCAGCCACCTGTGAATATTCTCCACCGGAAAGGGATATACACGCACCGATTTCCTCGCCATCCTTGTGGGCACGTACAATAGAGCCGTCACGAGTACCACGCCCCTCGTTCCATTCGACAGAAATGTCCGCTGACACTTCCGAGGGAGTGACCACGATTTTGTTGTAATTAGGCCAATCTAAAAATACCTCCCCGCCCCGACGCTCGTAACCGTTAAACGCCAGGAGTGCTTGCACCCCATCCAGATGGTCGGATAAAAACGCATTTGCAAAGTGGTAGAATTGATAGCGATAACTTTGTGGAAAGGCCATCACTCGATTCAGATTTCGCTGCCGGAAATATTCTTCAGCGGCATCAAGCAGGGCTTGTCCTGCAACACGATGTCCTCGCTCATACCACAGAAACCGGATGACCCCGACATCGACCGCGTCCAGTTTCTCGGATAACTCAATCGCAACATGAACAAAGCCGAGTATTGTACTCCCCTCTCGCGCAACAAATGCGGCCTCCGAGTGTAGCCGCTCATAGCTATATCCCTCTTTGGTCAACGCAACCATGGCAGATGCAAATTCTTCGTCATTCACAGGATAGCAGTGTGGTACACCGCGGGTAATATTATTGTAGGCCGCCGTTAGGTCAGACAGCATTATTTTCTCATATCGTAAAATTTCCATGCAACTCTCCTGGGCAAATACCCGGTGTCTCCGACAACCGGGGTTGCCAAAAGTCAGTTATGATAATACCCACACATGTCCGGTAAAGGGTGGGAAGAGGTTATCGAGCAATGTAGCGGCATCATCACGTCCAAGGCAGTCGGCGAAGTTATCTGCCAACTCGTTGAACCGCCGTCTTCCACACAGCAGTTGCAGAAAGGTCAGGTCTGGGAACTTCGCATCTCCATCGAAAACCGTTTCGGGCGACCAATCTGAGATGTCTGTGATTTGACCGCGCTCGAATACCAGTTGAATCCCACTCCGATAAAAGTTAAGCTTTAGTGTCCCGCTATAGCCGGCGGCCGGGCCTTCGGTCAGGTGCTTTTCAAGTGCGGGTTGGACATGCCGTAAAAAAGCGACTATGTCCGGTACACGAATGTACAATGCCCAAGGCTTCGTTTCGACAACGATATTTTTCGGCAGCGCGTCGTAGGCCGGATGTTCAAGCCCCAACGCGAAAGCGAGACCATGCAGGTCCTTCGGTGATTGGTGTCCAGGCATGTCCATAGCCGGATAATCTTCTTTTGCAAACCTCCGCTGTGCGTGTGACCACATCCCACGCAAAATACTGCGCATTAAGTTAAGGTAACCGAGGCCCGGTTTTAACTCCAACATCTGGATAGGCAACTTGCTGTCGAAGACACCGCCGAAGTATTGCAGGTAACCCAATCGTTCCCCGGATGTGGTTTCGATAATTAACCATTCCAACTGGGCGCTACTGTTTTGGGGATGCCCCTTCAATTCGTAATCCCATTCTGCGGCTGACCGCAACGCCGCAAAGGGTTGACGATGAATTGCGTTATCGTAAACTTCCCGAATAAAAGCATGGTCTCTGGTTTCCATGGGCCGGACACGATAATTTTCAGTTTCACCGTCCCCAAGTTTGGGAATGTATATCTGATATATGCTTTGCGTACCAAATCGATTCATTGCCATTTCGTAGCCGAACTGACGATAAAACCACGGAATGCCAGAAATTGCCAGCATCAATTCGCCCTTGGACCTACTCAGCGCGTGAATGACCTCGAACTGTTTTCGCACCAATCCGCGTCTTCGATAGGCGGGGTCGGTCATGACAATTTCGGGGCGCCCCAGTTTGAACGGGATGCCACCATAAGCCCACGTCTGCGAAATTAGGCACATTGACGAAACGATTTTTTTGGCGTGCGTATCCTCTACGACAGTAAAATCGCTCGCTTGCGTCGTCGGATGCCGACCGGACATCAGATCTTGTGTCCACAGACTGACTTCCGAATCATCGGTGATGCGGGCATTAAATTCAGCGAGCGCGTCAATATCGTCCGACTGGGCGAATCGTAGCACAAGATTATCGCCAAGGTCAAGCGGTATCGGATCACTCCCAAGAACCGTCATTTTAAACTCCTGATTTCATCTGTGATATCGGGATTCATGCAGAACGCATCTCTATTGGGTTCATGCAGGGCGGCGATAATCCGACGCTGAATTTTTGGCACCAACGGTGCGTCGGGAAATTCACCGAAGGGAATCCAATGAACCGCAACCTCGTTTGCATCCGGGGTATCGGGCAAACATGGCTCGCTTCTCTCGCGTAACTCACAGCGAAAAACGAAATTGAGTGAATGGTCGCCATTATAGTTGCCGTAGTCGGGTGGAAAGCATTCGTAAACGAGCAACAACTCTTTCACTTCAACGTCGGCAGTCGTTTCCTCACGGACCTCTCGAATCGCCGTGCCGTACAGTGTCTCGCCCGGTTCAACGCCCCCGCCGGGTAAATTATAATGGAAACCGTTCTCGTCGTCAAATGCAACGAGCAAAATCGCGCCGTCCCGGACGATTGCCGCTCGCGCCCGCATCCGAATCCCTTGCTTGTCGATCTGGTGTGGTTGCGTCATTTGATTCCTTTTCGTTGTGATCGACTGTTATTGAACCGCTGAATTACCATGTCGCCCCACTCAGCGTGGTGTTCTGTGGAGTCCTCGTAGTCCCCGGATGTATATTCCGAAATGACCTTTCTCCAAAATTTCTGTGCAGGCTTATTGTCTCCCATTTGCAAGACTTCCCAATTGCCGCAGAATTTATCAAAGATGTGATGCGCAACAAACCGGCCGACACCTTTACGTTGGTACTTTCGCAGAATGAAAAACTGACCGACGTCATAGTCCACCTTCGGGTTGTTTCCAAATTGATGAATCAACGCGAATCCCGCCAAGCGACTGTCCACGCGAACCAGAAACGGGTAGCCCCTATCGCCCGCTGGCCAACGCTCGTTTGCGTCCGTCAATGGATTTTGGGTTCGCCAATATTCCGGGAGTTCATCACATCCGCCGAATAAGCCATTTTCCGGACAATCCCACCCCATGATTCCCGACAGCTCGTAAATGTAAAATCTGACCAAATTCTCAACGGTGGAGTAGTCTTCCTGCTTTGCTTCAATAACTTCAATGTTCATCATTCGTACCTTGCTTTCAAAGCGCTGTGAGCCGCGCGACGAACTGATTCGTCGGCATCCTCGTTTGCAATCCTTTTCAGCACATCAATGGCACGTGTATCGCCGCTACCTTCTAACTCCGCAACGATATGTCTGCGCACCGATGCCGTCCTATCCGTAAGGGCTTCTATCAAGAAAGTTAGCGTTGATTCTCCATATTTTCTCAATGCATGAACGGCGTTGATGCGAACAGGCGTTGCCTCGTCTCGCAGAGCAATCGTTAAAGTCTCAATTGCGCTTTCATCGCCAATCCGTCCGAGCGCAATTGTTGCCTTGCTGCGAACACGCGAATCCTTATCTTTGAGACTCGCTATCAGTGGTTCGATCGCTCTGGAATCCCCAATCTTTCCCAACACTTCAACGACTCGGCTTCGGAGATTATCATCGAGATTTTCCATCGCCTCCACCAACGGCTCTACAGCAAACGCACCAATCTGCTCCAATGCTTTGAAAACGAGGCGGCCCGTTTTCTTATCCGAATCTGTCATTGTGGCAATCAAGGGAGCAACTGCTCTTGAATCCCCTATTCTTCCTAACTCCCGGACGGATTGCTTGCGAACACGTGCATCTTTATCCTTCAACATAGCGATCAGAGGGCTTACAGCCGCCGTGCCAAATTTCCCGAGGGCGACGGCCGTATTGACGCGCACTCCAGCTTCCTCTATTTTCAGGGATGCGGTTAGACATTCAAAGGCTGTCGGCCCACCAATTTCTCCCAAAGCCAAGCTCGTAGCCACGCGAATCCGTTTATCCTCATCTTTCAGGAGCGCGGTTAACGGTGTGATGGCACTTTCATCACGGATTTGTCCCAGCGCATAGATGATGCTGTAAGGCACCCAACCCTGCTGTGTATTCAGGAGCGTTGTCAAAGGCTCAACGGCTCTCGCATCACCGATTCGCGCCAACGAATAGATAAGGGCACGTTGCCGCCACCAATCTTGATTATCAAAATCTTCGAGTGCCGCCGTCAGAATGTCGATAGCTCTTTCGTCGCTTGCATCACCAATTTTTCCTAACGCTAGCCCTGCATGGAATCGGACATGTTCACGCTCATCCGAGAGCAAAGCGATCAGGAACTCGGCGGCAGGTACCCCGATTTTTCCGAGCGCATAGGTCACACTCTGATGAGCATCTTCGTTCAGATCATGCTTGAGCATTGCAATCAGAGGTTCAATTGCTCTGGCGTCGCCGATTCTCCCCAAAGCCTTCGCTGCACGGCAACGGACGTGTACCTCCGAATCCTCTAATGCCATAAGCAAGGGTTCAACGGCTCTCAGATCGCCAGCATTTCTCAGCTTGTATCCCATTCTTTGAAAGATACAGGAAGCTTTTTTGCGAACCACTTCATCTGGGTGTTTCAGCGTGCGGATTAAGCCTTTGACGGCAGGTATGCCAATATTTCTTAACGCAAAAAATGCAATCTCACGTACCTCCTTATCCGCGTCTCTAAGGACATTAATCAAAGGGTTGACAGCTTGCTCATCGCCCGTGCGTCCTAACGCCGATGCAGCATAGCGGCGGACTTCGACATTTTTCGCTTCCAATTGTTCGATGAGTTTTTCGACATAATCCATTTTGAGAGTCTCCTGTTCACTTCCACTGATTTCTCTCCCCCTGGCTCTCCATTATTTATCGACAAAATCTCGGTGGTCATCGCTGAGACGCCGGCACAACACACCGGAATCCAGTCCACGGGTTATAGTCATCCGGTTCCCACGAACGCCGACACGAGACACGAAGACGCCACGTACTTTTGCCCAGCCATCCACTGCCACGTATGATGCGCTGAGTTTTGACGTCCAAAAATACCCCATCTACAACGTCTCCCGGGTCAATTGCCACCGGATTATCAGTGGGACCGAGGGCGTAAAAACTGGGATGAAAAGTGTCAAGGCTCCACTCCGAGACGTTACCCACCATGTTGTGCAAGCCGTAGCCGTTGGGCTGACACGTCCCGATCGGCACGGTTTGCTGACCGAACATCTTCTTGAAATTCGCACGACGCTTGCTCGGCGGCTCATCGCCCCATGGATAGGAGTTGAATGAATGCTCAGTTTTCTGTACAGGTCCTCCACCGCTTGGATTGCTTCGGTCGTTTCGATATTCGACAACGCCAGCGTCGCACTGCCACGCACTTTGGAGTTGTCGGATTCCAACGCCGCAATCAGTGCCGGTACCGCTGCCGGCGGCCGGAGTGTTCCCAATGTATCCATCGCACTCGCACGTGCGTTTGCTCCCATCGTCTCGTTCGCTGCGACTTGAATCAGTTCGGACACGACATCTGTATCTCCAATCCGGCTTAATGCCACGCTGGCGTTACGGCTCAAGCGTGGGTGATCTGATTTGATAGCGTCATTCAGAAACGGAATCGCCGATTGACCGACCTTAACGATGGCGTCGATTGCGGCCCAATAGCTCCGTTTATCCTTCGATGAAAGCGCATTCACCAGCGCGGGAATCGCTGCTTCTCCGCCAAGTTCCGCTAACTTCTCGATCGCAAAAAGATGAACATGCTTGCGCCGCTTATCGACAATCTGTGTGAGAACATCAACGGTTTGTGGAACGCTGATTTTCAGCATTACTTGCGTTGCGGCCTCCGCCAATTGTGGACTGCACCGCTGTATCAACGCCGTTAAAATTGCAGCCTGCTCTTCGGACGTCATATCGGCGGTTGCTGCTTTAACCGCAGGACTCAAGGATGGCATCGTTTGGACAGCCATTCGATTGGGTGGGAGAATTTCACGACTGAGTCCAACCACCTCAACAAACTGGCCAATAATCTCAACCAACGCGGCTTCGCCCTTCCAGAATTTTTGTAACATCACCACGTAATTTGCGTCAGCGTCGTCGGAGGCAAGATTCCGAAGGACTGTCGAAAGTACCGTTTCTGCCATCTCGGGAAAAGCGGGATGCGCATAAAAGGGATGTGGCCGGCATAGCCTGTTTAACACGGAGAGATAACCTTGGAGTTCCCCGAAAGTGAGTTCGGCATGAATCATGTCAGGCAGAGCTGATAGGATTCTTCGGATGCCATACTCAAAAAATGACGAGATGGTGAACTTATCATATTTGCCACAAACAATGTTTTAAATTTTCTTCGTCGGCGAGCGTAATTCTGAATCTCGTACCAGAGGAGCGAATCTCGGCTCAGAAACAGCAGGCGAAAAGACTCACGATTGCCTGAAAAGAGGACTTCACGTCCCATGATTCGCTTGAGCGTTCGGCGAAGCAAACGCCAGTAAACCCGAATCATATCAAGGAGTCTAGGTGTCCAATTTGGCCCCCAGTGAATCTCATCCATCTCAATATGCGGCATCCCCAAGATACTGGCAAGCGTTTGGGCAAATGTCTTTTACCCGCCCCCGCGCTGCCGATAACGACCACACGGGATAAATTATGTTTCATGACATGCTCTCACGGAACGGGAATTCCTGCGAAACCCAATCGTCTGTTATGCCGGTGGCACCTGCACCAACCCCTCTTGTCGAACCTTGGCGATGCCTACACGGACCAGCCAGATACCCAAGCCGCCGTAAACAAAGAATTGAATCGTGAGTGCAATCAGCCGCGGCCAGAACATCGCAAAGCTCTCCGGATCGAGTGACAACAGGAATCGCGCGCCGATGAAGCCTTGGGATTGTGGAAAAATCCATGTGAAACTCAGGAGCCATATCGGTAACACTTCAATGGGAAAGATCTTCCCCGAAACGATATTATCGATCGAACCCAAAAGGCCAGCGAAGACATTTTGATTAACGGCTCTCAGCGCATAGGAGTGCAGAAATACACTGCTCATCAGCGTTTCGTAGAAAATTTGCGCGATGGCGGCATAGAATAGATAAAGCATCGCAAGGGGGAGCATCGAAAATCGGATGTTGAAATCGATGTCGAAAAACTGGCCAAAGAAGCCGAAAATCACAACGAATTGGATGGCGATTGAGGTGATTGTATATCCAACAAAATTCAGAATCCGATTGGCAACGAGATTGTAAAGTAGGGGATCGGTGGGGCTCATTGACCAGCGTTTGAAGTCGGGTCCGAAGATGCCGCGTTGGAAGAAACCGCTTGGAGAGAAAAAACCGCCCGCCGCAAATACAGTTGAAATGAAACTCCCAACCATGACATACGCGAGGTAACTTTGATTATAGTTTTCCAGAGATGCGACCTGCACCGTGCGAAACATATTCCCGATGAAAAACCAACTGAGCAACCCGAAGATGCTGTTAACGAATGAAAGGATAACCCCCGCTTTGAATGTGGCCCGAATCGACCACTGAAAACGGAAAAACATAAAACTGAGTCGAACCGCCCATCTGAAGTCGTCTAATGTACGAGTGATTTTCAATTGTTCTCTCCTTCGGCGTTACCTTCAATCAGCTTTATCATAACATCCTCAAATTTCATAGGGCTTGTATTCAACGACGTAATCGCACATCCTGCATTCACCAAATCAGTAACGAGCCACGCTAACGTATCGCGGCTGTCCTCAACGAGGAGATCGAGTTCCGTCTGTTTTCCGCGATTGAGCGACTTATTCTCCAAAATCCCGCCCCGTTGAAAGAAATCATCAGGAAGTTGACCATTTTGCGGAATGTAGTTGATTCGTATGTTTTCCGCTTTCACCACCATCCGACGGAGGTTATCCACCGAGTCTTTGGCGATAATCCTTCCTTCGTCGATCACGATGACTTCGTCGCAAACCTCTTCGATATCTTCCGGCTGGTGGGTCGCCAGAATCATGGCGAAATTATCGCGTTCCATCTTGTATTTGATAAAATCTCGAAGGTAGCGTTCAGAGAAAACATCCAAACCGATAAACGGCTCATCGAGCAATAATAGCGATCGCCCGCGCATGCGATACAAAAGGATAGCAACTATCACCTGAATTTTAACTTTCATGCCTTGACTGTAGCGAGCAACACGGTCATCAAGCCTATCGAGAATATCAATCTCCTTTGCAAGGTCATCGATTTGATTCGCGATATGCGAGGGTTCGACATGATGGAGCAACATAAATTTCTCGATATTTTGCCGGCCCGTAAACGACCACGTCACCGCGTTTAACCAACCGAAAACCGGCACAATGTATTTCCGAATTTCGTAAAGGTCGGTGCTGTAGTCGTACCCAAAACAGCGCACCGTGCCACTGTCTTGCGGAAAAATACCACCGAGAATTGAAAGCATAGTTGTTTTGCCGGAACCGTTCTTGCCAAACAATCCAACCACCTGCCCGGGTTCAATGGTAAAACTGGCATTGTCAAGCGCGGTGATTGATGTCACCGTTCGGGTTCCGAGGATGCTGAATGTTTCGCCAAGAAAAAATTTGGTCAAATTCCGCAAGCCAAGCAGCCGGTTTTCCTCTTTGTTCCGCAGCTTCTTGACAACTTTGTAAGATTTGCTGACATTTTCAAGTTCGAGTGCTTTCATTAATTCATTGCCTTTCCTATCCCTTGATCTCTGACGATTTAATATTTTCAAACTCCTTTATCACGCGAAAATTCAGATATTTTAAGAAACTTGGGTTCTCAGTGGAATTTCTACAGGGATTTTGGAGCCGAACTCGCAAGTTGAGCGTAGCGAAATCCCGTGAAACGGGGAGTTCGGACGGTATTGCATCCCGAATTCTTGTGAATTCAGCTACAAATTATGCTCAGATCTCGGTAGGAATTCGCTGGAAATCAGAGATGAAATAGTGTAAACTCCTTCCGAACTACGCGCAAGATTCTTAATCGAGGCATTCATCATCGGTTATAACTGGAGGCAAAAATGTCAACCTCAAGAACACTTTCTTATCGACCCTTCGAAAATTCTCAGGAAACCTTAAACTGCGCTCAAATGCACGACTGGGATATTGTCGTTTCTGACGAAGCCATCCCGTCCGAAAAATATGCAGCGGAAGAATTCCAGCGTTGGTTTGGAAAGGCAACGGGAATCGAACTCCCTTTGATAGCGAATATTGAAGGGGAAGCACGTCACATCTATATCGGGCCAGACGCCGCGAGCATCGATTCTGCAACGATGGGAGACGAGGAATTACGAATCGTCGTGCGGCGCGCTCAGGTGGTCATTGCGGGTGGACGTCCACGCGGCACGCTTTACGCCGTGCATCAATTCCTCGAAGAGCTTGTCGGCTTACGCTTTCTCACGCATGACCATACGCACGTTCCAGACGCTTCTGCATTGCAGATACCCTGTGGGACATATACCTACAATCCGCCGTTTTCATTCCGATGGAGCTACTATTATGAAAATTCCGAACACCCTGCGTTTGCGGCGAAATTGAAGGTAAACACGGTCACAGATGATGCGCAACTTGGGGGCAAAACGCCACAGACGCTCATCAATCACTCTTTCCACTGGCTTGTGCCTTTTGATAAGTATGGCAGCGATCACCCGGAATATTACGCCCTTGTGGACGGAAAACGAGATACGCGGACTCACGGCGGCGGACCGCAACTGTGCGTCACGAATTCGGAGGTTATTGAGATTGCCGCTACCGCCGCAATCAAATATCTTGACAATCATTCAGGCGTTGACAACGTCAGTGTCAGTCAAGCGGATACCGCCGACTACTGCCGGTGCGATTCGTGCGAGGAGATTAACCAACGCGAAGGAACGCCGATGGGTTCGCAACTCGCATTTGTCAACGCCGTGGCAGAACGTGTCGAAAAAGCGCATCCGAACGCCAAAGTTGGCACACTCGCATATTGGTACACCCGGCAAGTTCCCAAGACCATCCGACCTCGCCACAACATCCAGATCCAGCTTTGTAGCATCGAGTGTTGTACCCTTCACCCAATCGACCATCCAGATTGTGAGAAGAATCGAGCGTTCTGTCGGGATATGGATGAATGGGGGAAGATCAGCCACGACATTTGGGTCTGGAACTATAACACTAACTTTCGGAGTTACGATCTGCCGTTTCCCAATTTGCGCGTCATCGGCCCAAACGTCCGCTACTTCTTGGGCAACAACACGAAGGGCTTGTTCATGCAAGCGAACGGGAACGGTAGAACTGGCGAACTCTGTGATTTGCGGAATTACCTGCTCGGGCACATAATCTGGAATCCCAACCTTGATGACGAAGCCATTCTTGAGGAATTTGTCCGTTTGCACTACAAAGCGGCGTCGCAACCGATTCTGGATTACATCAACATGCTTCATGACAACGCCGAAGCGAAAGGGGTTCACCCGAACTGCTTCCCATCCCCTGAGGAAGTCGGGCTGGATGCTGAGATTTCGCGTAAAGCCTTTGCCTACTTTGAAGATGCCCTCGCTCTCGCAGATGATGACGATGTTCGCGCAAGGGTGGAGAAGGCTTCCATTCCTGCTTACAAGGCGATGATTGTCGTCGGCGGCGAAATGGAGAAGGCAGAACGTCAGAAACTCATCGACCACTATATCGCCATTTGCGAACGTTTCCAAATGACCCATGCCGCGGAACACAAGTCGGCCCCTGACTACTTTAAGGAACTTATGTTATTGAGATAACCTGAAAGAGGACAATCATGAGTCAACTTACGTTAGAAATCCCAAATGAGATTTTACAACCCCTTGAAAGATTAGCCCGAAATCAGCAAAAGTCGCTGGATGAGCTTATTCTGGATGAGTTAAAATGGCTGGCAATTCGCACTGAAGCCCCAAATACAACGCGAAAACAGATCGAACAAGCATTGGTTGGTAGCGGTTTATTGACCCCATCTCCAAAAGAACAGCTCCCTACACCGCTATCCGATGCGGAGCGGGAAAAACTGGCTCAAAAGCTGTCACAAGGGGAAACGTTATCCGAATGGATTCTGGCTGAACGCGAGGAGCGGATGGGCGTTTGTTACAAGCGGCATCTGCGGAAGGATTGAGTGTCGAGGATCCAAATAGCCATCCTTGAGGGAAGCTGCCAATGTACAGAATGATATTTCACGTCAACAATCCCCTCTTT
>JADFGN010000181.1 GCA_022567695.1 Candidatus Poribacteria bacterium | reverse complement strand
AGCGGCTGAAGTGGATGGAGCAGGTGCATGGCATCGGCTTCGCCACATCATCTGGCCGCAACTTGCACCGACGACTTTTTTTATTTCGATTATGTCAATCATCGGCGGGCTTCAAGGTGGATTTGAACAAGCTCGCGTCATGACGGGTGGAGGCCCTGCGGGTTCGACGACAACGCTGAGTTATTACATCTACAACAAAGCCTTTCAAGACCTCGATCTGGGCTATGCATCAGCAATTTCTTGGATTCTCTTTACTGTGATTTTTATCGCAACCGCTTTGAATTGGAGATTTGGGAAAGACCTTGATGTCGGTCAATGAGGACACCAAATGGTAAAAAGAAAAAAACGATTTCTCGTGATACATTTTCTAGTTTTGTGCGTAATCGGCTTCATAATCTCCTTCCCATTTATCTGGATGGTGAGTGCCTCCTTTAAGCCCAGAAAGGAGATCGAGGACATCCGTATCGTCCCCAAAGCACCGACACTTAGAAATTATCCCATCGTGTTGGACCGCATTCCCGATCCGGTGACAAACAGAAAGTTGGGATTAAGGTTCGGCAGATGGTATTTTAACAGCATCTTTATCGCCGTGGGCGTGACCCTTCTGCAAGTTTTGACCAGCGCGATGGCGGCCTACGCCTTCTCGCGCATCCAGTGGAAAGGCCGGGATACCGTCTTTCTATTCTACCTCGCCACCATGATGATTCCCGGCGTGGTAACGATGATTCCTAACTTTCAGGTGATGGTGTCTCTGAAATTCCTCAATACTTATCATGGGTTGATTATTCCCGCAGCGTTCAGTGCTTTCGGTACTTTTCTGCTCCGCCAGTTTATGTTGTCTATCCCTCGCTCCATGGACGAAGCAGCCATCATTGATGGTGCGAACCACTGGCAGGTTTTCTGGGAGATTATCATGCCATTGGCGCGGCCGGGGCTGATTGCCTTAGCCATTATCACCTTTCTCGGTGCGTATCAGTCATTCTTCTGGCCGTTGATTATGTTGAACGATGACCAATTTTTTCCCATGTCGGTCGGTTTACTTGCGCTAGATTCCAGTTACGGTCGCCAAACTGAACTCATCATGGCAGCCACGGTAATGAACGTGGTACCATTGGTTATCGTCTTTATCATCTTCCAAAAGTTTTTGGTCAAAGGCATTCAGCTTGGTGGAGTGAAAGGATAACCTGATGAAACACGTTTTCGCGCTTCTGCTTCTGCTTTTCGTCAGTCTGTATATCGTCGCTGAAACGACGCTCGAACGCGCCAAAGACCCCGAAATCATTCGACTCCGTTGGGCGACCGATCCCAACCCCGCCCGCAAAGTTCAGTCAAGTCTGTTTGCGGAGATGTATCCTGGCCTTGATGTCGTCGTTGATCCGGGGCTTGGTGGCGATCAGACAAAGTTAATTGTACAATGCGCGACAGGGACTGGCCCAGACATCATCGATACCTACAACCAATATCAGATGTGGGGGTTGGTTCAGGCAGGGCTGCTCCTTGATTTAACGGAATATGGCACGGAAATGAAATTCAGCCCTGAATACACTTTCTCGACCGTGAGAGATGCGCTGATGGTTGAGGGGAGACAATACCGTTTCCCCTGCAACATTGATGCAGACGGCGTGATTTATAACAAAGCCATCTTCGACGACCACGGCGTTCCCTACCCGAAAAAGGATTGGACGTATCAAGATTTCATAAAGACCGCCCAACAAATTCAAAATACCCCTTCAAAAAGTGGCGAGAAACACCTCGCAGTTGCCCACTGGTCAAACATGCGCTTCTTTCAGAATTTGCTAATCGGACACGGCGGACGATTCTTCAGTCCAGATGGGCTGACGTCGGCACTCGACTCAGAAGAAGGGATGGCAGCCATGCGTTTTTACGACGAACTGATACACGTTCACAAGGTGCTGCCGACGCCAGCAGAAGCGACAGCGATGTCCTCTCAAGGTGGCTGGGGAAGTGGCGGAATTAACTGGTTTTCCAGTGGAAAGGCCGCAATGATTTTTATCGGACGATGGTACACCGTTCAAGTCGGTCATTTTCCAGAGATTCAACCGCATTTAGGGGCTGTGCCTATTCCGCGCGTCGGCGATCGCCCGCCCTCCGGTTTCGTGATGTGCCGTTCATCTGGTGTCAATATCAACAGTCCACATTGGCGGGAAGCTCTCTCCTTCATTCAGTATCTGGCGTCCCCAGAATACAGCGAACTGATCGTGAACGACGGAGACGCAATTCCCCCAAACCCGAATCGTGCCGGGAAGGGCGAAGACCTTGTGAACAAAATCATGGATTCCCCTGACTTTCACCAGCCGTTTATCGATGCCATCCACAACGGTCACCCATTTGACATTAGTCCGTTTGTAGACGCCAGCGTGATTACCCGTTGGTTGCAGGAAAGGCTTGATGCTGTGGAAAATGACATCCTAGCACCGGAAGCGGCGATGAAATCACTTGCCAGCGAAATTAACCGAAACATCCGTACCAATATCTCCCGTCGCCCTGACCTTCGAAGAAAATACGAAGAACTCACGGGACGAAACCATAAGTAACGATTAACCCACGTTGCTACCTGTTGGGAGATCCGCATCCTTCCAGTTTTCCTCCCTTCCACTATCACGCACAATTTCAACCATCTTTGTTATTGAATTAAAACCCCACGAAAACTACGGGTTTTTTCGTTAAAACTACGTGATTTTCGCAGAGAAATCACGTACATTTACGGATTACAATCATGGCAAATTTGCGTTACCATATAGCTCAATTGAACAGAAAGTCGTTTGATAGAAACTGGCACTTATACCTTTACCAATTTGCGTGTCGAGAAGCAATAGCAATCTCATTCCTTCGGTCAGCATAAATCGACAATTA
This sequence comes from Candidatus Poribacteria bacterium, assembly GCA_022567695.1. Taxonomy (GTDB): domain Bacteria; phylum Poribacteria; class WGA-4E; order WGA-4E; family PCPOR2b; genus JADFGN01. Next base: position 9,806 of record JADFGN010000181.1, on the reverse strand, counting down.
TGCTGACTTTTAGTCTTCCAGGCTCTGGAGTTAAGATGAACCCAATTTCTATTCTGCTTGTAGACAATAACTCGTCCTTTCGAGAAATTGTAACCCGTTTTCTACGGGAACACTTCTCTGCCGAAGTCGTCGTTGTTGGCACTGCGAATGAGAGTGAAGAGGCATTGACCTATGCCCAAGATATGCAACCACAGGTGATTTTGCTGGACTTGGGTGTACCAGGTATGACCAACCTTTCGACCATTGCGCGTCTACGACAGATGCTACCCGAAGCGCGGATTATTTCTATGTGTTTAGTGGATGCCGATGGCTACCGGCAGGCGGCACTCTCGGGTGGTGCAAATGATTTTCTCTCCAAGGCAGCACTGACCACCGACCTGCTTCCAGCTATTCGACGGGTCATACAAACCACCTCTGGAAACGTCGATCAAAAACATCTCTTGTCTTAACTCATCGAATTTCATGTAATTTAAAAAAACAATCGCAGCAAAAGGAGCATACATATCTGGTAACAGGTCGAATTTTGACCCCGTCCAACTCCTTTGGTTTTTTTCGGTGAATGGTAGAGTGGTGAGTGGTTTGACATCGACCACTCTACCATTCACCACTCACGATTGAGGCACTTTGTATGTTCCTTTTGCCGTCACTGAAAAAAAAGAACAAGTGAAAATGTTTGGACAACGCAAAACCGACCAGAATCTTTTGAAAACCGATCCTCCCGATGATTTGGGCCATGCCGATTTACTAAGTTCTAAGCTCAAAGAAATTCTTCTGATGCTTCTTAATATTATTCGGAATTCAACGATAGACAGTGAAGTGCTCAATAGTGAAGCGTTCAAAGCCGATTTGGATCAGAGTTGGATTCGATTAAAAGAATCGTCTAATATTTACCAGTTGAGTGAAATTCAAGAATTCCTAAAGAAATTGATCTTGCGTCAGCGGGAAGCGGAGCAAATTCATCACCAAAATCAGTACACCGAATATTCTCAGATTGTAGGAACTTTAATCGAAGGAATCGGAGAGTTTACTGGCAGTAATGATGACTTTGATAAACGTTTGAACACCGCTTTATCTCACATCGGTCACGTTGCCGTTCAACTCGACGATTTGAAACAGATTCGTCAGCAGATTGCTCAAAGAGTCATTCACGCTAAAAAGGTGCTCCATGAGAAGAAGGTACGCAACAGCAAAAGGCAGAAGGTGTTGGCAAGTAAGGTCGAAGAGCTAGAGGAGCGATTGAGTGAAGCTCAAGAAGAAATGCTCATCGACGAAATGACGCAGGTATATAATCGTCGCGCATTTGATAGGCGGATTGAGGAATCTGTCAAACGACGCGAGATGTTTGACATTGACATGGGACTGTTGCTGTTTGACATCGACCACTTCAAAAAAGTCAATGACACCCACGGTCATCAGGTTGGCGATCGGCTGCTCACCGCGCTTGCCCAACAGGCGAAGTCGGTTTTCCGGGCCGATGATTTTGTCGCACGGTACGGCGGTGAGGAGTTTGCGGTTCTTATCTACTGTTCCTCAAGCGAGATTGCTGAATCTGCTGCCGAGCGGTTACGTAGCAGCATAGATCGCAAAGGATTCCGCTATGTCAAAGACGGTACGCCTCAAACGCTTGGGATTACAGTTAGTGTCGGAGTTGCGTGGTGTCGGGAGGATGATACACCTGAATCCCTCATCCGCCGTGCAGACGAATGTTTGTACCTTGCTAAGGAAAGCGGCCGAAATAAGGTCTGCGTTGAATCAGAATTGGATAACCCCAATCGTGACGATATGTCACCCCTCCAGGGCAAAGAGTAAATCAAAGACCACCTGTCATCCTGAGCCTTTGCGCGTAGCAAAGAGTTGTAGAACAGACTCCACGCAGGATTTCTTGCGCTGAGATTTTCAGAATGACAACGCAAAAGCACAGCTTGTGGCGTTGCCAAGTAAAGTCGTCCGCAATGCACCATTCGGATTCCGATGCGCTCATACGCTTGTGAAGTGATATAATAATTGCAAAGGAGCATCACCCATTATGAACTGGTCTACACTACTCCAACAAGTTGAAAATGAATCCGTAGACACCAAGGTCAGGTTATCAATCTTAGAAAAACTCAAATCCTATGACGAGCCTGAAGTGGTTGAGGTTCTAGTTCGTAGCTGTTTCTCATGGAATGGGGAGATCGCACAGCATTGCCATACCCAGCTTAAGCAACTTCCGTTAGATAAACTTCAGCCTTTCTTTCAATCGCTGTTCACCAATAAGTTTGGCGCAACAGGTCATAAGTATTTCCTACTCATGGAGGAATTGCGCAGTTTGGATATGATGAGGTGTATTTTGGGCATGATTGGATCCGGAGAGACTGAAGCAACGCACTATCAACAGATCGGATTGTGGCTACAGCAGTCGGGTATCATTCATAAGTATTTAAAAGCGGTGCTGACATTCCCTCCGGCAGTCGCCAAAAACGCTTTCATGCTACTCACACAGATTGATAGCAAAATGCCAAATTACCTGTTAGAAATGACATTGTCCCTTTCATCGAAGATGTGCCTAAAAGTGTTAGGTCTGTTAGACCAAATCGAATGGGGCACTGAAGTCACTCTACAGCTCATCATGCGTAAGTTTATTGAACACCCACAACCCGCCGTCCGATCGCGTACCGCTTATCTGGTTAGTGGGAATTTACGGAATATTTGGTTTCTGCGTCATGCGCTTAACGATCCGGTGCCTGAAGTGCGATTAAGCGCGTTAAAATCGATCGGGAAATTTTCTGATAAATTTCCCGATAAAATACCTATCAAGCTGGCTGAGTTGTTGTATTCGGTCTTAGGCGATTTCGATGCGCGGGTACGTGCAAAAGCGGCTCAGATTCTCTATATCTACAAGGACGTTAAAGGCTTAGAAATGCTAACATCGATGTTGAATAGCGCGGATGCGCTTGAACGGGCTTATGCCGCCAACCTCTTGGGAAAATTAAAAGAGGTCAGTGTGAAAGATAAATTGAAAGCACTTGTTAAGGATGATAAGAATCAGACAGTTCGACTTGAAGCGTTAAAAGCTGTCAAAACCCTTGACGAGCAGGTCAACTTATTGAGAAAACAGTTCAAGAAGCTAGAAGGCATTCTCACCCACGCACTCTTTTCAGAAGACGATCAAACGGATCTCTCCCTCGCTGAGGGTCTGCAAAAATTGGATCAAGACACACTCAACGATCTGGTCAAATCTACCGGTTTAGATCCGATTGCGGCTCAACAGTTTATGGACGTCGCCAACGAAATTGGGATGCCGGGGCTAATTCTCCCCATGCTACTTGGAACCATTGTCGACGAAGATGGCAAGGTCAATGACCAGAAGACAGGCGATCTCGAGAAACTGACGGCGACGATTAATCAAACCATAGAACAACTGCAAAGTGACATACCGGATGTGGTCTCTCAATCCTTTGACGAACTCACCGGCGTTCAACGAGATACCATTAAGATGATGCTTGTTCCCGCACTTAACGGTGAAAAACCTAGAGTCACAGCGACAGCAGCGAGAATGCTCCACTCACTGAAATATACCCACGGGAGCAACAAGCTGACTGAGATGGCTTGCGATCCAGATCCTCAGGTGCGTATACATGCGGCTGAAGCACTATCTGCCATCGTTGATGAGTTTTCCGCCCAGCACCTCAAACAATTGGCAAACGATGAGGATGCTGAGGTCCAAGGTGCGGCTCAGAAAGGGCTTGATGCCATTCAGCCAAAGTTGGAACGAAATAATGTGGAAGAGGTTAACCTGAAGATAACCGATTTTGATATGACAGAGTTTCCAACCGTTAAACTGCACGTTCGATTCACCGATACGAATAATCACCCACTCAAGGACATCGAGATAGATGACTTCGTCGTCCTTGAAGGTAATGATCAGTCGGTCCAACCAAAACTCGGAAGCCATCAAAGCCGGAAAGCGATTGCTGTGGCGATGGGCATGGATTATAGCGCGAGCATGACCGAAGCCGCTATCAGCGACGTCGAAGCAGCGACTGCGCGTTTCATTAATAATCTACATCCAACAGATTCCGCTGTGATTCTTAAGTTTGCTGAAGAGGTTGATGTCATTGAGAAATTGACAAGTGACAAGCAGGATTTAGGACAGGCAATTCGGTCTGAATATCGCTTATCCACTCAAGGTACTGCGCTTTATGATTCAATTATTCAAGCAATAGATCAGTTGAATCCGGCAGAAGAGAGTATAAAGGTGGTTGTGGTCAATACGGATGGAGCGGATACAGCCAGTGAGAGGTCATCTCATCATGCCACTCAACATGCAACTGAGAAGCAGACGGCCGTGTATACAATCGGTTTGGGAGATGAGGTAGATACTAAAGTACTACAGGAAATTGCTAAATCCACAGATGGCCTCTACTATGCGGCTGCCGATTCCGGTGAATTACTAGATATTTATGAAATGATCTTCAAGGACATCCGCTTTGAGTATGAGATCACCTACGAGAGCGAATTTCCCTATATCGATGCAAGTAATAGGAACGTGGAGGTTTATGCGAATTACGGGAAACATAAAATCAAAGCCATGATTGAATTGACGCCTTTCAAGAGGTAAGCTGATTGCTCACGTTGTGGGCGAGAGGAGTCCTGCATAGGTTTTAGGCTGACCTCGCTTGATTCATCAATTGCTCGATCTCTTCAATTGTTTTCGGCACCTGAGCTGTCAACACTTCGCATCCAGATTCGGTAACAAGGATATCATCCTCAATCCGCACGCCAATTCCCAAATATTTTGGATCAACGTTTTCGCTGTCCACAGGAATGTAAAGTCCTGGCTCAACGGTCGTGACCATGCCAGGCTGAAACGTCTTGTGTTCCTCGCCGTCCTTAATTTTATTTATATCGTGGACATCAATTCCGATCATGTGTCCAACGCGGTGCATGTAGAATTTCTTGTACCCCTTTTCTTCGATCAGCTTCTCTTTTTCTCCCTCCAACAAACCGAATTTTAACATCTCCTCTGTCAATAATTCCACTGCCTTCTTATTGGGTTCACCGATCGATACACCGGGACGAATTGCTTCAATGATCGCAAGTTCGACATCAAGTACAAGTTGATAGATTTCGCGTTGAGGTTCAGTGAATTTTCCATTCGCCGGGAATGTTCGCGTGATGTCGCCATTGTAGTATTTGTACTCACACCCCGCATCGATGAGGAGCAAATCCCCGTCTTGAATCTGGCAATCGTTGGTTGTATAGTGCAAGATGGTGGCATTGACCCCACTTGCTACGATGGTTGGAAACGCTGCGTATCCATCGTTGTGGCGAAAGATTGAATCGATCAGTGCCTCCAATTCGTATTCGTACATGCCAGGGCAAGCGACTTTCATCGCCGCGATATGGGCTTCGACGGATACCTCCGTCGCTCGGCGAACCCGCTTTAATTCCTCGCCATCTTTTATAAGTCTCATCTCCGCAAGAATTTCCATCGAATCGGTTAAGGTATTCGGACCTTTTCCCCCGCGAAGCCTAAGACGATTGGCACGTTTGAAGATATTGATTATTTTTTGATTGAATGCTTCATCAGATTCGAAACTGTAATAAAGCACCTCGGCTTTCTCAATGTAACCGGAAATCTTTTCGTCAAACTCCTCAATCGGATACGCCTCATCAGCCCCAAAGTGCGCTTTTGCGCCATCAACGCCTGCCCGCCTGCCCGTCCATGTCTCCCTTTTGGGGTCACGTGGTCGGACAAATAGGACGTATTGATGTTCCGGATGGTCCGGCGCAATAACGCAGACGGCGCCGGGTTCCTCAAAGCCGGTTAAGTAGTAAAAATTACTATCTTGGCGATATTTATGTTCTGTATCATAATTGCGCATCACAGGTGGAGCGCTTGGGAAGATTGCCACTCCGCCTTTGATTCGCTGCATAAGTGCTTCACGTTTCCTTTTGTGCATTCGTTGTGACTCCTTGTCTATCCTCAGATGAGAAGTGCATCTACCAATTCTGTAAAATCAGTGACGGTAACGTCCGGTAGGTATGGCGTGTCCTCATACGGAAGCCCGTAGCGATTAACAAATGCAGCACTGTAACCACAGGCTCGCGCTCCCATCACATCGAATGAGTTGGCGGAGACCATTAGACATTCACTCACTTCAAGACCAAGCTCTCTCGCCGCCCGGCGGTAAACACCGGGGTGTGGCTTAAAAGCACCAGCAAGCTCAACAGAAATGATGTCATCAAAATCCCAACGCACGCGATTTTCGGCAAGATAGTCGAGGAAGTGTGGATTTCCGTTGGAGAGGATAACAAGTTTGTATCGGGATTTGAGCCGTTCCAGTGCTGGTAAAACTTCAGGAAAAGGGGACAATTCCTGCCACGCACGCATGAAATGTTCCACTTCTTCATCTGAAGCTTCTACCCCATTGAGACGCAACGTGTATACGAACCCTCGACGTGCTGTCTCCAGGTATCCGCTGTGACCCAGCATCATAATTGTGTCTTGATACTGCTCGATGCGTTGCCGGCCCCGCCATTGTCCCCAAAAACCCTCCGGTGAAACTTCTGATCCCTTGGATTTTAGGAACTGTGCAATGAACGGCGTTAAGCTGCCGCCAAGATCGAGGATTGTACCGAATAGGTCAAACGTAAGTGCCTTAATATTTGAGAATTTTTTCATTTGAATTCACACTGTTTTGGTGGCGCTTGCCGTTGGCTAGTTCGTTAACTAATTTTCAATTATGAAAAATGACAGCTGGAATCTGGCTTATTTTTATCTATTTTCGCGTGCCCGTTTAAGATTATCTCGCATGACCTTGCTGTTTGGAACCAGTTTCAACCCGGCTTCCAAACGGTTTATCCCTTTTTGAATCTCTCTGTGCTTAAGGAGCTTGATTGCACTGTCATTGTAATACGCCTCGATCCGTTGACGAAACGGTTTCTGATCTGACTTCGCTTGCTTCAATCCTTCTTGTAGAATTGTGCTGGCTGGGTTAAAATGCCCGCTGTTGAATTCGGACTTCGCCCACTCCAGCATGACGAAATCCCAATTGTTTTTGAGCGTCGCATCCGTGGCGGATATGGCAAGACCACGCTCAATCACCTGTTTCGCTTCTGCGAAGTGTTTTTTCTTAGCCAAATCAATGCCCCAATTATTATGGGTGGCTGTCTTGACTTTGCGGATTCTGGTGGAGGCAGAAAACACAGTTTCGCCGCGCTCGAGGATTTGAACGGCTTCCACATATTTTCCTTGACTTCCGAATTTTTGTGCCAGATTGAGATATAAAAATTCAAACGATTCTAGCAGTGTTTTGTCCTTGGGATACTTCTGAATCGCTTTCTGGTAAACCGTTTCCGCTTGATCAATGAGCAATTCATCTGCTTCCTGAATGTAGAGATTTGCCTCGATGTGTCTGAACTTTTCCTCGTGCGGAAATGCCTGAATTCCCGTCTCAATCGTTTCATGAGCTTCCGTGAAATGTCCAGTCCTGCCAAGCAATTGGGCTTTTTCAAGGTAGGCGGCTTTGAGGTTCTGAAGGAGTTTATAATTCTGTGGGAAGTGTGCAAGCCCCTGTTTTAACACAAGAACGGCTTCGTCGTATCGTTTTGCCTGCAAGGCGTGGTAACTCCAGTTGATATAGACATTTGGCCAAAGCTTAGATGACTGCTTCAGATCGGGGAACTTCCGATTGACTTCGTCAATGACGTAGAGTGCATCAGCAAACCGTCTACTTCTGTCCAGACTGATGATATAGTTCCCAACCCCACTCTCCCATGTGTTCAAAGCGCGGGGCAGATCGCCGGCAAGTCGCCAGCCAACATGAAGTACCTTCGTCGCTTCTGCATGACGGTCCTGATCGCTGAGCGCCTTATAGCGATTCGAATAGATCAACGCGATCATCTCTTTGTCGCCGATTTCGCTACGTTGCCGGTAGTTTCTGGGTGAAACGTAAACCAATCCCGTGAGCTTGCCAAATTCATCGAACAGTTTCTTTTTAGAGCTTGGATCGAATCCGTAACGAATTGTTGTTTCAATGTCAATTTTTTGATTGGGGAGTTTAAGCTGACAAAACGCATGGTCTGGTACAATAACCCCTGTGACATGGATTCCGAATTTGCGACAGATTGCGCTATACAGCACTCCTGAAGAAACGCAGTTGAAATTTCGATGTTTCAATACTTCGTCGATTTTGGTCTGATGGGCATCGTATCGACGGAATAAGTTTTGATGCAACCATCGTAGGATGAACTCCGCCCGTTCAGCCGCATCCGTACTCACTGATTCTATTTTGACGCTTTTTGTCAACGCAAGTATCAGCCCATCCACCACCTGTTTGTATTTTGCAATCTGACTCTCTGGAACGCCCGAAGCCATCAGCCCAAATACGATATAGTCGTCATATGCGTATGGTTCAGCGGTGTTGATCATTCGCTTTTCGGCGTCAGAAAGCGTAAGAATCCACGCAACCTCACGTTCGATTGATGCATGGGTTATTGAAATATCAATTGCCATAAGGATAAAGATAAGCGTACGAATCTGGAATACTTTCATATTCCTCCACTTCCAACTCACGTGACTTGGCATCACACGATTTCGCGAATGACATAGATCGGTTTTTTCTGAGATTCGTGGTAGGTACGAATCATCAATTCACCCAGAAGCCCCATCGTGATAAATTGGATGCCTAGGAACAGTAAAAGCACGCCGAGAATCAGCATCGGCATGCGCTCGATTAAGCTGGTTTCCGAAAAAAAATAGGAGAGCCAGCCGGACTTAATCCCTGCGGGAAAAAATAGCTTGCCAATCGAAAGATAAGTACAGATGCCCAAACCGCCGAGGAGGGAAACCATCCCCATTAACCCAAAGATTTGGATTGGACGGGTGGAATAGCTCATCAGGAATTTGATCGTAATCAGATCTAAGATGACCCGAATTGTGCGCGAGAGTCCATATTTCGATTTGCCGCGTATTCGTGGATGATGTTTGACCTTAATCTCCGCAATGTCCGCGCCAATTAGCTTCGCAAGTACGGGAATAAAGCGATGTAATTCGCCGTAAAGATTTATGTTCTCAATCACTTCTCGACGATAAGCCTTCAGTGTGCAACCGAAATCGTGGAGATGCACTCCCGTCAATTTCGCAATCAGGCTGTTGGCGAAAATCGATGGCAGACGGCGTAGGATAAATCCATCCTGTCGATCGGCTCGCCATCCGCTAACGACATCGTAACCTTCGTCAAGTTTGTGAAGTAGACGCTCAATATCAAGGGGGTCATTCTGGAGGTCGGCATCCATCGGGATAATCACTTCGCCACGCGCAAGATCAAACCCCGCGCTCATAGCGGCGGTCTGCCCGAAATTTCTACGGAAACGAACGGCTCGGACTTTCAGATCAATCTGAGCGAGACAACGCAGAATTTCAAAGCTGCGATCGGTACTGCCATCGTCGATGAAGATGAGTTCGTAGGATTTCTTAATCCGCGCGAGTGAGCTTGTCAGCCGATCGTAGAGCGTTTGAAGGTTCTCTTCTTCGTTGAGAACGGGAATAATAATTGACAGGTTGATTTTTCCTTGATTCTCTATTTGATTTGACATTGATGTAAGGGTGGAATATAATTAAGGGTCAGGAGTTACGCACTTCATTATGTTCGAGTCAGCCTATTATTTAGACGCCAAAGCCGATGTATTCTCCGCAAACTATTGATCACTACGAAAATCCGCGTAACGTTGGCACAATCAAAGATGCCGACGCCGTCGGAATCATCGGTACGCCCGCCAGCGGATATATGATAAAGCTTACGATTAAAGTCGCTGGCAAT
>JADFGN010000180.1 GCA_022567695.1 Candidatus Poribacteria bacterium | reverse complement strand
CAATTAACTTAATAATACTTAAGTCACTTTTTATACCGATGTTCATGGGCACGTCTCTCCTCTCTCTTGTGCTTGGAATTATGGCGATACTTAAATGGGGGCAGCCAGGAATGGTGTTTTTGCTCGTTGCAAGTGCACTGTTCGTTGTCGGTTCATTTTTGGTGACGATGGTGTTTAATGTTCCACTCAATAATGAGCTTGATGCTGTTAGCTCAGATAGTGCGGAGGCGATTCCCGTATGGGAACGTTACCTAAGCGACTGGGTTATCTGGAATCATGTTCGAACCATCGCGTCGCTTGCCGCATCGGGAGGCTTTATCTACGCACTCTTGAAGTTTGTCTAGAAATTGCTATTTCGATGACAGGTATTGGAAAAGAGCATATCACAGCGACACACTCAATTTGATAGCCTTCAAAGCCTTGCACAGACTAGATTTAGACGGTATTGGATAGTGTTCGATTTGTACCTTATTGGGGCGAAAATAAGGTATTATTAACAATTTATTGATAGACATGTACTGAGAGGATAATGATTATGTCAAAAAAAACTATATTTGCAGTTGTCGCGGGCGCACTCGTTTTAATTGTCGGGTTTTTAGCGTTGAACATAGAAGCGGAAACAGAAAAAAGAAACACGGCCAATGTGGTAAGCCTCAACCCGAAAGATGCTAATTCGTACCGATCTTTCGCTCCGATATTGGAAAAAACCAAGGCGAGGATACCGCAACTTGACCCCGTGACTCAATTGTATGTTGAGGAAGTGAAGCCAAATCTTTTCTATGTTACAGACGGTATTTACCAATCGGCCTTTCTGAAGACGGGAGCAGGGGTTATCGTCTTTGATGCTCCCCCAAGTTTTGCCGCGAAACTACCCGAAATAATTAAACAGCGCGCCCCGAATGAGGCGATCAAGTACTTGGTCTACAGCCACGGCCACGCAGATCATGTCGGCGGTGCCAGTGCATTCAGCGACATTCAAGGTTTGCAAGTCGTCGCTCCACTAAAAGTAGCGGAAAGTATAAAAGAGGAAGGAAATCCCGGTATCCTTCCGCCTACGAAGACCTTTCAAGATCAGCATAAATTCTCGCTTGGCGGCGAAAAAGTTGAGTTGAAGTCCGCTGCATTTCATTCAGAAGATGTAGATGTGTTCATATATGTGCCGAAGCAAAAATTCATTATGGCCGTTGATACGATAACACCAGGTGAAGCACCGTTTATGGATTTTGGAGTAACGGCAGATATCGGGGAATACATCAAGTTTTTTGACGAAGTCTTGCTGTATGATTTTGATATCATTCTCTCCGGACACGTCTCCATCTTGGGTAATCGCGAAGATGTTGTCGAGGCGAGAGAGTATGTGTTTGATGTGAGAGACACTATCCTGAAGGCAATGCCGACCTTTCTGGAGCGATTTGGCACAGTTTTTGAAACTTTTGAATATACGAATGACAATCTCGCTTACCGCTCTGCGATTGAGTCGGTGAGAGGAGAGTGTTCCGCCGAGATCATTGACAGATGGAAAGATAGGCTCTCTGTCGTGGATGTTTGGGCTGACAGCCATTGCGAGAAAATGATCTTGTATTACATTATGCATTAATTACAAATATCACTATGCCTGATATAATAGGGTCATTCAATCATGAAGCGTAAGCCTGTGTTAATAATGGCACTCTTATTGGCGTTTGAGGTGGCCACATTTGGTATCGCCGATTCAGCTCGCGAAAGCGCGGACAGGGGGCCGGAAACCACCGCTGAATCCATTCTTAAAAGGGAGTACGAGCTGGCGGGTAAGCGGACAGCAGAAACGCATTATTACGCCATGGAGACGAAGGTCGTTCAATTTTCCCCGGATGGGAAACGCATCGGCGTTGAAACATATCGGCTGAAGCTGGCATGTGTCCCCGCCAACCAGTCTGGAAAGGACAGCGACCAATATACATGCAGGAAATTCATACTGCAAAAGGGAGACGCACCGCCCACCACTATTCCGGTGCTCAATGGGTGGTCGTACCAGTTCAAACGGACGGAGAGTGGATTGGACGAAAGTGGACAGGTGTTCGGCATTGACCACGCCAAGTTTGAGAACCTTGTAGATAGCAACAACAATCCCTTATCGCCCGACGTGGCCTATGCCGTCTATAATACATTCATTGACTTTCATGCCTTCTGCAATGTGTTTGCCGAGAGGACTCCTCAAGGTCAAGGCATTCAAAATCTGAAAACCATTGGTCAGAAGATTGTTCACGACTCTGCGTTTTCAGAGCCGCCAATCAGTTTGGGTAGCACTATCGCCAAGGGGTCCAATTTCAAAAATGGAGAGGTCACCCTCTTTTTCAAGGGACTTTCGATTGTTGACGATGTCTCATGTGCTCTGGTAGCTTTTGATTCAGGAGAAAGTTCGTTTAAGATGGTTATGCAACCGATGCCTAACATGGAAATAAAGGTCGTTGGCGGATCGCACTATAAAGGGGATATTTATATTGACCTGGCATCAAACTGGGTCCGTAAGGTCACGATGGGAGAACTGGTTGTGACAGAGGTCATCTTGCCTATGCCCCCTAACAAGATAAATAGTGTCATTGAACGCAGCTCTTTAATCCAAATGGTCAGCAAAGAAGAATTTCTCCAGAATTAAGCGAGGGCATGGTTTTGTCCGTCCACTCATAACTCACATCATATTTTTAAGGCGACTCACGCATTCCTCAAGGTAGTCATCCTCCGGCCCTCCGCCCCAGACAGCGTACATACTGAGGATATCACCAAGGTCCCAGATGGTACGGAGTTTGCGAAAAACCGGCATCAACTCCCTTTCCAGTTTTGACAATAGGCGGATGGATTCATAGCCTTCGTACAATGCCGCTCGTATATCGTCGGGCATATGGCCAAAGGTGACAAATTCATATACCCGCCAGCCATACGCACAGTGATCAAAATCAAAGAAACAGAATCCGGCTTCGTCATCGTAGAAGATGTTTCTCCCGTGTAGATCAGCGTGAATGATACCGTAAGTGCTACTCGCACCCGGTGATTGGAGGCAGCTCGTAGTTGGCTGATACGCCCGGTATCAGTGATTCAGCTTCCAAAATGGGTTCCGCCATAATCAGAAATCTCCTATCATCCGTGTCGCTAATTGATTAATTCAAAAATCCCTGCCGCGCCCATACCGCCACCGATACACATTGTTACCATGCCGTAACGTGCATTCCGACGTCTCATCTCATTGAGCAAGGTCACTGTGAGCTTTGCTCCCGTGCAGCCGAGTGGATGACCGAGTGCAATTGCGCCTCCATTTACATTGACCTTTTCAGGCGGCAGATTTGCCGCACGGATGACAGAGAGCGCTTGAACCCCAAACGCTTCGTTGAGTTCAATCAGATCGATGTCATCAAGGGTTAAACCAGCGAGTTTCAAGGCTTTCGGGATGGCAGCAACCGGTCCGATGCCCATGATTTCCGGCGCGACGCCCCCAGTCGCAAAGCTGACGAATCGTGCGATCGGTTCACACCCAAGAGCGGCAGCATTCTCCGCTGACATGATGACAACCGCCGCTGCACCATCGCTCATCTGAGACGAGTTTCCGGCGGTGACAGTCCCATTTGTGTGGAATACCGGCCTGAGATTTGCCAACGCCGCCATTGAAGTGTCGCGCCGCGCTCCCTCATCGACATTGAAAACAGATGTCTTTGTCTCTGGCGTTCCGTTGCCGTTAGGAGTTGGGTATATGCACGTTTCCTTAACGGTGACAGGCACAATTTCATCTTTGAACTTGCCAGAGTCAATCGCGGCAATTGCCTTTTGATGGCTTGCCAATGCAAATTCATCTTGGGCTTCGCGGGAGATGTGGTATTTGCGAACCAGATTTTCTGCCGTCAACCCCATGCTCAAGTAAACATCGGGATAGTGTTCAATGAGGTGCGGATTTGGTGAGAGCGTCGTTTCGCCTGATACGAGGCTCATGCTTTCCGTGCCGCCCGCGACAATTACGTCCGCGAAACCGCACATAATTCGTTCAGCCCCCATCGCGATGGTTTGCAAACCGGATGAGCAGAACCGATTAACGGTCATTGCGGAAACAGAGGTTGGTAGCCCTGCGCGCAAGCTGGCAATCCGACCTACGTTCATCCCCTGCGCGCCCTCCGGCATCGCGCACCCCATGATGACGTCGTCAATCTCCGCCGGTTGAAGATTTGGCACACGGTCAACTGCGCCTTTGATAACAATAGCGGCGAGGTCATCCGGGCGTGTGTTTTTCAGTGTCCCTCGTTTTGCTTTTCCAACAGCGGTCCGTGCGGTTGATACGATAACTGCGGTTTTCATGGTTGTCTCCTCCTAGTGTACTCAACGGGCAAACTACCCACTGGACAGACAAGTTTGTTAATTCCTCAACGGCTTCCCAGTTTTGAGCGTATACTCAATCCGCTGGTGCGTCTTTTCCTCGCCGCAAAGGCTGAGAAACACTTCACGCTCAAGGTCAAGAAGGTACTGCTCAGATACAAACTGCGGCGTAGAGAGGTCCCCGCCACAAAGAATCCACGCCAACTTATTGGCAATAAGCACATCATGGTCGCTGATGTATTCAGCGCGTCGCATGAGGTGGATGTCCAACTTGAGCCGTGCCAGCCCGGCTTCACCGAGGACAAATGCCTCCCTCGGCTGTGGTTGTTGATAACCGTTTGAGAGCATTGATAGTACCATCTGCTTGGCGTTGTGAAGGTGATGGGCGCGATTGATCGAAACACGGTCTGTATCGCGGAGGTAACCCAGTTCCTTCGCGTGTGCGCCACTCTCCGACACTTTTGAATAGGCAATCGTTTCAAAGGCACGTTTGAGATATGGAAATGCGAGAGCGGTCTCACGATAATCATGTGCCGACGAACGGACTGCCATCTCCTTTGTCCCACCGGCACCGGGAATAAGCCCAACGCGAAGTTCAACCAAGCCGATGTAGGTTTCAGCGGCGGCACAAACTCCATCCGCACCGAGCACAATCTCGCAGCCGCCTCCGAACGCCATCCCCGCTGGCGCAGCCACCACCGGCTTCGGGGAAAATCTGAGCCTCATGTTTGCGTTTTGAAAGGCACGGATCTTCTCATCGAGGGCTTCCCAATTTTTACGTCGCGCCCTTTCAAGCATCAGGACAAGATTGGCACCGACAGAAAAGTTGTCGGCATGATTCCCGATAACCAGCCCCTCAAAATTCCGATCGACTTCATCGAGCGCTTCGACCATCAATTCAATGATCGGGTGATCTATGATGTTCATCTTGCTGTGAAACTCAAGGCAGGCAACGCCATCGCCGATGTCGATGAGACTCGCGTCCGAATTGGAGGTAACGACCTTCCCATTTGCCTTGAGGTCTGAGAGTATGATGGCTTCTGAGCGATTTTGAATGGGATGACTTTTTTTTGAGCTAAGGTCAAAGTAAGTTGCTTTGGAGTTTGCTTTTCCGTAAAATGTCGTATGTCCAGCATCCAATAGGTTGGTGACGAGCAATGGAATAGAATGCCCTTCAGATTTCATTCGCTCAACGGATTCCGGCACACCAATCGCATCCCAGATCTCAAAGACCCCAAGCTCCCAGTTGTAGCCCCACTTCATCGCATTATCGATGTTGACCAAATCATCTACAATTTCGGGGATGCGCGCCGCCGAATAGCGCATGATATTGCTGAGACATTTCCATGCAAACTGCCCAGCGCGGTCGTCGCTGTTAATCAAGTGCTTAATCCGTTCGCTTGGATCTGAGATTCGCTTGATAGCATCAAGAGAACTGAACTGCACTTGCGCACGCGGTGCGTATTCAAGCGTGTTGTAGTCCAGCGTCCAGATTTCACTGCCATTCTTCCCGGGACGTTTGTGATAAAATCCTTGCCCAGTTTTATCACCGAGCCAATTTCTCTCGACCATCTGTAAAATGAAGTCAGGAACGCGAAAGATTTCTCGTTGCTCATCATCGGTGGCGGCTTCGTAGAGGTTGTTCGCAACATCGACAAGGACATCGATTCCAACGATATCTCCCAAGCGGAAGGTTCCACTTCGGGGGCGTCCCATCGGTGGCCCCGTGATTGCATCGACCTCATCGATCGTATATCCCGCTTCAAGCATTAGGCAAATCGCGTACATTTTCGAGAAGACACCGATGCGATTGGCGATGAAGTTAGGTGTGTCTTTGCAGTGAACAATCCCTTTACCAAGAATCGTCTCACCAAAATCAGAGATGAATTCAACCAGCTCTGTTTGGGTCTTATCCGTTGGAATGATTTCAAGGAGACGCATGTAACGCGGTGGATTAAAGAAATGCGTTCCCAGAAAGCATTCCTGATAATTTTCGGACAGACCTTCAGAAATGGCGCGAATCGAAATTCCTGATGTATTCGAACTCACGAGTGTCCCAGGTTTACGATGCTGATGGATGAGTCCATGAACCTGTTTTTTGACATCCAGATTTTCGACAACCGCTTCGATAATCCAATCGGCATCAGCCAGCCAATCGGCGTTATCACTCAAGTTCCCCACTCGAATCAATTGAGCGGTATCAGTCAGGTAAAATGGCGAGCGGGTTGTCGCGCTTTTCATCCGATCCAAAGCGGTTTGCGCGATTCGATTTCGCACGGCGGGATGATCGAGCGTCAGGTTATGAGTGCGTTCTTCAGGGGTCAACTCGGCAGGCAGAATATCCAGCAGCTCGCACGGAATCCCGACGTTAGCGATATGTGCGGCGATTTGTGACCCCATTGTTCCCGCACCAACCACAGCTACTTTCTTGATTTTGCGATATTTTTGTTTTCGCAATTTTCATTCCTCCTTCTGACATCGGTTCAGGGACATTTTGACGGATTGCGACGCGACCAAAAGTGGCAGACTCGGCTCCGGCCGCTAGAATACACAAGCTTTTAGACCACGCCACTTTGGTGCAATTCCGCAATCGCACTATCCTCCAGTGCGAGTTCGTTGGCAAGAATTTCGTCGGTATGTTCTCCGAGAAGCGGAGGCGGAAGACGCATCTGTGCCGGAGTTGCTGAGAGGTTTAGCGGTGTACCTGCCAACTGCACAGTCTCCGCCGTTGGATGTGGCATTTCCACTACCATTCCTCGCGTAAGCACTTGTGAGTCAGCGAAGACCTTGTCGATTGTGTTGACCGGTCCCGCAGGGACGTCCGCATCGGCGCAAAGCTGAAGCCACTCCGCAACGGTCTTTTGATATAAAAGATCTTCTAGCATCGGAACTAATACCTCCCGGTTTGCGACCCGTAGCTGGTTTGTTGCAAAGCGTTCGTCCGCCGACCAGACACTTACACCCGCTGCGGCGCAGAAACGCTCCCACTGACCATCGTTGCCGATCGCCAAAATTAAGTAATCATCCGCCGCTTGAAACGCCTGATACGGTACAATGTTAGCGTGCGTATTGCCCCAGCGTCCTGGCACTTCGCCTGAACATAGATAGTTGCTACCCACATTTGCGAGTATTGCAATCTGCGAATCGAGCAGTGCCATGTCGATATGTTGTCCAACGCCTATCCGTTCGCGAGCAAACAGCGCAGCAAGGATGGCGTTACATGCAAACAAAGCGGTGGCAACGTCCACGATGGCCATACCCACTTTCATAGGCGTGCCATCCCTCTCTCCAGTGATGGACATGAAGCCGCCACGACCCTGAATCAGAAAATCGTACCCCGGCAAATTCCGATCAGGGCCGGTATGCCCGAAACCGCTGATCGAGCAATAAATCAAGCGCGGATTGATTTTCTTGAGGTCTGCGTAACCTAACTCCAGTTCATCCAAGCCACCGACGCGAAAGTTCTCGATCACCACGTCACTACGTCGCGCTAACTCCTGTGCGATAGAGATGCCCCGTTTGTGCTTGAGGTTGAGCGTGAGACTTTTCTTGTTTCGGTTGCAGCAGAGATAATACGCCGACTCACCGCCGCGAAACGGGGGCCCCCAATGGCGAGTTTCATCACCGACGTTGGGACGTTCGACCTTGATGACCTTTGCCCCTAAATCGCCTAACATCATCGCGCAGTAAGGCCCCGCCAAATGCCGTGACAAATCTAAGACGCGCACACCGTCCAACGCACCATCCATCGTACATCCTCCTCAAACGATTGTAAAACGAGCCATCTATATGTTTGACTCTCAAAGAATCCGCCCCTCTTTTTGGAGTATATCTCCCGCAATCGCGTAGGTCGTTCCGTGCATCGCAATGACCACCAACCCTAGCCCTGCTGCCAAGTACCCGCCCATGTAGAGGTTTGGGATATTGATCGACTCATAATTATGTAAATGGGTTTCGGCCTGATGCAATTGAAAGCGGTAGTTGTCATATTTCTCTACCAGTTTCAGCGGCGGAAACCCCTCGAACAGCGAATAGTCAGCGGTTCCGCCAATCTCTAAAATGACGTGGTCGATTTCCAAAACCTGTTCCTGTCCATCGCGAGTAAGCGTTACGAGACTACCTGCTTTCCCCTGTTCAATACTTTGGATATGGGTTCTGTACAGTGTCTGAAAGCGGTCGGTTCGACTCTCCATAATCTCCGCAATCCGAGCGTAGTAGGGCAACCCACCCCGGCTGTCGCTAATCAGTCGCCAATGCCGTTCAAACGGCTGACGCATCACATAATAGATCTGTTTTCCCGCGTCATAAAGCTCCGTCGCCGCCCAATCTGCCGATCTTCCGCCCCCGACCACAACCACCCGCTTACCCGGGAAATCCTCTGGTCGATTGTAATGATCGACCACAAATGACAGCTCTTCTCCAGGGACATTGAGCTGCCTTGGGATGCACCGCTGTCCGACGGCATAAACCAAGTATTTGCATGTATACCGATGAGTCGTTTCTGTGCCAACATCTCGGCTGGTGAGCAGGAACCCCCGTTCGTGAGGTTCAATCCGCGTTACCTTTTCGTGCGTATGAATGCGGTCGGTCTGTGCAAACCGGTCGGGAATCCGGTGATAGTAATGGAGTAGATTCTGCTTATTGATCAGCGCATTGACATCAAGTTCGAGTCCCTGCTCTTTTATATGTTGCGCAAGGGGATAAAAAGGGAATTCCATCCACTGCCCCGGGGAGAGGGTCAAGAGATTTTGAGGCACGTTATTCCACAATCCGCCGACCTCTTCTTGAGTGATAAGCAGGTAGTCTATCGATTCCTCTGGGCGGAAGTCGAGTGCAATCTGCGACAGTTCAAGAAATTTCAGTCGGGGATGATGGAGTAGCCGAAAGAGATCGACAGGCGGAATTCCTTGCCTGAGTAACGCTTTGAAATCCAGCTTCAGGAGGGTGTGTTTCAGTTGGCAAAGCACGTCTGCCAACTGGGGATAACGCTGTGTAAAAATATGACTCCCACGGTAGTAGGGATGCCATCCACCTAAGACAACAGCGAGCGGAAGACCCGCGGGGCCTCCCCCCACGATGATTACGGTATGATGCTCCATGCTTCTTGTTTCTTTGCCTCCTACAAGATTGAGCACATTGTACGTCTATTCATGAAGATATGTCAACCTGAATCTTATTTTGATTAGGACTATTTATACTACGAACGGTCACAAACGGCGCTTCTCGCTTGACTTCGTATCGGTTATGAGGTTATCTTCTCTGTGTTTTGTCATCAATTTCATAGGAGAGGATAGGAAGTCTTCTTCTATTTCTGTTTTGGCTGAAGGAGGTATTTTACCACATCTGGTCTCTGTTTCTCACATTTTTTGTCGCTCTGCCTTACAGTCATAAGCCTTCGACAAAAACTGGGGGCAAATCAGTACCCAATATTGATTGACAACCCATAGAAGCTATGTTGCAATATTAACATTATTTATTTTACAATAGATTACGAATCCATCGCTTTGCAATATAGGTTCTGACAATTATATCCGTTTGATCAACACCATTCATAGCTTGACAAAATAGCAACTGTATGCTACTATTCTTTCCAAGGTTATGGTAATCCACTCTACACTTTAACTTTGCAGGATCATCAAAGCAATCCGATGCTTGTGTCGGTTTGGTTGTCGAGGCGACAATTTATCTGCATAGAGTCAGGATGTACCAGTCACCCCGAATTTGGTTGAACGATAAAGTTTAAAAGGAGGTTAGTTGTCATGCGCACAATCATAATCGTGTGTTGCTTAGCAATCTTCGTCGCATTCTTATGTAGCGACAGCCATGCCAAACTGCTCATGGCTGACACCTTTGATGGAAAGCTAAATGGCAGTTTCTGGACTGGCCAAAAAGCATCGTGGGATGTTAAAAACGATGTCCTTGAGATCCATCGCGTTGCAGGTGACGGAAATGGGGCAGAAGATTTTGGCTACGGGAAAATAGAGTTTGATGACTTTGGATTGCAACTCGATTTTCAACTGCTGGTAGACCCATTTCCATCCAAGATAGAACTTCTTTTTCGAGCAAAGGAGTTTCAATTTTACCAGCTCATCATCAATCCTGTCAACGGAGCCGGCAAGAAGAACGCCGCTCGTTGGTATAAGCGAGAGGGAGGTGACCGGGGAACGTGGAACGAGTATATTGAGTTTAGGGCTGAGTTTCCTTTTCCTGTTGAAACCGATACGTGGTATACGATCGCCCTACTGGGCAGCGGGTTCGATTTTCAACTCTTTATAAAAAAGCAGGGGGAACTAAAATTCCAAAAAGTATCCGAATGGTCAGATCCAAAAAAGCTCCATAAAAAAGGAACATTGGGATTCCACACGAACCAATTGCAACATTATTTGGTTGACAATGTTATCCTTCATGACACTTCGGCGGCAATCAACCTTGCTGTTGAACCACAGGGAAAGCTGGCAGTGACATGGGGAAGTTTGAAAGCGAAGTAGAAAATAACGGATGAGCACATGTCTCTTGACTTGTAATCGGTCGCCTATACAGGTCAGGAGGCATGGGGTCTCCGGTCGTTATAAATTAGGCTCAAAATTTCTTGACAGATAAATCAAGAACGGTTACAATGGCTTCTAAAGTTATGATGTTCTTGATGTTACAATCGAGAACATCGCATTTTTTAATGAGGTAGGAGGTATAGATGAATCGACGTAGTTTATACATCACAATCAGTTTGTTAATGGTGATTGGTGCTATTACAACCGCTTATGCGGCAGATCTCGCGATCTACTCCGGACCAACAAACGCCGGCTGGATTTCACAAGACGCCGCCAAGGCAAATGCGCAAACAATCTTGAATGATTCAAGAATGCAAGGGATTTTTGGAAATATGGATGAATTCGGTGATGGCGATGAAGTTGGCTATGATTCGCCGCTAGGCCAATGGATGCAGGATCATACCGGCAATGGCCAGCAGGATGTTTACATCGCTGCCTCTGGCACAGCACCGAGCGCGGTTTATCAATTCCCCAACGTCGATCCTGACGGATCAAATATCGAAAACTTCATCGAAGATGGAAACGTCTTCATTAATGTTGCGGATTGGCTCTTGTACATGAGCTATGAAGGCGGTGTCCGCAGTGCAGACAATGCGGCTGACGGGGCTGCAAATGTGTTTGATATCCCCGGTTTGACGTATGGCAACCGTGGCGGTCCACAAATACCGACGGCTGACGGTGAGAAATACATTCCGTCTCTCGCCGAATTTCAGTCCGCACGTCCATGGCATCTGGAACAGTTCGACGGAACAGATTGGGAAGTTACGGCGTTTGCTACGTCTTCAGACGATCCGAATACCGCAGATCCCGCTGTTGCCGTCCACATTGACGGTGGGATTATCGCCGCAATGTGGCAAAAAGACGCACCCGAATGGGCAGATGGTGAAGATCCGCGGGGAATCGGTGTTATCGAGTTCATTGCGAACTGGTTGACAGAAAACGGCAATCTGGCACCGTCAACGGCGGTTGACCCGCGAGAGAAAGTGGCAATTACTTGGGGGAAAATCAAAAGCCATCCGTAAAAATCAGGAATTCAGCATTGTTATTGAAGCCGTGGGACGTCTTCCCACGGCTTTTTTCATTGTTCATTCTTGATGCAGCCCTCATCAAGCAGATTTTTATTTGACTCAACGCACAAGCATGAACTATAATAAATCCTGCTTTTGTGGAAATTGCGATTAGATGGCTATATGTGGAATCAATTGCAATGGAATTTGAGTTTGTAAACTTCAAGGAGGTATATTTTATCATGAAAGTTAAGAATAGTGTCCTTTACACAACCCTTGCATTTCTAATGACAATGGGTATTGCAACGATGGGGTTTGCGAGTGATTTGGCATTTTACTCGGGACCCACAAATCCCGGTTGGATCTCTGACGGAGCTGTTGCCCAAAATGTCGATGCGATTGAAAATGACGGTGACATAAAGGCAATCTTTGAGAAAATTGAGAACTTTGGTGACGGTGATGAAGTGGGTGATAAGTCTCCCCTCGCGCTGTGGACGGTTGCCCATACCGGAAACGGTCAGCAAGATGTGCTTATCACTGCCAGCGGAACAACGCCGAGCGCGCTTTACCCGTTCCCCAACAAAAAGCCGGATGGATCAAATGTCGAAAACTTCATCGAGGAAGGTAATGTTGTAATCAATGTCGCAGACTGGATCTTCTACATGAGCTACGAGGGTGGCGTCCGAAGCGCGGACAATGCGGCAGCTGGCGCTGCGAATGTATATGATATTCCCGGCTTGACGTTCGGAAATCGCGGTGGTGTCCAGAAAGTGAACGACCTCGGCAAGAAATACATTCCATCCATGAAAGACTTTCAATCCGCCCGCCCATGGCACCTAGAGCAGTTTGATGGAACGGATTGGGATGTGACATGCTTTGCCGAAGCG
>JADFGN010000179.1 GCA_022567695.1 Candidatus Poribacteria bacterium | reverse complement strand
TAATGACTTTAGTCGTTCAAAGCTGGCCGGAACGACTAAAGTCGTCACTACAGCATTCCCGCCCTGAACGGTACTTATTTACTTTTAGCCTTATGTCTAGCTTCAGCATCAATTTCTAATTTTTTTAGCTTACCCCAATCCAGATCGAGATCTAAATTCATCCCATCTAAATTTCCGAGGAGTTCGCCGACCTTTTCAAAGTCGATGTGACCAAAGATGTTTACCATAATTGTTTCATCTGTTCCAGAGACCATGACGAAAAGACCGCGCACCATCTCTTGATCGAAAAGCAGTCGCACTTGAACCGTCTCGTTTTTTTCGTTGACTTTGGCGA
This sequence comes from Candidatus Poribacteria bacterium, assembly GCA_022567695.1. Taxonomy (GTDB): domain Bacteria; phylum Poribacteria; class WGA-4E; order WGA-4E; family PCPOR2b; genus JADFGN01. The sequence goes on along the minus strand of JADFGN010000179.1, from coordinate 12,448 downwards.
TGACTTCCCATTTCTCCTTTTTTAGCTTATTCTCATAGTGGCGTATAATCTGAGCGCGGTTGGCGATATTCCGAGCGTAACCGCGAATTTGTATACCTTCAATCATCGCGATCAATTCGGTTACCTTTGGTTCCGGTTTGGCGGATTTTGCAAAGAGTGAGAGCAGTTTACCATTCAGATTCATCTCGATCTTTGCTTCTGGGGGATTTGGGAAGTCAAACGCAATCTTTCCTTTGATCTTCGGTTTTTCTTCTGCTTGAGCCACTCCATTCCCAATGATGAATAGAACTGACAAAAGCACTGCAAGCCACGCGAGATTGCTGTGTCGTTTCATGATTTATTTTACTCCTTTTGTCCAAATCTGTTGAAAATCACTGCGCTTCTGCGAATTGCCTGTGAGAGGTTATCGCTTGTGGTGGCGTTAATTTGACGGGTTGTGTGTATTAACGCCCTCAGTGGCGTATCTAGCACCTGATCGGCAGGAAAATGTTCATCGATCGCCAGCCCCGTTTTCTGCATGGCGTATTGCACCGTGCTCAAAGCGTAACTGAGTTCACGGGATGCTTTTTCAATCTGTAGCGTGTGCTGATGTTGTCTGTATACGCCGAACAACACGAGGCAGATGAGGCAAATCGATGCAACCATAGTTGGAAGTGGGCGAAAATGCAATGCACCTAGAATTCCCCTCAACCCGTCAAGCCATCCTGTTAATCTGTGTTTGGGGTGAGATCGGACATAGGCGGCAACGTGATCAAAGATTTCGGAAGGTGGCTGTGGCTTGGGCAACGCCTGTAGCACTTCCTCAAGTCCAAGCGCAATGTCGATCTCATCTTGACAATGCGGACACACGACAAGATGATTTTCAATTGCTGTGTGGATGTTCATTTCGAGTTCACCGGCGAGATATTCTTCCACAATTGGACGTATATCTTCGCAACGAATTTCGTGTTCCACCGGATATGATGTCATCGATTTATCTCCTGAAAAAGTTTCCCAACATTTCCCGCAATTTTTTTCTCGCCCGAAACGTGTTTGATTTAACCGTACCGACAGGTTGATGCAGTGTTTCGGCGATTTCCTCAAAGCTTAATCCTTCTATTTCGCGCATAACCACGACCGTCCGAAAGTGAAGGGGCAGTCGAGCAATTGCCTGTTGCACCAATTGTTTGCGCTCCTGCTTCATACACAGTTCTTCTGGCGAGAGCGTCGGAGATTGAAACGCCACATTTTCTTTCCCGGCATGGATGAGTGTCTCAATCTCAGTATCATCAGCTTTTGCAAGCGGCAATCGGAATCGCCGCCGTCGCAGTAAATCGAGGGACAAATTATGCGCACATTTGAGAAGCCATGACTTAATCGTTTCCACGCGTAATTTTTCACCCTGTTTCCACGCTTTGATAAAAACTTCCTGCGTCACGTCTGTAGCGTCATCTCGATCGTTCAGCATATAAAAGGCATGTTGGTAGATCTGCGCCTGATGTTTTCGCACAAGTTCAAGAAAGACATCTTCCGGCATACCGTGACCTCATGACGTGTTGGCTGGGATTTACCTTACTACGAACAACATGACGGAAAGTTGCATAAAAATCATTACCGAATTGACATATTTTACCACATAGTGTATCATTAGCTCATTCACGATTGCCTATCTATAAAATATGGCACACAGAACGAAGATGAGGATTGACTTGTAATTCACGAATCAATTTCCACAAAACTGTTGACACATCCAAAATGCCAAATCAAGAGCGTTCAAATACTTACGAAGTCGAAACCGTAAAACCAAAAGGTGGAATCTGGAGAAGTTATGACGTTACCGATGGACTGCCGGTAGGGGTGACCTGCTTGTATCAGGATGTCGCCGGTTATCTCTGGATTGGGACAAGGGGCGGTGGGGTATCAGTCTATGATGGTCAGGAGTTTGTCACCTATACCACCGATGATGGGCTGGCGCATAACCATGTCTGGGCAATCTGTAATGACGGGGGTGGACGACTCTGGTTTGGGACTATTGGTGGTGGGGTATCGATGTATGATGGTCAGGAGTTTGTCACCTATACCACCGATGATGGGCTGGCGCATAACACTGTCAGGGCAATCTGTAGTGACGGGGGTGGAAGACTCTGGTTTGGGACAGGTGGTGTTGGGGTATCGATGTATGATGGTCATCAGTTTGTCACCTATACCACTGATGACGGACTCCTGGATAATCGGATACACGATATCCTTGAGGATAAGGAAGGGCGGCTGTGGTTTGCCCAACCATTTAGTGGGGTATCATGTCTGGATAGCCGCACAATTCAACTGATGACCCAAACTCCTGTGACCGAAGTACTGATACAAGGCAGCAAAGACAGATTCTGGTTTGGCGATGATAATCTTCTTTGCTGTCTTTCCGGTGGTCAACAACATCAGAAAAACTTCAACGGCATGATATTGTCCCTTCTGGAGGATTCTGACGGTGCGTTATGGATTGGGACAAACCTCGATGGTCTGTATCGTTATGATTCCTCTCAAGCTGTATGGGATTCGACGCCCCAACGATTCACAACTGAAGATGGGTTGAGCAGTAACTCCATTTGGGCAACCCTTCAAGGGCGGGATGGAACAATCTGGCTGGGTACTGGAGATCCCGGCGGTATATGCCGTTTTGACGGTGAAGGGTTTCAGCCGATTTCGACCCCACAACCCGCTGTCTTTCGACTGTATGAGGACAGCGGAGGAAGAATCTGGTTTGGTGGGTTCGGTGGTGGTGGGTTATCCTGTTATGACGGAGAGCGTCTGATAACTTACACGATGACTGATGGGCTCGCCAATAATGGTGTTAGGTCCATTGTTGAAGACAACACGGGAAACCTGTGGGTTGGAACAGGCCAAGGCTTGTGCTGTTTCGATGGAAAGCAGTTTATTACTTACGCCACGGCGGAAGGGTTGTCGAGTCTCGCTCATCAGTGTTCAGCCAAAGACATCAACGGTCACCTGTGGTTTGGGACGCAAGGCGGGGGGTTGTATCGATACAACGGGAAGCATTTCCAACAGTTGACCACCAAAGATGGATTGCTGAGTAATGGTGTCACAGGTCTTTTACCCCAACCCGATGGGTCGATGATTATCGGCACTCATCGCGGGATTGTGCATTATCGACCCACGGCGACGGTTCCGCCGGGGATTGAGATTCGTAGAGTAACTGCTGACCGCGTGTATTCAAATCCGACTGCACTGCAGCTGAACACGACGGGTGCGGATTTATTGACGATTTCCTATCACGGCATGAGTCTCGCCACACAGAAAATGCGCTACAGCTATCTTCTCGAAGGCCACGACGACGCCCCCGATAAGATCGGGACTCAAAGCAGTTGGCGCGACACGTGGGAGAACAGTGTCAGCTATGATAACCTTCCCGTTGGCGAATACACTTTCAAAGTGATTGCCATCAACCGCGACCTTGTGGAGTCTCAAGCCCCTGCGACGCTGAAATTGACGATTGTGCCTGACCCGCGTGACCAACAGATTAAAAGATTACAAACCGAACTTTCAGTGACCCGACGCCTGATTGCCCAGCAATTTAACCCTTACATCGTCGGGCGGGTCGTCGGCAGAGAGATGTATTTTGGTCGAGATGACCTTATCGCCGAAATCGAACGCACGGTGGCCAACAACTGCTTTCTGGTTTATGGGGAACGGCGTATCGGCAAGACCAGTCTTCAACACCAGCTCAAAGAACGCTTACATAACGACGAGGATTCGACGATTCGCTTCATTCCGGTTTATATTGACCTGCAAGGCGTCGCCGAAGAAGACTTCTTTGCCAACATTGCCACCAGCGTTGCCGAAGCGTGTCACCCATACCTCACCGAGGAATTGGCGTTGTATATTGATGGGGAACACGAAAATTACACCTATCGTCATCTCAACCGCGACCTGCGTACCCTCTTAGGTCATCTTATAGAAAATGAGACGAAAACCATCAAGCTGGTTTTGCTGATGGACGAGATTGATACCCTCAATAAATATCGGCTACGAACCAACCTTCACTTGCGCGGGTTGTTTATGGGGCTGTTGAAGGAGAACCTCTCGCTGGTGATGACGGGGTGGTATCTCAAGACCGATTGGAGCGACGAAGGGAGTGGGAGTCCACCGTTTAATTTCCTTTCGCGTGAAATCCAGCTTCAGCCGTTAGACCGTGAAAGCGCACGGCAGTTAATCACATCTCCAGTCGAAGGGGTCTACAGCTACGACCCTGCTGCCGTTGAAAAGATTATTCTGTATAGTGAGAATCGTCCGTTTACGATTCAAGCCTTCTGCATGCGGGCAATCAATCGGATTCTGGCAAACGGACGGGCGACGGTGACCATTGATGACATCGAAGCGAACAAGGACTCGGTATTGGCAGAGATGGCTTCGATTCGAGGAGAACGGGCGGGTACCTCTCTGCCAAGGAGTCTCAGTGAAGCCCTTGCACATCTGAGCGAGGAACGTTCACGAGTTGCTGCGCTCGAAGCGGAAATCAAAGCGTTGCGCGAAAAATCTTCGCACTGACACAAAAAATGTGACAGTTCTGTGGAAAACTTGCTAAGAAACGCAGAAATCGTGTCCACAAAATGGGGTCACTTCATTAGATCAAGTTGATTCCGGTTACATTATTCTGAAAACGGATACCCCAAAAGTTACCAAATTCCTTGAGGAAAAAGCTAAAGAGACAGGGGCGTATATTTACGCTGAACAATTTGGGGATAATGGAACGCTAAATCTTGTTGTTGGCGAAACGAAGTCGTATTTTATTGAGGCGCGTGATTCCTATCTTCGAGCCATCGCTATCAAGCCGACCTACAGTCCAGCCCACCGTAATCTTGGCGCACTATACATGAAAATTGGACAAACCGACACTGCAATTGATTATCTCCAGAAAGCGTATGAATTGGATCCAAGAGATAAAGAACTTGGGGAGTATCTGGAACAATTCAGATAATCTCCTCCATCAGCAACTTCCAAGCCCCCCATGCAACAAACAACAATTTTGATGAAGTCGCTTTAATGCAAGGGAAAGAGAAAGACGTGTTTCCGATTATTGAAGTGCCACAGATAATCTCAAGTGGAATGGCAAAGTATCGAGACCTCTTTGCCGAGATGAGGGTTTTGAGCATGTAAGTAGATATGTGACTGGCTTGGTTATCAGTCCGAATAAGACGTGTATAAAACATGGCACGCAGAACGAGAACGCATAGCATTCTGTTTTAGAACGACTTGATACAGAGGACATTCTATAATTTCACGAGGAATTCGTTAACTAATTATGAAAATTGCAGTTTTAGCGTCCGGCAGCGGAAGCAATTTGCAGGTGCTGATCGATCAACTTCATCGCGATGAGAACAGCGGAATCGAGATTGCGGTCGTGATCGGCGATCGGAAGAAAGCATACGCGCTGACTCGTGCAAGGAACGCAGGTGTTCCCACTTACTCCGTCGATGCGAAGGATTTTCCAAATCGAGAAGCGTTTGATGCCGAAATTTCAAGACTGATTGAGGTACACGATACGGAAGTCATCGTCCTCGCAGGCTACATGAAATTGTTCCAACCACCGTTTGTGCGGAAATACCGAAATCGAATCATCAATATCCATCCCTCACTCCTACCCGCTTTTCCGGGAGCCCATGCCGTGCCTGACACACTCAAATACGGTGTTAAGATCACCGGGGTAACGGTCCATTTTGTCGATGAAGGAATTGACACTGGACCGATCATCGCACAGGTTCCGGTGCGTGTTTTAGATGATGACGATGAGGAGAGCTTGCACGCCCGTATTCAGGTTGAAGAGCACAGGCTTTATCCGCAAGTGATTAAGTGGTTTGCGGAAGGAAAACTAAAAGTGAGTGGCAGAAAAGTCATTGTAAAGGAGTCGGCTTAAAATGATAGCAATTTCGACAATGTGGAACGCTTTGAAGCAGTCCGATGGCGCGGTAATTATAGATGAACTCAAAGACCTCGGATTTGACACCATCGAACTCAGTCGACACTTAACACTGGAACAACTCGAACACTTTAAACCGCATCTGAAAGAGACGAAGCCGTGTTCGATTCATAACTTCTGCCCCATATTGCCCAATGTTCGGCAGGCAGACGCGGAAAACGAGCTCATTCATTTGTCCAGTCTTGAGACAGATGAGCGGAAAGAAGCAATCAAGTGGACGAAGCGCACAATGGAATTGGCAGTCGATCTTGAGATTCCCATCGTTGTGCTTCACCTCGGCAAAGTGGATACCTATGATCGCTCTTACCTGATGTATGACTTCTACGAGTATGGCGAACGCGAATTTGAAGCGTTCAGCAAAAAAGTCAACGAAGCGATGGATTGGCGGGAACGCAAACAAGCCAAACACCAGGACGCGGTGATGTTCAGCCTTGATGAATTGAACGAACTGGCTTTGCGGATGGACCTCTACCTCGCTATTGAGAATCGACCACGATATTATCAGATGCCAGATTTTGATGAAGTTGGACTATTTCTCGAAAAGTTTAGCGGCAGTAACATGCGGTATTGGCATGACCTTGGACACGCCATGTTGCAGGAACGTGTTGGGCTTTGCTGGGCAGATCGCTGGCTCGAAGCATACAACGATGACTTGATCGGCGTTAATTTACATGACCTCAAAGATCTGGAGGAATATCATCCCCCCGGATTTGGAGATCTTGAGTTTGAGGAGATTCTGTCACAATTGCCATCGGATGTCTTGAAGGTGCTGGAAGTCAAACACGGAGAACCGGATGAGTTGGCGGAGGCAAGGGAATTGTGTCAATCTATTGCCTCAAAGGAGGAGTAATCTATGCAGCGTGAAATCATCTTTACCGACAAAGCATCGCCGCCGGGCGGTGCATATTCTCAAGCAGTGAAAGTCGGGCAACTCGTTTTTACGGCAGGCATGGCAGCAATCGACCCTGAAACAAAGAAGTTGATTGCTCCAGGAGACATTGGTGCGCGAGAAATTATCCTTCCTTACACACGCCACATTCCCATCAAAAGTGAAAGTGATTTTGATGTCATTCGTCAGCGTGGCATCGTGGCAAATGATATGCTAATTGCCTCTATCCCCAAGGAACGCTCCGGATGGGCAGCCATCCCCGTCATTCGGTGGTAGACACTTACGGGGAAGCGCACGCTGTGAAGGGACTATTTGTGACAGACGCGAGTTTGTTTCCCTCGTCTATTGGTATTCCGCCGACATTGACAATTGCTGCTTTGGCTGACCGAATCGCGCGCCGATTGGCAGTTAATTGGCCTCTGTGACTCTCCTCCGTATCTTGGCATAGTCCGATGTTTCAACCAACTGAGCTGCCAATCCTATTTCAGAAATATCCATACTTACGCAAGCAAATTGCGTGGCTCCCTCTTGGGCAACTCCCCACGCCCGTCCATCGACTGACTCACCTCGGACATGAGCTTGGATTCGATTCACTGTGGATTAAACGCGACGATCTGAGCGGACCTTTGGGCGGTGGAAATAAGGTTAGGAAATTGGAATATCTGCTGGCAGACGCGAGGCAAAAAGGCTACGAAACGTTGTTTACCGTGGGGCCTAAGGGATCGAATCATGTCCGTGCGACAATCGAATACGGAAAAGCGGTCGGATTCCGATGCCACTGCTTGCTGTTTGATCAACCGCAAAGCGAATTCTCTGAAACAAACTTTCAGCACATCCGCATGCGTGCAGATAAAGTACACACAACTTCAAGCCGGGCAGCTTTCATCGCACGCTATGGTCAGGAGACTTTCATACAATTCACCAAACTTCACAGAAACCGATACTTTCTCCCGCCGGGCGGTTCATCGCCGATTGGTTGTATCGGGTACGTCAACGCCGCATTTGAACTCAAAGCGCAGATCGACGCGGGAGTTCTCCTAGAACCGACGCTGATTTTTGTGGCGTTAGGGACTTGCGGCACAATGGCGGGACTAATAGTTGGTGCAAAGTTGGCAGGTTTGAAAAGCAGAATCATCGGTGTACGGGTCGTCGATCGAATTGTAGCGAATGTGTGGTCAGTGGCACGATTGGCACGGAAAACCTTGAAGTTGATTCGTGTGCCCCTGGGGGAAATGCTCAACCGTACCTCACATCGAGTCAAAAAAATAAAAGCCCGTGAGATAGAAATTTGGGGGCGGGATTTCGGACGTGGCTATGCCATCCCTACTGAGGCGAGTTTACATGCAATCCAGATCATGCAGGAATATGAAGGAATCCGCCTCGAAAGTACATACACGGGAAAAACACTCGCAGGGCTTATTCACTGTGTCAAAGCGCAAGGGTACGAAAAGCAACCAATTCTTTTCTGGAACACTTATGGGCATGCAGGAGAAATCTCAAATCGCGACCAAGCAGTTGTTCCCGCAACTGCTCAATAATTTGTGTCAAAATGCACTTATTTAAAGTCGCTTCCTTTCACCTTGACAGTGTTATAAAGGGTATGGTAAAGTTCCAAAAATTGCTTAATACCTTTGGGGAATTGAGGATGATGAAACAACTCTCTAAGAATGCAAAACTACGAAATGCCCTTCTGCTTTCGACAGCACTTCATCTGATCTTCATGGTCGTTTTAGGAATGGTATATCTCCAATCTTCAACAGAGAAAGAGGAACCGTTCATACAGGTCGAGATTGTTTCAACTCCCCTCAAGCCGCTTCTCCGGCGGCGAAGACGTCCGACATATACCTCCCATATTTCGACATCAACGAAACAGAGACGGCAACAACTCATTGTCCGGAGTTCTCCTTTTGTGCGTCAAATCCCACTTGTAACCTCTGCGGTTAATCCACACCCCTCCAATGAAGTTCCACTTTCAATGTTGAACGAAAAAAGCTTGCCACTCGCCATGGCTGCCGACACTGTCGGTGAAACAGCTTTCGGCCCATCAGACTCCCAAATCCAAAGGGCCTCCGGGATTTCAAGAGCGAGTACCCCCTTGGGACGCAATACCATCCAGAAACAGCGATTCCTTGGCATTGAAAAGCAACATGCCCCACCTGACATCCCCGGCTTGACTCAATCAGATCTTGCTCTTGCCAAGATTGCTCGTAACATCTTATCAACACGCACGAGTGATAAAATCGACATTGTTTTTCTCATTGATTCAAGCCAAAGTATGCGCAACGACATCGAAGCTGTACGAGACCATCTCAGCCAGATGATCAATCTGCTTCAAGCGGAAAAACTCGACTTCACGGTGGGAATCGTCGCGTTTCGATCTAGCGCGGGGTATGGGTTGTTAGGCTGGGATTTTGAAGTCACTCCACAGACAAACTCCGTTGACGCGATTAAAAAGGTTCTCAGCGGTATCAAGTGCCGAGGGGGTGAGAAAGCACTGGATGCATTGGTTCGGGCGTCAGACAAGGTGGAGTTTCGGAAGGGTGCAGAGCGCCGTTTCATTTTGGTGACCGACGAATTTGTGAGCGGAGGATATTCAGCCAAGGAGGTTTTGGCAAAAATGCAATCAGAAAAAATCCATGTTGATGTGATTGGGCGCGATGAAAATTTTCAAAGATTAATTGCGCAACGCACGGCGGGAATCTGGTTGCCGATATCGAGTTTGAAAAATTAGCATAATCATTATGTATAGCGACATTGCTCCACGTCGTATGAGAGGAATTCAAGAGATGATCGATGTTGCTTCATTGAGATTTGACGTAATTTTCAAGAAAGCCTTCAGCCTTCCCGAAGTGTTCACTCAATTCGTTCGAGACGTTTTGGGGATTTCTATCCACGTGGATCGGGTCATTCAAGATTATCGATATCCAGAGCCTATCGGCTTCGTCGATATTGTATATGACTTGTTTGCCGAAGATGTGGAAAATCGAGTGATTGTCGAGATTCAGCATGTGAAGGAGATCGATTTCTTCGATCGTTTTTTGTATTACCATCTCATCGGTATCATTCAGCAGGTCAAAAGCTATACCGACTACCGGTTTCCCAAAACGGTTTATACAGTGGTCGTCGTGACGGGGGATACGCGCTCTCGTAACGAACATGTCACTCGTTTTAGTGTTGCCACAAGCCAGATGGAGGCGTTCAATGAATTCAATCAACCATTGGGTATTTATCCCCACCGGCTCGTGTTCCTAAATCCTCGGACTATAAATGAGAGAACGCCTGAAAACATCAGAGCGTGGCTTGAATTGATCGATGATTCGCTGGATGAGCAAGTAGATGAAACGCGATATGATTCCCCACTTCTTCAACAAGTCATTGAAGAAATTAAGAGGGATAATGTTACGCCACAGGAACTTAGTCAAATCAAGGATGAGGCAGTTTTGGAACGTTACTTCCGAGAATCCTTTGAGGACGGACATAAAGAAGGACACGAAGAAGGACACGAAGAAGGGCGAAAGACAAGAGAAAGGGAAATTGCGCGTTCCATGTTGGCGCGTGGTGTAGATGTGGTGCTCGTTGCCGAAGTAACGGGACTTTCTCAAGAAGAGATCGAAAACCTCAATGGTTAAATTTTTCCAGACTAAAAGGATACCACAACCACACTATGCCATTTTTCTCACGGGGATTTTTCTTTTGGTTGGCGCATTCACGGCAGCACACCATGAAATGTGGCGGGACGAAATTCAAGCATGGTTGCTCGCAAGGGATAGTTCCTCTTTGATGGATCTGTTTCGCAACCTGAAGTACGAAGGGCATCCCGGACTCTGGCACGTCTGCCTCATGCCTCTCAGTCGGATAACTAAATCGCCGGTTATTATGCAGGTTTTCCACCTCCTGATTGCGGCAACGACAGTTTACCTCTTCGCGAGGTACGCACCTTTCAATAGCCTTCAAAAGTTTCTGTTTGCGTTTGGCTATTTTCCGCTTTACGAATACGCCATCGTGTGCAGAAACTATGCGCTGGGTGTGTTGCTAATCTGCTTGTTTTGCATTCTTTTTCAGCACCGTTACACCACATTTCAGATTGCAGGCGCGGAGCTATCCAGATTCTTGCTCATCGGTGCCATCTTATTTCTGTTAGGACACACGAGTGCCCACTGTTTGATTATCACCATGGTGACGGGGTTTGCGCTGTTCCTTGATCATCTTTTTACCCGCAAAGGTATTCTGGCAACAGGACAGATGGACGAGAGGCAGATTTGGATTGGGTTTGGTCTGATTGCCTTTGGAATCATCACCTCTGTTCTACAACTCAACCCACCATCCGATACCGGTTTCGCCGTTCCGTGGCGATGGAGCTATGATGCGGATCACCTGAAAAACATCATCAGAATCATGACACGCGCGTTTTTCCCCATACCAGAAGCGAAACTCCATTTTTGGGGTTCACAGTGGTTGGGGAAATATCCGGTCTTCACGAGCATACAACTTCGCCTTTCCTATTTGCTAATCATTTGGAGTTCGCTGATTCTGCTGCGAAAACCGACGGCGCTGCTAATCTACCTTGGGGGAACAATCGGATTGTTGAGCTTTTTCTATGTCAAATATTTCGGTAGCATGCGCCATCACGGTTTTCTTTTTATGCTGTTCATCATGGCAGCGTGGATATATCGATATTGCGCAGGGGTCAAATACTTTACGCCGATCAACCGCTTGAACGGAATATTAGGAAAATCATTAAGTCCCGTCCTCACGCTCATTCTAACAATCCACCTGATCGGTGGCATCACCGCAGTCCGCATGGATAGACGCCACGTTTTCTCCTATGGAAAGAAGACTGCTGAATACATCAAAGCGCGAAGCATGCAGGACATGCTGATGGTCGGCGAAGTCGATTACGCAGTTAGTACCGTTGTCGGCTATCTTGAGAAAGATAATATCTACTACATGCGCGGGAATCGGTTGGGGTCTTTCGTGAGATGGGATAACGCGCGAACTCATGACGTCTCGGTTGATGAGATTATCCAGAAAACGCGGGAAATTCGGGATGAACACAAGCAGGAGGTTTTGATGATTTTGAACAAGGCGTTAAATAAAGATCAGATCTCTGGGAATGCGCTGACCGAATTGACAAACTTCACCACATCCACAATTGGGGATGAAGGGTTTTACCTGTATTTGATGCGGGAAGATTAAGCCGACTTTTCCTGATTGGCGTCAAGTTTTACACTGAGTCAATTTCAATAATTAACTCAAATTGCTTTGCATTACGTAACCGTTCAGGGCGGTAGTGCTGTAGTGACGACTTCAGTCGTTCCGGCCAGCTATGAACGACTAAAGTCGTTACTACGAGCCAAGAATGTCTATGGTGGCTGAACGGTTACTGCATTACTTTCCTCGATCCGCCGGATTGAGGGAATATCTTGAAAGGATACCAAAAATGAATTCAATCAATCAATCAATGTGTTTCGGTTGTGCGGTACGTGGTGAGGTCACTCCTGAACGGGCCATCCGCGAGGCTGCGAAAATCGGTTTTAAATCGATCGAAATGGGACCCCAACAATACTGGGATACCATCCGTGAACATGGCA
>JADFGN010000178.1 GCA_022567695.1 Candidatus Poribacteria bacterium | reverse complement strand
AGCGGCCGCTACCGGCTAAACGACAGCCATTGCCTAGCATGGAAAACTTCCCAGCCCGAGGGGACGCCCGAAGAAGCTCCAGCACCGCAAGGCGCAAGTTATGGCGATTTTTTTGGTGACAGTTTAATTCTACCCGTTCAAGAGCTTGCCCAGATGATTCGGAACGATGCGCCAAGCAGTTCACCGCCGCGTCGGGCTTTAAACACGCTGGAGATTCTGTTAGCCGCATTGGTTTCACAATCACGTGACAGTGCGAAAATATACTTACCTTTGCCACGCGATTGAGACGCGACGCAGGAATTACACACCAGTGAACACCTTGGATTTGTCTTCAGATTTGGTAGGGATTTCCGCATCTTCCTCGTGACTCACCGCTCTGAGATCTCCGAAGAATCCAATTCCAATGCCACAGAGGGCAATCGCACCGCCACTCATGTTCCCCTGCTCCATCATTTCTTTCGGCATATCGCTTTGGAGCCAAAGCGTAAGGGTCACACCAACCAAAGCCAACATCGCACCGATAACCGCACTCCAACTCGATTTCTCGCGGTAGAGCAACCAAGCGAGAAATCGCCCCAGCGCTGGTAATATTGTTCACAAACGAATCTTCTTCGGCGTGAAATGGTTCTCGTTTTCATTTTACGTGAGAACGACTCGCCGGTCCGCATTTTCACCTGTCCAAGCTGGTAAGTCACTTCCTTCGCCAAGAATCCAATCCGGCGTCAGTACGATATAATCAATCGTTCGTCGATTGTTCGTAAATGTTAGATGGAGCAAACCATCCCGAGTTTGGATAATTGCGGGATAATGGAATTGTCCTTCACCGGTGACGAGGGGGCGTTTATATGGCCATGTATCGCCGCCATCTTCACTGACGGCTAGTGTCAACGGATTCCGGCTTCCGGGATGATCGTTCCATACCATCACGATTCGCCCATCTATCAGGCAAACAGCGTCAAGGGCCGCATGCGGACAGGGCAACGGCGTCGGTTTCGCGGGAGACCAAGTGCGCCCATAATCTGTGGAAATACTTTTGAGCACATTCGCGTGTTTCCCCGACGGTCTTAGCAGGGCAACGATTGTGCCATCCTCTCGTTGGATGAGTGATGGATGCTGATTTGGCTCACCGGGAATGGATGCGACAATTTCCCACGTTTTTCCGTCGTCACCGCTCGCCCAGATTTTGGAATAACCACTCTTATGTTCTGTGCCAAACAGAATCTCGCGATTATCCAATCGAATCGGCTTGCAACGTGGCACATGTCCAAGTTCTGGTTCGATGATTTCAACACTCGACCATGTTTGCCCATTGTCCTCTGAGCGTTTGATGCGCAGATCGCATGTGACCCACCGAACACCGGGTCCGTAAGGACCATCCAGTCGCCCATGCATGGTTCCATAAATGACAATCAGACCCCCGCCGTCTGTTTGAAAGAGGATACCGTTGCCTTCCGGTTTACCTTGAGTGTCTGCCACAATGGTTAGGGAATCGAAAGCATCTTCACCGTCGCGGCGTCGTGCTAACACCCATGCGGCATCAGGGCGTGCTTCACCTTCTCCCGCGTAATAGCCAACAACAATATCGCCGTTAGCGAGTTCTTCAATAACGGAGCAATGGCATGAGGGAAAACGCTGAGTCGGTTCCGAAACGGCTTCCCAGAGTAAAATAGGCATATTTTTCCTTCCCTATGAGATTCGCGTCATTTGTGCGTTCGCGGCTTTAGTCGTTCTCAATTTCAAGCCCTGCCAAGCCGCAACCATCCGTTTGCATCGGGTGCTAACTCTTGCCAATGCGCTGTGATTGACTTCGCTTCTTCGTCGCTGATTTCGTTTGCTCGCAACGCTGCGTATGAATAGGGCGCGCCATGTTCGACGCGATACGCCAACGCCCGATCCCACATTGTACTCCAAATATAAGGATTGTGCAATTCCGTGTGTGGTGCCTTTCGGCTCCGCGCGACGAACCCCGGCAGAAATGGCCGACCACTGGTTTGACCAATTGGTAAATAGCGGAAGTTAAATGCCCACCGGTAATCGTCTGTGCTCGTGTTGCTTGTCGCACCGTGGAGCAGTTTGTTGTCGAGAATGACCACGTCACCGGGGTTGACTTCAAGCGGGATAGCGCGTTCAATCATTTCATCAGAAGCTCCCGGCAACACCCCAGATTTATGGGATGCGGGTATCACCAGAAGACAGCCGTTTTCCGCCCTCGCTTCAGTGATTGGAATCCAGGCGTTGACAATCTGGCTTTCGTGCGAGTCGCTCAACCCGCTGATCGCATCCATGTGCCAATCCGTCTTACCCACTTGGAAGTTGTAAAAACCTTCTAGCGCCGGATTGTCCTGATTTACGGATTTAGCGACCATCTCGACGCGCTCAAGGTGTTTCTTCGCCAACTTAAAATTGACATGATAAATCGGAGACGCGAAGATCTCGCCGCCAATCAAGTGTTCTAAAACATCAAGCAATTTTTTTTGGCGCATAAAATTGAAGAGTGCCGGAATCTGTGCAGATGGCAACTCTAGATGGTGCTGGTAGTTTGGAAGGTAGATGTTCAGGATTGGATCTAGATGGTGCATCGCTGCCCCACCACTGGCACCGAGAAGAATTGCGAAGCGGTCAGCCAACGATAACGAAGCATAGCTTTCTCGTTCAGCAAAATCTGTCTCGATCATGTAAATGGTCGCCAGCGCGTCAATGAGTTGTGTGTAGGCTTTTCTGATGGGTGCGATGTCATCATGGTGGTCAAATAATCCGTGAACAACGAGAAAGCCATCTTCCCGAAATTTGTCCGCGTATGCTTGGGGCATGTGTTTCCCTCCTGATTCTAGGCTAGAATTTAGTTGCTGATGCCGAGCAACTCCGGCGTTTTCTTATCGGCATTTTCGATGAATTGGTCCCCAGCGGTGAGTGTGTCGATGTAAGACGTTTTGATTTCGCTGCTGTCGCGCCAATCTGCCCTGAATTATACGCATACGCAAATGGATGTCAACCTAAAAGTCTTGCTAACAGATTGATCACTTTCCAAATTGGGATTGAAAGCACATCTCCAATGAAGTTTAGATAATAAGAAAGCCCCACCGAAACACTCTGGAAAAGTGATACGATGAGGCTTTAACTAATTTTCGTGAATAAGTTCCCGCAAGAAATCAGTTATCATGCGGGTCCCGTGGTTTAAAATATATACTTTAATAGAGAAATTTAGTTACATCAACTGATAAATGGATTATTATTGGATAATAAGTTTTTATGGGGCAAATTGCGTGCCACCCGGTTAGCGTTCCTTTAGTCGGCTTAAACGGGAATTGTTGACGCAGTGCGGGGAAAGAAGTGCAGTTTTTTATACAGTTAAAAACGAAAAAGTATCTTCAATGGGTTCTGTTTTGGACGTGGAATTGGTCTTTTGTAAAATACGACACAAGACGCCATTTGTCCTACACCGCAGTGATTGGACAAAGGACATAGGGTAGCAAACGCTCTAAGGGGCAACTTAAAGAGATCGCCAACGCTCAACAACAAGGATGCGCAAGATGGCACGTTGTAAAGAATATGGAATGGAAGGGAGGGGCAAAACGTATCCGCAGAACTTTTGTGTAAGGTCCTGCCCCTGCTACATTCTGCCCCTTTTAACGCATTAAAACAAGGGTGCGTTATCGGTTGAATGAGCAAACTTTGTGCCAATTATATAGCAAAGCGGAATGAGTAAAGTAAAAGGGTTGTGCAAGCCTTCCCTTCAGAAGTGACGCCGCTTTTGGGATTCAATGCAGCCATTAATCGACTGCCTGAACTCGTGCTTCATGGGCAAGGATACGAAAACGATTCTGCGTTAAGAATCGTTGGCATTCAGGGAGGGCAACTGTCGGGTATTTTATGGAGACTACCTCTTGCAAGTGGAATTGGCGAATGGGAAGTCGCTTAACATTCCCCTGAAACACCCGCGGGATATGGCGACCCCTTTGATTTTTTATATCGATCTTGCAACAGCCCGTTTGTTGCAGTAGAATGAAAAGGAGGTAAACCCGATGTCCCGCACATATCAGATGTCTCGAATACTTCAAGTTGCCAGTCTGATTCATCATCAACCACGCAAGTGGACACGCCCTCAACTGGCTCAACGCCTTGGCGTAGACATAACAACCATTCAACGCTATATCAATATACTCCGTCAAATGGGTATCGGTATTGAAGCGCGCGGAAGGGACGGATATGAAATGATTACGGACTTTTTTCTTCCAGCGCTCAACCTCGATTTTCAAGAAGCGCTCTCCTTGATGACAGCAGCGAGTTTTTACCGGGCAAATGAAGGCAGACACGTCAAAGATGCGCTTGATAGCGCGATTGCAAAGATAACTTCAAATCTGCCAACCGGGACAAACCGCATTCTCGAACAGATCACGCCACAGATTGATTTTCCAGATCGACAGGTCAGCCCCATAGATGACATTCAACCCCATCGCGACATACTCTACGAAGGGATTCGGGAACGACGGAAGGTGAACCTGACATACACCGCCTTTAGCAGCGGTAAGAAGATACAACATCGGTTCGCACCTTACGCGGTCATGTTTCGCCGACGGGCGTGGTATGTCATAGGGCAATCCCATCGGGCAAACCATCCGCTTACCTTACGCATCAACCGGATTGAGAAGAGCTCAATGACCCACGAGCTATACACCATTCCCGAAGATTTCTCCGTGCAAAAGTATATGGCAAAAAGTTGGGAGATGAGGCTTGGTCCTGAAACGCACATTGTCATTGATTTTGAGCCGCGCGTTGCACCTCTCATTCAAGAGGTGCGATGGCATTCGACACAACAGATGCACACGATGCCTGATGGGAAACTTCGGTTCGAGGTGACTATTGCGGGCTGGCAAGAAATCGGGTGGTGGCTTTTGCAGTGGGGACATGAGGCGGAAGTGATTCAGCCGAAAGCCCTGCGTGAGTGGGTTGCGGAGACGGCGAAGAGAATGATAGAAGTATATCAGGCTTGATGTATAAATCCGTCCGAGACGTTGATTGACAACTGTCGTCGTGCGCTTTCAGGCGAACCCATTACAATTTGGGCGGAAATTCATCGGTTTTGACGATAAATTTTCACATTTTTTTTGATCAGTTGCAGGTTTGTGCGATCGGTAATGTTTTATACTTACTGCTATTAGCTCGATACGCGGAGGGACGCTATATGATGAACACCGAAAATCTCATCACTCACAAAATACTTGCTGCCTACTTTGCGGCAACTATCGGAAATCAAACAACACCTGAATTTGAGGCATTCGTCCATCAACGAATTCAGGCAAACCAATTCCGCCAACTTCAACGGTGGTGGGAGGAAATGGACGCATTACGTGCGATACGTCATGCGACGCGCATTGCTCAATCAAACGGAAATGAGCAATTGCATCTTGAGCCTGTCGTAACAACAGGTAAAAATGCAATTGTCCGTCTCAATAATCAGCCCATCGGCAAGATTTATGGCTATCAAAGAATTGTGCTACCCCAAGAGCTGCAAATCCGGATTGCCTACGACAGTTTGATTGAACGTTTCTTAGCGTATCTACAGCGAAAAAAGTATGGGATTCGGCTTGCCGAAAACGATCTGACGATTCGGCTTTTTGTACCACATACCCACTTAGAGCTTGAAAACGAGTGGGATAAATTCATCGAATTCGCTTACTCGGAGGGTGAACTGTACAAGTCGTTTACGTTATTCGTCAATAGCCTGAAGTTGACCGACCGTGGTTTTGGCTACGTCCGCTTTCCACCCGCTACGAAGGCAATGAAGCAAACGTTGGCGGCATTTTACATTGCAACCTTGCGTGAGCGAATTTTGCGCAACGCTGACAATTACAAACAGGCATCCACTGATTTGAGAAAAGCAGAGCAAGCAAAAAAACAAGATGAGCAGAAGATTAAAGATGCACAAGAACAACTTGATTTCGCTTGGCAAGAAAACCGAGATCGGCTCCAGCAAATTTTACTTGAGTTGCGAAGTCAAACAGATCCGAGCGACTTTGATGATGCCGAAGATTTATCACGTCGATTCAATCGCAACGGGGCAATGCAGTTTTCATACGGCACGGTCAAGCTCAGATCTCAGGGTGGCAAAACAAGTATTGAAGGCACAATCATCGAGATTTTGAACCAACCGATTGTACCGATGACCTGTCCACTTGTACCAACTGACAGAATCCCTGAAGTCATTGTGCGAGGTGGCGGAGATAAAGCCACTGGCATCTGTTACAGTTGTGGTCGGACGTTGCTCAAAAAGGGAAAGAAGCAACAGGCGAACCGCTTTGTCTTCGAAGCTCCTTCTCAGAGACTGCAATCCGGCGGAAGCCAGGAACAACCCAATGTTTGTGGGGAATGTTTGACAGCCGCTTTTGCATGCCCAATTAAGCTAACAAGCGGTGCGATCGTCGTCAGACTTTCGCCGCTCAACGAGAAGGAACACTCGTTTTCCATCGAAAATCATCTCCGCATGTTGACGCTCGGTGAATTGAACCTGCTCGCGGGTCGATACCTGCTCATTAGCTGTCGTGAATTTGTCAACAACGCACCCGTTTCGGAAAAGATTGGACAGGTGCAGTACGCACTCTGGCGTCTTGCGAGGACGTTTCCACCTGAAGCCCTTGAGACGATGAAGTTCACACTCTTCACGGGTGGGTCGGAAATTTCGCTCGACACCCGACACTTCGTTTGGTTGAGTATGCTCAACGAAATCTTCTCGCCGAGGTTGGTCGTTGGACAACGTGACAATATTGCCCTCGGTCATGCAATTCGGCTGGTTCAGAAAAATGAAGTTATTTCTGCAATCTATAGGCTCACGACGGCTGATTCAAGCGAATCCAATCAGATCTATGAGTGGTCGTATCGTGAAAGACGAACGCTTGAAGCACTTCGTGAGAAGCACTGTCTATTACTTGAAAAAGGAGAGAAACCTAAAATGGATCAAGCACAATTCTTCAAAGATGTCGCCGCTTTGACGGGGCTGACTTATGCCTACTGCGACTATGTACGTAGCGAAGTCGCCAAACGACAAGATCTTGATACTCAACGCGAGGTCAGCAAGCTCATAGAAAAAGTAGCGAGTCCCAACTTTTTCAATTATACCGCATCTAAAGCTCTACCTAGTACGCGAGCCACGATGTTTCGTAATGATGACAACTACTTTTGCTACGACCAAGCAAAGTGCCTGTTGACCAACCGGCTTGGATTGGACCTCTCAGATCGCAAGGAGACGGTCAATGACAAGGGGCAGTCGCAATTGCACATTTATTTCGATGACATTGTGAACGCCTACGCAACCCTGTTCAAGGAAAATTACAAAACCGCGAATGAGCAACGAAAACTGTGCTACCAACTGAAATTGAGCCTTTATGCCAAATTCGCTAACCTGTTCCAAAACACGAAAGGAAAATAGACCTAATGGCAATTAAAGTCAAAACCGGACTCGAATCCTATGTTGACCAACCCCGTTTCCACTTCGACATCTACGCGATCTTGGAGGGCAGTCAAGAGCTTTATTTTGGTCATGAAACGCAAGTCAACGTCAATCTCGTCGAGAAGGTAACCGTTCAGCGGCACAACGGCGAGGAGATTGAAAAATGCTACATCTCTCCGACGAAGCGCCGTGGCGTCGAGCGGCGTGTGTTAATCTGGGCACCGAAAGCGAACGGTTTTCTGGGCGACGCTTACGACTGCGGCATTCCGCATACCTGTAGCCAAGCCGAATGTCCAATCTGCCGAGTTTTTGGTGGGCTTATCACAAGTGCCATAGATGTCGAAACAGACGATGGAGGGACTAAAAAACGCCCTGCAACGACGATGATTGGTCGGCTGACACACGGCGGAGGAGTGGCAATTCAGCCACTTGACCCGGAAGAGAAGCAACGAGCAATGCACCCGTCAATGCTGAGGCAACAGGGCGAGGAGACGCCAATGCCATTCAAACGTGAATACAACGAACCCGGATTGCTCTATCCAGTTTACAACCACTGCTTGAGCATGACTGAGAGCGAATTTTCGTCGGTCGTTTATGCCTTCTTTGGTTCATTGGCGCGATTGGGCGCAGGCAATCCGAAAGGGGTCAAGATTCTTGATGCACCGTTGATTTCGGACAACGCCGAGCCGTGGATTGTTGTGGATCGATACCTTGCTCCCGTCGGTAAGCGTCCTGTCGTTTCGCCGTCAATTACGGAAGTTGAAAAGGCAAAAGCGGAATTCAAAAATGCGGCGTTCTCGATAGGGGGTCAAGTCCAAACACCGGCGGGGGAGTTGACGCGAGGCAATTTCCATCGGTATGTCGGCGATCGCGCAATTGCCAAGCTGACAGATGATTTGGAGCGATTCGAGTCGGAGGTGCTAAACCATGTGGATGCTCAAGCTGATAATTAAACCGACTTCGGGATTAACATTTCGTCGGTTGCCGAGTTCGATTCTACACATCAGTACCTATCCGTTTCTACCGCCGACAACGATGTCCGGTTTCCTGCGACGGCTGAAGTTGCTTGAAGCCGGACATTTCGCTGAAACATCCGTCAAAAATCCCAATTACTATGCGCTTCCACCGCAACTGTGCCCACTCGGTGCCTATCCAATCGGGGGACGATGGAAGATTCACACGACAAAGCGGCAAGGAATCCGTGCATTCAATCACAACGCTTTTTCGCGGCTCGTCCGCTACAGCAACCCGAAAGAGGTTTATCAACTCCACACATGGGACTATCTGCTCACCGAAGCGTTGGTCGGCTACGTCGTATCCAAGAACGATGTCCTGCTCAATGAATTGCGAAGTGTCGAAAACTTTGGGTGTAAAATCGGCAAGGAAGGTTATGCGTTTGTCGAATCAGTCAGCGATGTAATCCAACTTGACTTGGTACGAGCCGCAGTAAATCCGTCAACACTTTTGCCCGGCAGTGCATTGGTCGGTGTGCCATGTGAAGCATTTCCGCTCTATCGGTACAAATGGCACAACGGCGCATTGCAAAACACGACTTTAGATCGATTGGAGCCAAGCCAAATCGAAGGTTTCGTGCCGTTCATGGCGGGACAAACGAATCAGGAAATCGAACTTGACTACTACACCGATGGCGAAAACCATTTACCGAAAGCGCTTGTTGATGAACTGATGGGAGGTTTGGAAGATGACTAACAAAACAGACAGGGTGGACATTGGGCGTGTCTTTTTCTGCCCATTGGTCGGCGCAAATTTGAGGAGAGTGACCGTTCTGAAGTTAGAAAGCCACGTCAATGGCGTTGTGCAATTGGTAGAGCGATTCGATCCCAAGCATTTCAAGGTCGATTGCACCAACACACGCGAATGGCTGATACGAGCCGCAAAGAAGCACGATGACGCCAAACCGATTACGTTTCGTGTGCTCTATCGTGACGACAGGTCGAGTGGCAAAAAAGCACTCATGTACTCGTTCGCCGGTCATCGATTCAAAGTCGCCGACGAGAATCGCTACGTCGAACTGCTTATCCGTCTGCATCATGAATTCTCGGTGGATGGAATTGCAAAAGCGATTGCTGAGTTGAAAGCAAATCCTGAGTACGAACAATTGGCCGATAATTTTCCGATTGACCTGTACACGTTGGAAATGTGCGACCAGATCGAGGCTGAGATTGAAACTTATGCCTTCACCGGAGCCGCGCAACCGCGTGTATTTATGGATTTCCATTCGCGGATGCGGGAGGATGGAAAAATCGAGATTGCGCCGTTTGACCCGTTCATTGGCGAGTCACAAATTCGGTTGTCGATGGAATACTACAAGTGGGAGCTTGACCTTGAGAAACAACAGGAAATTGCCCAAGAATTGAAGAAGGATAATCCACGGCAAAATGTGACAAAGCTACGCAATTTGCTTGTGCACGCGCCAAAATATGCTGAATGTCAACAAAAGGAGATGGTCATATGCAGGGCGGAGTAGATAAATATCGGAGAATCGCGGATTTCGATCCAAACCCCATGCAGAGGGTACTTTTTGACAGGATTTCGCCAACGAGTGAAAATCCTGCGATTCTGCTCAAATCACCAACAGGGAGCGGAAAGACAGAAGCCGTGCTGATTCCGAGTCTTGTTTCAAGTCGCCGTCTATTTCTGATTTTTCCGTCGCGCAGCCTTGTCGAAGATCAAATCGGACGGTGTGAAAAATACCTGAAATCGATGTCCAAAATTGAACCCGAAACCTTCTCTTTGGTCGTTGACACAGGCGGACGTGCCTCGCGAACAGTGTTCGTCAAAGGCGAAAAGCAAGAAACAGGCAGACGCCACCTTTACGACGGCGATGTCATCATCACGACATTCGATAAGTTCCTTTATCGCTTTTTCGGATTTGGTGAGCAGAAAAAATCTTATATCTTCCCGTTTCGGATTCATCATAGTCATAGGAGGAATCTGTTCTGTTTTGATGAAGCGCATTCGTATGACAAGGTTGCGTTCACGAACTTCGTGCGCTTAATGAAGTCGCTTTACAAGGTGAACCTCGATCTGGTTGTGATGACAGCGACAATGCCAGAGAAATATCAGGAAGAATTGGACTTTCTTGATGTCGTCGATTATACGACAGGGGTAAAATTACAGAAACTGGAAACGGCGCGCCCTCGCTGTTACCCAAATAAGCAGATTGAATACAGGAAAGCAAAAAATGTTCGGGACGAAATCTGTGCCTATGTGTTTAGCAAACACCAATGGTGCAAACGAACGATTGCTACAATCGAGACAATTGAAGATGTGGTCTGTGTATATATGCTGATGAAGGAGAGGTACAACTTTGAAAATCTGTTACTCTATCACGGACGACTTACAGATTACCAACGTCGAAAAGTATACTGTCGATTAAAGAAAATCGAAGAGAACGAAGGTGGCTATCTCCTGCTCACCACGAGTGCAATCGAAGTCGGATGTGACCTCAATGCACATCTGCTTGTTACCGAATTGTGCAATCCAGACCAGTTAATTCAACGGGCGGGGCGGTGTAATCGCAGAGGTGATTTGCAAGACGCCAAAGTTGTGGTTGTCGGCAATCAAATCCCCCATTTTTTGCGCACGATTTCTCAAGTCGATCAGGAACAATATATCCAAGAATTAAAGTGGCGAAGTGAAAATGGCGAGGTATTTGACGCAAAGTCGTTGCTCCAATTCATCAAACGGGAACCGCATCACGACTACCGAGCTGAGATGTTATTCGAGATGCTTTACGAATACGTCTACGAAGCGCGTTTGGAAAACAAGCCGCTTCATGACCGGGGGTTGGTGGTGACACGGAGTTTTGAGCCGTCTGTCACCTTAGTCACGAAGATTACCGAGGAACCAGAGAACCCAGAGGATTATCCGCAAAATGCGGTCAGTGTGAGGCTGAGTCAGTGTATCGGGAAGCCAGAGGACGAAGGATTTAAAGTTTATCATAGATTTTACAATGACAACGATCAAAAATTCGTATTCAAGCCGCTTGACCGGGGTGGATGTGTTTATTTCAAAGACCTCTTTGTTCTCGTGCCTGAAGATAAAGAATACTATAGCCAGGACATCGGCTACGTCAAACCACCCATCGTTTTCGAGAACAGAGGAAGTCGTGGTTACCAGAGAAGCTTTGTCTATCGTACGAAAGATGAAGCAGGCAAAGACAAACAGATTTGGCTACATTATTTGAGAGATTTGGAAGAAGAAAACGATTCGACGGGAGATTGAATTAATAGAAAGGAGACATCCATGCCAATCAGCACTGTTATTTATCTCATCCCGACCAAAGATGTGCTGCTCCGCCCAACGATGGGACATCACGCCCACGCGGCGTTTCTCTCGCTCTTGAAAGCGGGTAATCCTCAGACGGCAAACGAAATTCATGCCGCCTCGGGCCAGAAGCCGTTTACGGTGTCGCCGCTGATAGCAAAGACCGAACGCTGTGGAGACCATCTACGGATTCGGGCCGGGACCGAATGCTGGCTCCGGTTTACATTTCTCTTAGATGAACTCTTTTCCGATTTCGGGAGTGCATTTTTGACCTCACAACGACTGCCACAGATCCGGCTCGGAGAGGCAACCTTTGAAGTGAGCCGAATTATCTCCAGTGACGGTGAGACACCAAGTTGGAGCGGGAACACCACCTACGAACAACTGATGGAATCTGCCCAGACGAAACGCCAGATCCATTTACGCTTTTACTCCCCAACCGCTTTTCGGCAGATGACGCCGCGGGGGCAAAGAACTCGCAATCAAGCCATGATAGATCTGGTGCGTTGCTATCAGAGTTGGATTAACAAATGGAATGCTTTTGCGCCCGTACCAATCGATAAACAGACCATGCTCGAATTCATTGGCGACTATGCAGAGGTCATCAAGTATGATGCGCGAACCCGGATGCTAGATTTCGGCAATCATAAGGAGATTGGGTTTGTGGGCCGATGTACTTATGGATTCCCGACACCGAATTCCGGCAACGAGGCGCAAATCTGGATGGCCAATGTTCTGGCGGATTTTGCATTCTATTGTGGCACCGGTTATAAAACGACGATGGGAATGGGACAGACGCGCCGCTCAAGAAGGCGTTAACAACGGTCGGAGGAAGTGCTTGATTGTCCGGCCGTTGAGTCCGGTTAGCTTGGAATTTTCGATTTTTGTAAGGGGCAAATACATATTGGAGATCTGCAATAGACCTCTCCCCCCGGCCCCTCTCCTGCAAGGAGAGGGGAGAATTAACTCCCCTGAACCTATGAGGGCTTAGGGGCGGACAGTTCTGTTAACCTCCCCCGGCCCCTCCTTCGTAAGGAGGGGAGAGCGTGGGGCAGC
>JADFGN010000719.1 GCA_022567695.1 Candidatus Poribacteria bacterium | reverse complement strand
GCAGATGGCACGCGGATTCTAATTTAACATTGTCAAATTACTAAATTTCTCTATTAAAGTATATATTTCAAACCACGGGGCCCGCATGATAACTGATTTCTTGCGGGAACTTATTCCCGAAAATTAGTTAAAAATGATGAGCCAATTGCAATTGTATATCCAACTCACCATCGGAAGAAAGTTGGTGAGGATCAGAATGAGGAACGAAACTGCCACCGGGTGAGTGATTTGTTTTTTCAAAGGTGAAAGCCTCCTTCTTGATTTCATGTGGAAATTTGTGATATACTGAAAAAGATTTGCGATAGACTAATCATCTACTAGGAACAGAAATGGAGTGACTTCGTGATGGATAAAACATGGGTCGTCGCTGACACCGATCATCTTGGCGGCAAATCACGTGTGCGTGATACACGAATATCAGTGGCACACCTGCTTGAAATGTTTGCCAGCGGAATGACGATTCCAGAGATTATTGACGCATACCCTAGCCTCTCCGAGGAGGCCATCAAAGGTGTTTTGAAAGAGATGAGGATTTCGCAAGGAAGTCCCACGCATCATCGACCCAGAGCAGGATTAAGGTAATCCGTGTCACACTCGGACAACAACCTCAAGACGCTTACGTCTCCGAGTTCATGACTCATTTTAATAAAACCAACTGGGATGAGTATGTGAATGGAGACGACTGACCATGATTTATTCTTAACTTGACATCTCATGTCTGTCGTGTGTATTATTTCGTATGCAGTCTTTCGGGTTGTTCGGTTGCTTGAAATTGGACGGTATTTGGAGAACTACCTCGGCACGGAGCGACTTTCATTCGTAGAGATAAACCATGATCTTCTCAAAACGAACAATCCTCGCTGCTATTGCAATTGCCGCAGCAGCGAGCTTCCTGCTGTGCGGCTACGAATTCATTCGAGCCGTGTCAGATTCGCTATTCATCGGAGCTTACGGTGCTAAAAACCTGCCTTGGGTCATGGCCGCCGTATTCCCCGGTGTATACTTGATGATTTATGGTTACGGGCGTCTTCTTTCGCGGTTCGGCGCAAGCCATGCCTTGCTTATCACATCATTGCTATCAATCGCAGTTATCGTAAGTGCCTACCTTCTGATTCTGAAAGGCTATCTCTTCGCGACAGCAATCATCTATGTTTTTCGAGAAGCGTACATCGTTCTCATTATCGAGCAATACTGGTCTTTTGTGAACAGCACGTTAAGTTCTGAACAGGCACGTCGCCTCAACGGTCCCTTCTGCGGTCTCGCTTCGCTGGGGTCAATCACAGGTGGTTTTCTCGTCGGGCGATTGGCAGAATCTTTGGGGAGTCAGACGTTGCTTCTTTTTACTGCGGGGTCGCTACTACCTGCTGCGGTATGTTCTTATACCGCTTACGCATTGGCTGGCGAACCACAACCTTCAGACGCAGAGAAGAGGGGCAAACTTGGCCACACAGGACTGAAAGTTTTTCTTCGTTCTCGTTACCTCGTATTCATTGCATTGTTAATCCTAACAACGCAGGTTGTTTCGACCGTGCTAGACCTACGATTCAAGGGGTTCATCGAAATTGCAAAGCCTGTTGCTGACGAAAGAACGGCGTTTATTGGCAATTTTTACGGAACACTAGGGATAGCTGCCGCTGTTTTGCAATTCATCGTCGCGCCGTTGCTGATGCGATTTGCCCCACTGCGCATGGTACATTTGGGTATCCCCACCGTCCATTTTGTGACATGTGCCATACTTATCGTTGCGCCTTCGCTATGGAGTGCTGCGGGGGCGTTTCTGATTTTCAAAGCTCTCGACTACTCGATTTTTCGTGCTGGCAAGGAAATTTTCTATATTCCTTTATCATTCGACGCTCGCTTTCGCGCCAAGCAGATTATCGATTCATTCGGTTATCGGGCCTCGAAAAGTGGAAGTGCCATCATAATCGCTCTCCTTGGACTGACGGGCTCAGCATTTTCTATCATCGCCATGGCTGCAGCCGTCATCTGGTCAGGTATCATTTCAAACTTGACCAAACAGTATCAAAAGCTAGAAGGCCGAGATTAGATTTAGCCCCCTACCATTTCACAAAGCTGGAGTCCACTAAAGATTCATCAAACCCCGACACGCTCACACTTTCAGGAGGATTACCATGACAAGATTGACTGTGACTGCACTGGCACTATTTATCTTCACATGCGCCATCCAAGCCCAAGATTCCTTCACCGAAATCAAATCTGCGCTTCAGGCGAAGCAGTTCACAGACGCCGTGAAGCAAATCGACGATGCCCTTGTCACGGCGGATGATGAACGGGATGTGCTCCTCTATCTTAAAGGACTTGCACTTTTCTACGCCGAAGACTTCACCAATGCTATTCAGGCGTGCGATCGACTTTTAACAGCCCATCCCAATTCAGCGTGGTTTAGGAAAGCAACCTTCCTCAAAGCCCAATGCTACCTCAAACAAAAAGCGTATGAACAGGCAGAAGCCATTTACAGCGCCGAGACCGATCGCCTCCTTGCCGCCGACCGCAAATCGGAGATGGCGCAGGTTTATATCGAACTCGCGGAAGAGATCTCGAAAAAGCCAGAAAAAGACGAACTCACCGCCCCACCGCCTAACTATCAGAAAGCCTATGG
>JADFGN010000177.1 GCA_022567695.1 Candidatus Poribacteria bacterium | reverse complement strand
ACGGTCGTGGTGCTTGTGACCGTCGTTTTTACAGGCGGCTCCACATTGGGTTTGGTAGGAGAGGGGGAGGTAGATGCCTGTGGGTTCGTCAATGTGTTGTGCGATGATCGGGGCGGCACCTATAAGGTCGGTATGAATCCATTCTTCTTTTGGGGTGTATAACCCGATCTTGATAGTCAGCGAGCTTAAAGATGGCATGAAAAAAGCCTCCTTGCATAAAAAATTGGGTTGCAAGAGAAGGCTTTTTGCCATATAATATCAATCAACCTGATTGATGGATTTTTTGGGCAAAAAGCCTAAAAGCCTCCTGCCTGTAGAAACAGGAGAATGCCCTTTGGCAAGAAGACTTTTTTAAGCCTTCCGCCAACAGAAAATCCGTTTCCTGAAAGACCCCCAGGAGTTTTCGCTTGGGGGTTTTTCAGTTCTAGGGCATTTTTCCAGAAAGACGTTGGATTACAGTATATTCGATCTACAAAAAAAGATCAAGTTCTTTTTTTGTAGACAATCTTCAATCTGCCCCCGATCTGTCGGGGTCAGCACCCCGATTTAAGAAGCTTTCGACGCTGGAAAAACCGATGCCAGAACGGTTTTGGCTGCCGCAGGTCTTCGATGAGCAGCGTCTGAGAATGAAGTTGAGACTGCTGCTTCTCGATCGTCTTCGAGAGCTGCATGATGATCGTGTCAGTCCGCTGACGGGATTCGGTGAGTTCAGAAAGGAGTTTTTCGATTTGACCGTCTTTTCGGCTTAACTGTTCCAAAAGGGCGGTTTGAGCTTTCTTGACTTCGTTAAACGCCGGGTTTACCGGTTGTTTATCCCCGTTTAACCGTTGCTTGATGGCGCCACGAACCAATTCCGAGATCGAAATCCCTTTAGCGTCGGCACAACGCTTGATCCGTTCGTGCAAGTCAACCGGCACTTTCACGCCGACCAATTTTTTATCTGCCACAGGTTTGACCTCCGTTTTACCGTGTTTATATGGGGATAAACGAGGGGTTTGCACATTTCGTTTCAAAACCGGACTTGCAGTTTGCCTCGATTCTTAAGGATTCGTATGTGATCTTCTACACTTTCTTTCAAAAACTCGGAAAAGCTTGAGTATGCTTGTGTCGGAATGCCATCGCCCTCCAGATAATTGAAGACGGGCGGATCATTGTTGCCATTCGCTATCCGAAAGTACATAAATTGATACCCCTGATGCATGAAGAAAACAAAGGCATCATACAGCCCCATATGGCAAGCGGGGAGAAAAGAGGGACAAAAAAGGGACGTTTCTTGTCCCCTACTCGATGCCGTCATAAAGCGAATTGTTCAACAGATACCTCACCGTTGACTTGTGCCACTTTCCCCCGCGTTTGGTCGCAATGCCTTCCAAATTCAACGTTGACGCAATCTTGCCCAAGCCGTATCCAGAGCGGCGCAATTTCTTCGCATAGCGGACCACCGCCAGCTCGGAATCGACCGGTTCCCGTCCATTGTCGCCAACGGCAAACCCTAACGCCGGCGTGCCGAGCGGTTCGCCAATCTCCTTTAAGTACCTTAGCGCGTCTTTAGTCCGCTCCGCAATCAGGTCCCGCTCCAGTTGGGCAAAGACGCCAATCATCCCCAGACAGGCTTTCCCGATTGCAGAAGTGGTGTCAAACGGTTCTAAAACGGAAACAAAGCCGATGCCGTTTGCCTCGATGAGGACGACGCCCTCTGCGGCTGCCCTCTGAAAAAGTTGATCGGTAAACCCGCTCGCCGAGAACAGCAGGTATCGCTTCTGACGCTTCCATCGAGACTTGACTTTCTTGCTTTTTTCGATGAGATGATCTAGGACGTTTTCCCCGACCGGCGCATCCCACCATTTGCACTCCCCGAACCCGTGACTCCCATCAACATTTCTGGTCAGCACGTCGATGTCAAGACCGGATTCCCAATGCGCCCCGACCCGTTTGGGAGCAACCCAAAGTTTCTCGGAAAGTTGACCTCGTCGAACAGGTAACTCTGCACGGAGAGCAACTCGTCTTTGATGTTTTGTTCCAGTGTCTTTTGCGGGTCGAATCGGTTGAGGTACGCTGGGATGCCGCCTCCGATGCCGTAGGCGACTATCTTCTCTTTGGGGGAATATTCGGGGAAAAACCGCCCGCTGTCGCGGTAAGAGAGCGGCATCAACTGTAGTTGTCCTGTGCGTCGGCCATACAGGGGAGACTTCTCCGCTAAGACCTCCCGCTCCATTTTCCTCACCTGTGAGCCACACAGGATCAGAAACAGCTGGCTGTTTTTCCCGTGCAGATCCCAAAAGCGTTGGATCAGCGAGGGAAGTGCCGCGTTATCTTCACAGAGATACTGAAATTCATCGAGCACCAAGACCAGCCGCTCTTCTTCCGCCTTTTGCGCGAAATAGACGAGTGCCGCTTCCCAGTCACTGAAGGTCAGGCTCCGAAGCAGCGGATCATCGATGACGTGCCTTGCCGCGGAGAACAGACGAATCGCAAAGCGTGTCAATTCGTACCAAACGTCAGCCCTAATGAAAGTTTTTGAGCCTTTACAAAGTTTCATTCAAAGATTTCCTCAACCCTTTCTTGATAATGAGCCTCATCCACAAGATCGAAATTGTCGAGCTCGACGCCCGTAATCAAATATTTCAGGCGTTTAAGAAGTGAAGGCTTTTTGGGCTCTGAGACTTCAACGAGTGTCGGTGCGGGCGGGGTGGGAATGAGTTCTTCTTGACCCACAGGGGAATCGTAGACGTACCAGTATCGCTTGGAGCTTCCCCAATGAATTCGCAGCAATCCGCGATGCTTGAGACCGAATTCCGCATCAAGCATCCGTTGGGTGCTCTTTGAGAATAACTGGCAAATCTGATTCACATTCCGTAAGATCTTCCCGTCTTCTGCAAGTGCTTTAATCGCCATGTGCAAAAAGACTTCGTTCTTCGTCATCTGCGCGTATTGCATCAGCAGAGAAGGTGTCATCTCGAATTCGTCAAGTGCCACATCAATCGCCCGTGCCACCCTGCGGTCAAACATCGAATTTTTTAAAGGGCGATTTTTCAGTCCTGATGAGGTTTTTGCC
Organism: Candidatus Poribacteria bacterium; assembly: GCA_022567695.1. Classification (GTDB taxonomy): domain Bacteria; phylum Poribacteria; class WGA-4E; order WGA-4E; family PCPOR2b; genus JADFGN01. The sequence goes on along the minus strand of JADFGN010000177.1, from coordinate 9,799 downwards.
GATTCGCGTTGACCATTGAGCCATCAAGCAATCAAGTCTCTAGCTTTGCGAGATCCCGCGAAGCGGGGCCATCAAGCCTTAAATGAACCGATCACTCTTTGCTCATTTGCTCTCCACATCAGCAATATTTCCAATGTCGGCTTGGTAACAATTGCCACTTTGTCCTTGAGTTTCATTGCCTTCATTCCATCACCTATTTAATTGATGCGCCTCAACAGGACTGAGCATCCTAAATGATCCCATAAGTGCCAAAGACAGCCTTTCTCTTACCTAACAAAATGAAGTTTTATCATACCGGAATCGGCCAATCACCGGCAGTTTGCCAGTCAATGTCGAGATATACAAGCGCTCTATGCTTTCTTTCACCAAGCCGGCCGCAAAGCCTTGGAGCGAAACGCCAAGGAGATCGCCCACCGCGTCGCTGCCACCTAGCGAGACTAACATGCCAGGGTTGCTTGGGCGATAAGGCTCAATCGGTTGGCCATTGACTTCGTCGGCAATCGTGGTTGCTACGTATGCCCCCTGTCGTAGGGCCAACGCGGCGGTCGCTGGTAGCGGTTGACCCGCCTTGACAAACAACGCCGAGTCACCGGCTACATAAATAGCGGGATACTGGGTAACGCGCAGATAGTCATCAACCAATACGCGCCCCTGCCTTCCGGTGGATAGGCCATTAGAGGCCAAGAGAGATGGTGCACGAATGCCTCCCGCCCAGACGATGGTATGGGTAGAAAGCGTTTCACCGCTGAACGTGACCCGCGTGGGCTCCACCTTCTCCAGCTTGCTTGAAAGACGCACGTCAATCCCCTTGCGCCGCAAAACATGCTCGGCGCGTTCGCTGTACAACCGCTCCCATCCCGGCAGCAAGCGGGATGCGGCTTCCAAGAGGATGAGATGAATGTCGGCGATCGGGACGCCGTGTTCATCGGCCAGATCGGTCACCCAGTGAGCCAGTTCGCCCACAAGCTGACACAGCCGGTGAATCCGCCCCCGGCGACCACAAACCGCACCAGGCTGCGCCGCTCGGCCTGTGACTGAGTGCATCCGGCATGGGCAAACTGCTGGCGTATGTGTTTGCGAAGATGCTCCGCGTCGGACCACCACCGCAGTGGTAAGGCATGCGCGTCCAAACCGGGAATCGGCGGCGCAGTTGTTTCTGATCCCAGAGCAACGACCAAGCGGTCGAAATTGACCTCGCCGCTGCTGGTACCAACCGTGTGTGCATTTGGGTTGATGGCCTCAACATCTGCCTGCATCACCGTTACAACGTCGGTGGGTATCAATTGCTCCAACGGTAGATATGCACAGTTAGCCGGCAAAGCCTCCGTGGCAGTCAGGTGCAGCCAGGTGATGATCTGGTGACAGGGACTCCGGCTGATCATCTATAAACCTCATCGCATAAATTGGGCTTCGGACATCGTGTTGTGTTAGTTGCTCTAAACATGACCCGTATCAGTTCCCCGATCTTGATCGGGGCTCAAACGAGGCGTGAAACCCGAGGTGAACGGGTGCTCGCAATCGGAGCGTCGCTACGGGCCCGTCGGCGACGTCAAACGCATCGAAGATAGCAAATGCGCTTGCCGTATGTTCCGCATCAAACACCTGACAAATGATTATTCCACTTCGCTCTTTGTTCGGATTGTTGATAAAGACTGGTTCTCCTCCGAGATAATGCATTGGCCCTGCCTGGTAGATGTCGTATGCCGTTGATTCATCCCAATTCACGTGGACGAGTTGATTGAAAAACTTGCGCCCCGGTCGCCGTTCAGCAGACATACTGAGCATCCAAAAGTCTTGGTAACATTGCGTTAATTGTCTTGAATGGACAGACGGGAAATCGGGCGCGAGGTGATAGTCAAGCGTTCGCCGTTCGATTAATTCACAACTCTTCATATCAACAACAAAGCGGACCGGTTGAGCTTCGCGCACACCGGTGAAAAGGTCTGGCACGACCTGGTATTCGTCATAAATGGGTTGATCGTACTCTATAACGTCAACTATCAGCCTGTCATCTTTCTCAAAACTGTTGATCAGGTGCAGACAATATTTCTGACCAATAGGAATCGAGGCAATTTCTTCACCCGTTTCACGCGATACGAGGCGTAATTGGCTACCGCGCTCTGGCTCCCAACTGAGTGAGTCCATGAGTGTTCGACCTGTTCCCATCAGCATTTCCATGTCCAGGAGGTATGGGCTCAAATAAAAGACAGTATAAGTCGGGCTCAGACTAAAATCGTGGATCGAACAGGGATAATCCAGTCGGAGTCGTTTCCGAGAGAGCAGTTGTGCTTGATTGTCGAATCGATAAACATTCAGGGTTGGCCGCGTGGCAGAGAAGGAGATGCCGAAGTTGAACATTTCGCCAGTAACGGGGTCAAATTTTGGATGGGCGGAGAATGGGCTTATCTCGTTCAGACGACCACCGAAATTGAACTCGCCACGTGTTTCCAGCGTTACCGGATCGAGTTCCCAAGGCAATCCCTGTTCAGCGAATGCAAGTAACGTCCCGATGAAGGGGTAGACACTCACGTTCACCGACGGTTCAAGGGCAACCCCGCGTTTCAGTTGATCGGACTCAAACGCGGTGGCGAAGGTGCGGAAAATTGGGCGGCCTGCCTCTTCTTCTGCGACGAACTTCGTGGATTTCACAAAGCGGTTAGTAAACTGCACACCCTCGTCATCGAAGCGCAACGCGCAGACCATTCCATCGCCGTCGAGCCAGTGGCGGTAACGCAGTCCCGCCCGCGAGAACTTCGCTGGGCCGTTCAGGTAGTACGTTCCACGGATGAAATCCGGGATGTCGCCTTCAATGTCTTCGACACGATAGGATTGCTCGCTCAGATTAAGAGAGAATGCTTTTTCTATCAATGGGGCGTAGTCATTCACTGAAAACCTCTTTTTCAGTACCTTCATTTTCGTCAAGGATGTTTAATTGACCCAATCTAGCTTTATAAATCTTCGTTGTTTTTGAAACGGGCCAACGCACTTCAACTTCCTCAATATGCGTTGCATCTAAAAGCCCGATATGAGCCAGATAAGGGGCACTACCAAATCCAGTTTTGTTATCCATATGATAATACCTGATGATTTCCTCGCCATCTGCATTTACAGCCGTGACGCGAATTGTGCATCCAACTCCAAAATAGTTTGTTTGCCGACCGCGCAACCGGATTTTCACCCACTTATTTTCCAATTGACTGTTATTCACAAAAAACTGATTCGGCCATCCATCCCCAGGCCACATTCCACCCAGGCTTGAATAAATATCTTGATCGCCGTCCTCATCAAAGTCAAAGAATACGATGCCGTGGCCTTTTTGAATCGTGCCAAATCCGTGAAGCATCGAAATATTCGTCATACGCCCGGTAGGTTTTGTACCGTCGAGTTCACCCATATACATCAAGTTGGGCAGTACAAACCACCCTTCTGGGTTTCCTGTTCCTAGATAAAAGTCGTAACTTCCATCGTTATTGATATCTCCGTAGGAAGCCCCCATGGTGCTCATCGGCATGTTACCCGCGAAGAAATCATTCCGTTCCTCGAACTGACCATCTTGAGTTTGCAAATGAATGGTGCTGTGACCGGACTGATACCGGTCTACATTTTCACCAAAGACCGTTTGTGCCGTATTCGTTTTTGCGTCCCCGAAGCCTCCTTGAAAAATGTCCAGTCTACCGTCATGATTGACATCAACAAATGCAGCGGTAAATCCAGGTTCCGTGCGGCGGATGAGATTCGTCTTTTCAAAGCGTTCACCTGAAATATTTCTTAACAGAACGCTGGTATTTCTTAAAGGGCTTGATATAAACAGGTCAGGATATCCATCCGCATCGAAATCACCGAAAGTTGAACCAATATAATACTGATCTTCCAATATACCTTCCAATCCATATTCTTTGGTCTTATCTACAAAATGACCATTCTCGTTGATAAATAAGGCTGAATCCATTCTGGGTATTGTCATCAACCCTTTTACAAAGGGAAGTCTGAAACCCCATTGCGCCAGAAACAGATCCAGGTCACCATCATTATCAACATCCCCCCATGCAGGAATCCAGGTCGCCGCAATTAGGTTGTCCGGCTTCCTTTCGAGCAGTCCTGACGAAAAGGTGACATCCGTGAAGGTTCCGTCCTGGTTATTCCTGAAAAGCATAAAATGCTCAAAAGGACGACAAGCGAAAATATCAATCCAACCGTCATTGTCGTAATCCGCTGCCGTAATCACAAAGGATTGCTTAATTCCCCCTAGTCCGACTGCTTCCGTTTGATCGATAAACTCAAGACCTCGATCATTCTTGTAGTATCTGACGACATGAAAACTTCCGCCGGTAACGATGTCGAGGTATCCATCCTTATCAAAATCCTCTACAGCAACTCCTCGACCGGTATCATGTGTATTCACATTCAGATCTTTAGCGCGGTCTTCAAACGACAGATAAGCATATTTCGCCTCGACCTCGTTTTTCCCCTTGCCATAAAAAGATTCGATGAAACGACTCTGTATGCGATATTTCGGCGGTACGTCCTGCGGGAAGGCGTTTACCGTCATATAACAAAAGTTCAATAACCATTGGTAGAGCCTGTTTGTTTCATCATAGTTATCAAGAAGTGTTTCAAAGAGTTTCGCGGCAATTTTTGAACTCTCGGTCTGATCGTGAAATTGGGTCAAGGGCAAAGAACATAGGCGAGTATAGTCATGATAAGCATGCTGATAATTGACTAACTCCTCCCTATAAGAAGAATGATCAATCAGTTTGGAGAGACAGTTTTGAGCTTCGGCGCGGCGCATGTAACTCATCGCCAGCCAGAATAATTTGGATTCGGATTCGCCGTTTCGGTCAATATCTCGTTCGATATGGGTTATCGCTTGGGCGAATTCTCCTCGATGATAAGCGAGTGTACCGCTTTCAAAGTCGTTTGAATTCCGTTTTTCATTATATTCCTGGGCGAGTTCATCAAAACTATAGAATCCAGTGGCTTCATCAAACCTCAACTTTTCCATAAAATCGAGCCAATAGCTCACACAAAAGTTCAAGTTTTTATTTTCAGCCATGGTCGCATAACGGAATTGATTTATAAGCCCATGTGTAAAGCCTTTATAGCTAAAATAAAAAAAGACGCCATAAACAAAGAATGCGACCAATAATGTCAGGCAGATATATTTAATTTTGATCTTTCTCAGAATTTTCATAGGTCTTACAGGACAGATCGAAAACAGGGCGGCAATATGATTCGCCTCCCAAACCTTATCTTCAACAACGCCTTGGGTTTCAATGTGTGGAACGTAATCGTCCATTGAGTGCGTTTTTAATCAATACTTATACTTGGTTCTGCGAAGGCCGTATCAGGTTCCATGCGGAACTGGTCGAGCACGAACGGATCGAAAGTCCATTCGTACAATTCCGGTGAATCAGCGCATTCCGCATATCGATTGTGCATCTCAACGGGATCGAAACGGAGTTCAGAGAAATGGATGCTCTCGATGAACGAGCGATTAGTGAAAATGCGCTTGTCCGAAAGCACGACCGAGCTAATGTGGGCAACGATGAAACGAGCCAACTCCTTGAGATTGTTGAGTTGTGCGTCGAGAATACGTCTAGCTTCTTCGACCGAAACACCAACAGAATAAAACGTACTCTCGGCTTTGCGCAATGCACCAATCTCAGTAAAGTCATGGAACAGTGGCTTGCACGACGGTTGCCGATGAGATTTCTTCCATTGGTAATAGCCGCTGATGAAAGATTGCAGATTCTTATTGATTGCGCCCAGGCGGGAGAACTTGCTAAGCCACGAAAGGATGAACCGGCGGTCTGTGGTAGGGTCGTTGATGAACGGAAAGACGAAGAAAGAGAAATAGACTGAAAGCTCCCATGTGTACTTGAGCGTAAACGTCTCCTGATCGCCGAGTGCATCGTAGCTGACAGAAAAACTTGGAATCAGTGACTCGTAGATTGATTGCATCAGGATTTCGTAGAGACGACACTTGTCAGCCAGTTCACTTGCGTCCGTCGTCAGGATGGCATCGGTAACGAGCGTGTTATGCACTGCAATAAAGTCGCTACCGGGGCTGTAAAGCGGATCTGTGAATCTGCCAGACTCCCCCGAAAGTGCCCACTTTGATTTGTGAATCGTCTGAACGCAACCGTAGGAGAAATCCTTGAACCCGCCACGGTCAAGGATTTTCCGGTATGGCAGGTCGCGAGCAAAAAGTGGAAACTCCTCACACACCCATTCAATCAGCTTCTGTGGAGTTGCCACACGCTCACGGGGAAAGATTGTATTGTCGTAGACCAGGCCGAGACTGGTTTTCCCGTGAAGGGGAATGACCCAGAACCAGAAGCCCTCGCCCATGAAATGATTGGTCGCCAACCAGATAGGCAGGTGCCCGATTGCTGCGCGGTGTTTCTTCAATCGAATCTCTTTGAGTGAGAGATCTGTTAGCTTATCGATATCGACGAGCCCCTCGACCCAGAGGAAAGATGTGCCGTGGCGGATGGCGTTTTTCCGTTCCAGCCCCATTTGGCGGGCAAGGATCTTCCTTCGCCCAGATGTGTCTACCACCCAATCGGCGCGCACAGAAACGTCACTGCCATTGTTCTTGAAACCGAGAAAGTGTGGGCCGTCGTCGGAGAGCGAGACGTTCAGATCAGCAATAGGAGCGCAAAAGGTAAAGTTCGGGTTCTCACCGTTGAGTTTGAGCAACTCGGCTTCGATCTTGTTACGGTCGAGCTGGTAGCTGGCGATGTTGGAAAACGTCCGTATATAGGCCTGACTGTAGTCCTCGAAGCAACGATTCTCCCGGCCGGCGGTTTTCCAGTAGAAGCGCAGGTTGTACTTCATGAAGTGCTCTCTGAACAGGTGTTCTTCAAGGTCGAGCACCTTCGAGAAGTAATAGCCACCCACCTGCACCAGCGACTCCCCAACCTTCTGCCTTGCAGGTGGAATTTCGGCGCGTTTCTCAACCAACAGAATCGTTCTGTCGGAAGTGAGCAAAAGCTGCCGAGCCAATGAGAGTCCAGCCAGCCCAGCTCCGATAATTACAACATTGTAATAATCTCTAGTTTGCATATTTCCTCTCTCTGGTGGTTCATCATTTGCCACTTGAGCCCGCCTTGACATCTTTGACCTGAGCGGTTTGTTCCATAAATCTATTCCGCTGATCGTGCCGGGTATTTCAAGTGAGTCGAGTGACCTGATGAAGATAAAAATTAATCGGGTAATAGCCTGTCGGTGGATTACCCAATTATTTAATCAAGGTTCATAAGGTCAATGATTACCTTGTCATACTAACTAATTTTCAAGAATAAACTATGATTTTTATGATTCAGTGAGGTATACTTAATTGAAAGGCATTTCAATAGTGTGAAAGAAAAATACAGCCCCTAATTAGCTGTTTTACCATCAATGTTCCTGGAGTGTTGAATGATATTTGCCACCATATCTGATGAAGCGGGAAAAATTCAACTCATTGAAGCGATAAAGAGTTGTCACAAGCCACACATCTATCGGAGATTGCTGACGGTTCAACTTTCTGCTGAAGGGAAAAAGGTCAGCGAATTGACATCCATTTTCAAGGTCACTCCCCAGACCATTCGTGCCTTCGTTCATGCCTACAACCAAGGCGGACTCGAACAATTACTACCTGACAAAAAGCCTGGACGACGCCCCAGGTTGAATTTAACTACCGAGCAATGGACAGAGATTATTCATCAACCCCCTGGCTCATTTGAAAAGCTTAACACCCTTTGTCAGAACTGGACACTTAAGTTGTTGTCCAACTACTGTCAACAATATCATTCGGTTAAGCTCTGCCCTTCGATGCTGTGGTATATTTTACGTCAGCACAAAATCAATATGGGCAGAAGCCAGCTTCGAATCACTTCACCAGATCCAGAATATACTCAAAAGCGCGATAGAATTGAGGCGATAAAAAAAAAGCCGAAACCTTGGAACTAACATCGGAGGATATTTCGATAATTTCACCGGGGATCATTCCGGTTGTTCGGACCAAACAGGCGGTGATGGTCTACTATGATGAAACTGAAATCCATCGGTGCCCTGACATTGGCAAGGGCTATCAACTTATTAATCAGCAAAACCGAATCACTTCTCCTGGACAAGATGAAGTCAAATATCTTCTGGGAGGGGTTGTTTATCCCACTGGCGAAGGGCTTTACCAAATCTTTGACCGTAAACGGACCATGGAAGTTCAGAGCTATCTCCAAACTCTGTGTGAGATGCTTGATGAATATTTCATTTTTTTGATATGGGATAATGCATCGACCCATACCACTGATATGTTATGCCCATTTTTTGATGCCTACGCACAGCAGATTTATCCCGTGTTTCTGCCGACCTACAGCCCTTGGCTAAATAAAATCGAGCGACTTTGGAGGCAAATGAGGGCGGATGTCACCCGTAACTCCTTTTTTGCGTCTATAGCTGATACCTGTCAAACCGTTATTGACTGGCTTGGTAATGTTTCTTACCACAAGTTTATGTCTTTAATGGGAATCGATTTCGACAGATTCCCTCACCTCCAAGAATTTATGATTTAATACTGAAAATTAGTTAATGCGCATACCTATCAAGAAGACTACAACTTCTCCTTCGATTTCTGCTGTCATTCTTTCCTGGTAAATTTCTGCCATAGAGATTCTCCCCCTTTAGATAAGATTCAAGATGATACAGAAATTCTTATACCAATTCCAGACCTGAAGGCTACTAATGGCGGTTCGTAGTAGGGCGATTCATCCCCCGTCTGAACGCGCAATGAATTGCGCGACTACGAACTTCGAGATTTCATAAGTAGCGTATTGATAGAGAATTGGTATAAGACTGTTATGCGACTGAATGCCAAAAATGTAACACTTTGATTATTTTGTTTATGTTTTCTATAGTACTCGCCTTTCTGAATAGCACGGACTCAGCCCGCTGCACGAGTAGAATATCTTTGGTTCATGAGTTTTCTTCTCACTTGTTTTCGCGGCTCGTTAAGTCGTGGATATGCCTTTGGACGACGTTTAACCGCGCGGGGTTCAACTCGATTGGGGACAAAGGTGGTTGATGGGGTTCAAGTCAGCTCAATAAGCTGGAATAGTCTTTCTTGTTTTGGCGTCGATTTTTCGATTCTGACATTTTCGTTTCAACTGTTCTCTCGGCAAAGAAAGCCTTGGATATTTTTTGGGTCGTCGTTTGATGACCCTTGGTTCAATTCGATTGGGACGGAAGAGCAATTTCTCGGTGGAAACGAGAAATATCAACTGCGAATATTCATACCCTCGTTGTTCATCGGTGGCATGAGCGAATAAACAGGTGAAACTGCAGAGATGCTGAATCGTGGCACAAAATGAAAGGGATAATGGGTCAACCGAATGCTGTCTACTGACTTCTAACTGCACGGTGCGTATCAGATTGTATGCCAACAGATGAACGTAAAAGTCTTTGCGTACCATCTCTGGCGTCTTGGAAGGTAGATGCTCCATCTGCATTGTGGTTTTCAAATGTTTCAAGTCAATCTCGGCTTGCCAGCGGAGTCGATACAGTTCAGCGAGGGCTATCCGCGTATAAAGCTTGGGGTCGAGCAAAGTCGTGACCAGTGTCACGTCCTCAGTCCGAAAGCCTTTGATAGGAATATGAAAGCGAACTTCTCGTAATAAAATCCGCTCAGGAAGTTGGTCAAACAGCTTCTCAGCCCACGGGGACACTGTTTTGGCTTGACCCACTCGACAATGTGGTCCCAACGGGCAAGACGTTTGCCCTTGCGAAAGTCAGTTTTTCTCGCACCATGCACGCGAAA
>JADFGN010000176.1 GCA_022567695.1 Candidatus Poribacteria bacterium | reverse complement strand
CGGACCTTTCGAGCCAGCGACTTGATATTGTGACAGTAGCAGTCTGGAAGCTACGTGGTCAGCCTGATGAAGATTACCGTGAAACGGTGCGCCAGAAACTGATCACTCAGTTGGTCGTAAGCAGTTCTTTCACAGTTGTGACCCGGGAGAGGTTACAGGAACTGTTGAAAGAACAGGGCCTTTCTGAGACTGGTGCCATCGATAAAGAGGTAGCAGTGGAGATTGGAGCGCTGATCGGCGTAGATGGTTTTATCGATGGATATTTTTCTAGCAGCAAGGACTTGTACGTGCTGAGCCTCAGTTTGATTGATGCTAAAAGTGGCGTGATCATCTGGGCAAAAACAGCCGAGCGGATGCGAAATCTGCTCCATAAAGACATCGATTGGGCGTATCTGATAAAGACCGCATGCCAGCACGGTGTGATACCGCTGGTTTATCAGAATCTTAACACCATCTGTCCAGAAGCGGTGCCATCTGCCTACCTAACTCAGTTGCGAGAGCATTTCCTTTTCAATGCTCAGCATACCCTGATCTTGACCGGAGAACTGCTCAAGCTCCTTTCTCTGTTTGAAGCACATGCAATACCCGCCATCCCGTACAAAGGACCGGTTTTAGGCGAATTGGTCTATGGCGACACCGCGTTGAGGCCGTTCACCGATCTAGACATCATCGTTCACAAGCACGATATCTTTCTAGCTAAAGACCTTCTCATCTCACAGGGATACCTCCCGAAGTTGCAACTCACTCGCACGCAGGAATCGATTCATCTTCAGAACCAACACCATTATAGCCTCATCTGCCCAGATGACAGAGGTCTGGTAGAGCTTCATTGGGCATTCGCGAAAAAACGCTACTCTTATTCTCTGAAGCCCGAAAGTTTGTGGGCACATCAAAAGGCAGTATCCCTTGCTGGCATGAAAGTCCCTTGCTTTGCGCCGGAGGATTTGCTCCTTCTCCTCTGCATACACGGGGCAGGGCACAGTTGGATACGGCTTCTGTGGATTTGCGATATTGCCGAGTTGATTCGCGCTCATCGGGAGATGGATTGGGAGCGAGTCATAAAGTTCGCTCGTGGGGTGGGCAGTGAGAGGGTGCTCTTTGTTGGGCTTCTCTTAGCCGCAGAACTACTGGAAACTGTCCTTCCCGAAGCGGTCTTACAAAGAATGCATACCGACCGAGTCGTCAAGTCGCTTGTCGCACAGGTGCGCGACCGACTTTTCTGTGAGGAAAAATCCCTGCCCGGGATATTTGAACGCTCCCTCTTCCACCTCAAGAAGAGAGAACGTCGCAGGGACAAAGTCTTGTTCTTTCTTCGTTCCGTAATGACCCCAAATGCAAGAGAATGGATGCGTCTGCTTGTGCCTGAATTTGTCTCTTTTCTTCGTTACTTACTCCGGCCGATTCGGCTGGTTTTTAAGCATGGACGGAATCTGTTACGGATAAAGCACTTGCCCCGACCACCAATGCCTTGATGTTTCCCATTATGCGTTATCTTCGGAGAAATGACTTATGCCAAATCAGATCAATCTTTCTCACAATTCGGTCTATGAATTTCAACTGAAAGAACTCAGTGGATTTATCCGCCCACGCGGGCATTATCATGGCCTGACGCTTTTTGCCAATGGACATCCCATTACCCGGCCCGGCACATGTACAATTAACCTCGAACACTACTGTGCGCGTGGCGATGGCAGCGGATGTTTTGTCCCTCGCAATCAATGCCAAACCACGTATAACGTAGATTCAGATCGGTTATCAATTTCCTTCGAGGAAACCGAGACATGGAAGGTTAAAAGCATGATGACCTTCCAATTGCAGGATGATGACTGTATTGATGTCTCATTCGATTTTGCATTCTCCCAATCCTATGCACGCTTTGAAGCATTTATCGCGTCTTACTTTTACGAGCAACGCATCCCTTTCTTGCGGGTTGGTGAGGAGTGGATTCAGCCGCACATTGAGCCAAAGCAACAACTCTTCTTTACTCGCGATGACGATGGGTCGGAGCTCGTTGTTGATGGACGATGGGATTGGTTGAAAGAACGCGGTCTTTGCGCCGAAAATGACGGAAGGAAATATAGTCTGCCTATTATCGTTGCGTGGAATCAGGAAAACCACCGCGCACTCATCCAGATGGTCGAATTTACGAAATGTTCAGCGGTTTCCGTCAACACGTTTGCGTATGCTCAAGACTTATCACTGATTGGTGAAGATGTGTATGCAGGGCAGCAAGTTTCGGCTAAAGTCCGTCTTTTGTATCGAGAGGTCAGAGATCTGGAAGCAGTGATTGAATGGTATGAAGCGTGGGACACGGATAATCAAACAACAAAGATACAGTAAATTATTTGGAGAAAATGTAGCGTTTCAGAGTCTAATTATGCAACGTTCCAACCTTCAAGGCGAGAAACTTACCCACTTCGTCTTCACCCACACTCAATTCGTGCTGGAGGTATGCTGGTTTAGGGCTGTGCTCTAAGAGAATCCTTTGAACTGTGTTCCGTTGTTCTGTCGTCACCAGGTATGGTTGATAATTCGTTATGAGGTTATCGCTGAAAATGGGATAGAGTCGGAGCGTAAGTGCCAAAACATCCGCCTGCTCAGATACCTCCAACCTCGCGGCGAGGCTGAACGGATGCACGCTCTCCTTCTGATACCGTCCCGGTGAGTTGAAAACAAAGTTTCCCAAACTGTAAAGGATGCATCGCCCTCGGTAATGCTCAATTTCTTGTAGGATATGAGAACCATGCCCCATCACAAGGTCTGCCCCCGCATCGATTAGAGCATGTGCGAGTTTGGTCTGTGCTTCGGTCTTGAATCGGTAATTGCGTCCCCAGTGAGGAAAAGCGACGATGAAAGCATGTTGATCGACCTGTCGAATTTGGCGAATTTGATCAACTGCCCTCCTTCGCGTCCAACCGTTTACGCCACCGCGGCCCTTCTTGGCGTAAAAGCCGTAGGCCAACCTGTAATCCCACCGATGCTCAAAGCCTGCGACCACCACTAACCGAAACCGTTTCTGTCCGATGATGAAGTCGCGAACCAACGGCGCAGATGCCTGCAATTCGTTTGTCCCCGCGCCGAACCATGCGATATTACGTTTCTCTAATGCTTCCAGCGTTTGCCGCATGCCTTCTACGCCGTAATCCATCGTGTGGTTATTAGCTAAGGAGACAGCGCAGATGTTGTGGTTCTTGAGAGTCTTGGTCGCTTTACACGGATTGCTTGAGTGGATATACTTTTTCCATCCCGCAAACGGAGAAGTTGTGAGATGGACCAGGGGCGTTTCAAGATTGGCGATGACAAGATCTGCCTGACGCAGCAAAGGCGTGAGTTTTTCCAAATTGTAATCATATCCTTTGGCTTCGAGAAAATCCACTCCGTCGAGATAGCTTTCGCCAAAACTCGTATCTCCTACGAAAAGAACGCGCAAGTCTCTTTGCATCCTTTCGCTGCTATGCTCCCTTGCTAGATGGCTTGCCTTTTCAATCTCAGACTGGATGAGGGTCTGGTAGGCTTGATTCTTGAGCGGGAACCATTGCCATTTGCTAACCCAAAAACTCAGTGAAGCGATGAGGAACACAATAGCGAGAATTGTTCCAACTACCAATTTCTTTTTCACTAAGACCTCTAATACACTGTAAATTATGTTTCGACTGATATTGCCATTCGTTTGTGGGAGTGGCTTCTAGCCACGATAATCGGGAGAAGGATCTCCCTCCCACACGCCTACTCCTCAGTGTACTAAACATTGTCAAGATACATGATCGGAATCTCAAAGTCAATCTGGTCTGGAAGGTAACACTCCTGGTCGTCGCAGGCCTGGTACGTTAAACGTGCCTGGACTTCAAATGACTCTCGCCGCTGACGATTGTGGACTGGTGCATTGAGTACAATCCGCCCATCGTAGACAGGTAGAGTTTCATCTAGCTTTTCGAGATAATATGCTTCCGGTTCAGGATAGGCGACTTCTCCGAAGCGCACCCCTTCCACCGCTTGGAATGTGAGCCTTGTCGGAGTATAGCCTTCGGGGAGCGGACGGCCATAAATGTGACGCCCTTCCTTGATTTCGATTTCGACACGGAACGTTTGTATCTGTCCTCTCCGAATTGTTCCCGAAGAAAGAGAGGCGGTGGCCTTCAGCGAATTGGTCTTTACAATCTGTCGCATCCCTGGCTTCGTATCGTTAACTTGAAACCTCTTCTGAAGCATGCCATCCACCGAATCCCTAACGCCATGATTTGCATAAAAGGACTTATCGATGACTGTACCATCCTCTTTGACCATAAACGTGCCGGGAAACGGGACACCGTACCAAGGGTGGTCTTCAGGAATATTGGTATTTAGGATACCAAATCGACGAATCACCTTGCTTTCGACATCTGAAAGGAGCAGGTAGCTAATGTTGTGTTTCTCTGCAAATCGACCTAACACTTCCACCGGATCATAGCTGATGGCACAGCTCCAGATGCCGTTCCGCTCAAAAATTTCGAGGTTCTCTTGCAACTCCACGAGTTGTGTTTTGCAGAAACCTCACCAAGAGGCACTCCGGTGGAATAGGATGAGTCCCTTATGTGTGCCATCCAATCTATATTCGACAGAATTTCCATGTTGGTCCAGGAGGGTAAACTCAGGGATTTGTTCACCCACTTTTGGACCTTTGGGAAAATCTTCACCCGTTGGATCGCCTGCATTTATTAGTTCTTCTGCCATGAGTTCAAATTTCCTTTTTTATGGAGGTCGGGATGGTTTAAAAATCGAGCCCTTCACAAAGCGGAGGATTCCGGCGGCTCTCATTTTTCACCTCGCCAAATGATGGGAATTACGAAGTGATATTATACTCCCTGCCACACGGATTGAGTTAAGTTTTTTGTTGTGAAATGCCCTTTTGTGATAAAATGAAACTCAAGAAAATCCTCCTGCGATGTTCTTTCAATGTGCTTCGCAAGGTTTTGACTTTCAATTTCTCCAAAGCTATGCTAAAATAGGTTGCAGTTTGTGTAAAGCGTAGCAGTGTAACTGTTGAAAATTCCCGCCAAGCTGTAACTAATTTTCAGGATTAAAGTTGTCATTCTGAGGCTTTGCGAAGAATCTAGAAGCAGAGACTCTTCGCTGCACTCAGGCCTGTCCTCGAGCGCAGCGAAGGAATGACAGGAAACCGATAGTTTGTTTGTGAAAATTAGTTAGCTCAAAGCAAAGTGTCAATCATGCTGGCTTATGTTCTTTAAATCCCTCTCTTACTGGATATGGTTTACGATCTTAGCGGGTATCGCGTTAGTGCTTGCGAATATCCCGTTATTTAATCTTCTTGCGTTTGAGTTTTGCGCGATTCTCGCCATCAGTATTTCATTCGCAGGCGCCCATATCGCCGTGACGTGCGTCCAGAATTTCAGGCGAAAACCGCAATCTTTGAAAAGCGTGGTTCTGCAAATCCCCCTGATTCTGTTTTGGCAATCGTTTAGTGCCAATCTGACATTACTCGCTGTCCCCCTGATCATCATTTTGCTGAATGGGCTCCGTGTCAAGAATTGCGATTTTTCAGAAGGCTTTGCCTTTTTTCTTCTCCTGCCCGTCATCAGTTGTGTTTACGCGAGCGCGGCAGGTGTATTTTTCGGATTGTGGATGGGGCGTCGCTGGACGGCGTATCTTGCTTACGTCGCTTATATCTTTGCTACGCTATCGTTGCTTGCTTACAATCTCATATTTCATCCGCCTGTATTTGGCTACCATTCAATCTTCGGTTACTTCCCTGGACCGATCTATGACGAGCGGATTTCAATCACCGGTACGCTACTCATTGCCCGTGGGACAACACTGCTTATAGCAGCGATCTTTTTATGGGTGTCAATCAACACAGTGGAGGCCGGCAGACACACTCAACTGATGCCCAAACTTCGTTGGAAAAGGTTGTATCAATTCAAGCTACGGTTTGAAGATCGGAGCCGCCGAATTCTTTTGATCGCGTTGGTGGCGATATTTGGATTAATCTATCTGTATCGTGGCGAGTTGGGGTTACGTCCGACCCGAGGGTATATTGAGAAAAAATTGGGCGGGCTTAAGGAGACAGCACATTTCAAAATCTTCTACGAGAAGGGATCGAAGGTTGAACGGAAAATTGAGTCGATCGCGCAGGACCATGAGTTTCGCTATGCCCAGTTGATTCATTATTTTGAGATGCAACCAACAAGGAAGGTCCAAGCTTATATTTACACTTCACCTGAGCAGAAGAAGCGATTGATGGGGGCACGAGGAACGTCGGTTGAAGATCCATTTGGACATGGCTATCATATTAACTATAGGAGCTTTCCTCACCCGATTATGAAGCACGAATTGGCGCACGCGCTGACAGCCGATTGGAGTCCATTCCTGAAAGTGAGTCTTAAGCTAGGGCTTCATGAAGGGATCGCTGTTGCGGCGGATTGGGACGAAGGGCAGTTGACGGCACATCAGTGGAGTAAAGCCATGAGGCAGTTAAACATTGCGCCATCAATACATCGAATTATGGGACTTGGATTTTGGACGCAGGCTTCGTCGAAAAGCTATACGCTGGCTGGCTCCTTTGTGCGTTTTGTCGTCGATACTTACGGCATCGAGAAGTTCAAGCGCGTTTTTCAGCGCGGAAATTTTAGAAAGGTCTACGGCAAACCTTTGTCCGATTTGGTTCAGGAGTGGGAAGCATTCTTGGAAACCATTTCTCTAACAACGGCGGATGTGGCGATAGCTGAACACCGTTTCAAACGGCCAAGCATTTTCCAGAAGTCGTGTGCTCATGAAATTGCCGAACTTTCGGCAAAGGCATGGGGAGCATATCGTCGATCTGATTTCGACACGGCATTCGATCTTTTTTGGCAAATTCATACATTCGATCCGGATAATCCACGCTATCTGCGTGGGCTGATGTACACAAACTATAAGATGGGAAGATACGCAGGAGCGTACAATTCGGCATTTCAGATTATTGCGCACCCAAAGGCGAGTGTCCGGCAAATCGCGGAGGCAAAGAGTGTGCGAGGCGATGTGTATTGGGCAGATGCGCACTGGCAAGGTAAGAAGCATAAAGACGCACGAATGCTCTATCAAAGGGTTTTCGATCTCCACGCTTCTGAGGCACTCGATCGGGCGGCGCAAGCCAAACTTGCCGCGCTGATGTTGAATTCCACGAACATAAAAGATAAGATCAAGCGAGTGTTAATTGGTCAAGTATCAAGCCAGCTCAAAATGACACTGCTTCACGAAGTCATCGACGAATTACCGTCGTGGGGACTAGCGTACTACCTCGTCGGGCGACAGCACCATTTTGATCAGGACTATGCGGCATCAAATCGTTACCTATCCAAAGCCGCTAAATTCGGATTGCCCCACCCAATTCTACAGATTGAAAATACGCGGTTAATCGGCGTCAATGCATACCATCTGCGACGTTATGATCAATCTATTCAACAGTTTCAGAAGATCGCTACAGGTTCAATGATTCACAATGCAAAGGATTGGATTGAGCGATGCAAATGGGCGAAAAGGAAAAAAGGAAATTAGCTTTAGCACGAATACATTACATAAAATACACATCACGTCCACGACTTGATAAGAAAATTATGATTCCTGCATAAAACGAGGAGCAGAAAACATGAAGATTTTCGTACCGGGACGAATTTGCCTTTTCGGTGAACACACGGATTGGGCGGGAGGCTACCGCCGCACCAATGCCGATTTAGAAAAAGGTTATACTTTGATTACTGGCACCAATCAAGGCGTCTATGCGGAGGTGAAGCCTCACCCAACCAAGTTTATTTTACGTGTCTCACTGAGTGACGGCACACATAGGGGCCCATTTGAAGTGCCCATGGAAAGAGATGCGTTGCTTGCTGAAGCAGAAAAGGGGGGCTTTTTTAGTTACGCCGCCGGGGTTGCCTACCAAATTCTGACCCACTACCATGTGCATGGTCTTGAAGTTGATAATTACCTCACAGATCTCCCCGTGAAGAAAGGACTCTCGTCCAGCGCGGCAATCTGCGTTCTTGTGGCTCGCGCATTCAATCGCATTTATGACTTAAAGATGACCACTCGCGGCGAAATGGAATACGCCTACATGGGTGAAATTACCACCCCTTCCCGTTGCGGCAGAATGGATCAAGGGTGTGCCTATGGACACCCGATCATGATGACCTTTGACGGTGACCGAATCGATGTCAAAGAGTTTAGCGTTCCTGAAGATCTGTACTTTGTTATTGTCGATCTCCACGCCGGGAAAAACACGAAGGAGATTCTAAACCGACTCAATCACTCTTATCCCTTCGCTGAAGATGAATTACAAAGGAATGTCCAAAAGTATCTTGGTCCCATCAGTTCACAGATTACACACGAAGCGTATGAAGCACTGTATCAGGGGGATGCTGAACGCATTGGGGAACTGATGAAAAAGGCCCAAGCTGAATTTGATAAATACCTTCAGCCCGCATGCCCTTCACAATTGACAGCCCCTGTGCTTCACAAAGTGCTCAATTATGAACCTATTCAGCCATACATACTCGGTGGAAAAGGCGTTGGCTCACAAGGAGATGGTTCGGCACAATTTATCGTCAAAGACAGGGAGAGCCAGCAAAAGGTCATCGAAATCATCGAACGAGATCTGAAGATGTCATGTTTGAAACTCGTGATTGAATCAGGACGTCGCGTGCGGAAAGCTGTAATTCCCGCTGCGGGGTTTGGTACCCGTTTGTTTCCAGCCTCAAAGGCGATGAAGAAGGAGCTTTTCCCGATTATTGATCAGGAAGGCAGAGCGAAACCGGTTATCTTGGCAATTGTCGAAGAAGCAATCGGTGCCGGAATTGAAGAGATCTGCCTCGTCGTGCAAAGCCGAGACCGTGAACTCTTTGAGGAGTTTTTCAAGACGCCACCGCCGATAGAGAATTTCAATAAACTCTCCAAGGAAGACCAAGAGTATTGGGAATACTTGATGGATGTCGGACGCCGAATTTCGTTTGCCACACAAGATATTCAGGAGGGATTTGGACACGCCATTTATTGTGCGCGAGAGTGGGCAGACAAAGACCCTTTTCTACTCATGCTCGGAGACCATTTGTATGAATCCTATGATGATGTTTCATGCACAAGACAGCTCTTAGATGTGTATGATCGGGTTGGGCATAGCGTGGTCGGATTGCAGGTGAGCCATGTGGACGAACTCCGTAACTTCGGCTGTGTAACTGGCATCTGGGATGAGGAAGGTTCAACACTTTCGATAACAGAATTCTACGAGAAACCCCATCCTGATTATGCGCGACAGCACCTTCTCGTCGAGGGAATGGGAGACGATCAATTCCTAACCTTATCCGGTCTGTACGTCCTCACGGCAAAAATCTTCGACTATCTCGAACAGAACATCACCCATAACCTCCGCGAGCGAGGCGAGTTTCAATTGACCTCCTGCCTTGATAAACTCCGAAAGGAGGATAACTTTTCAGGTTATGTTGTTAAAGGTAGACGTTTTGACATTGGGACACCGGAAGCGTATCGTCAGACAGTGATTGATTTCCGGAATGCTTAACCTCACGAACTGCGCATTGGAGGCGAGGGTATTTGAACTTCAAACTTAAAATCGCGTTGCCCGGTTTCATCTTTCTTGCAATCTGCATTATCGCTATTTGGCGGGCTTCTAACCTTGAGCCATCCAATGCTTTGATCTGGTATAGCATCATTCCCCCGCTGCTTGCGATCACTTTGGCAATCGTGACAAATCGCCTGTTACCGAGCCTTGCATCCGCAATCGTCGCCGGAGTCTTTCTGGCTTCACTGCGAAAATGCCCCCCGTCTATTGGTGCGTGGAGTGCTTCTCTGACAAGCGATACGATCTCCCTGATTAAGTCAGTCAGCGGTTCGTTCAATATTCAAGTGATTGCCTTCATCGTGTTAATCCTATCGATGATTGCGGTGATGATTGCTTCGGGCGGGCTTCAAGGGGTGATTAATTGGCTGTCACGATTTGCAAAGGGACCTCGATCGACTCAACTTGTAACGGTGCTGATGGGCTTGGCAGTCTTCATCGACGACTACGCAAATACAATGATTGTTGGCTCGGCAATGCGACCGACAACCGATAAGCATAAAATTAGTCGCGAAAAGTTATCCTTCTTAGTTGACGCAACAACCGCACCGGTTGCAGGGCTTGCGATAGTCAGCACATGGATCGGCTACGAAGTCTATCTGTTCAACAGCGTCGCTGAATCTGTGGGCATTCAGCGAGATGGATACGCCATGTTTTTTGACGCGCTCGGTTTTCGGTTTTACTGTATCATGATGATCATTTTTGTGTTTGTAAACGTAATCAGTGGACGCGATTTCGGGGCAATGCGAAAGGCAGAAGAACGTGCAAGAACGACAGGCGCGGTAATCGCGCAAGACGCGAATCCGATGACATCGAAAGTTTTTTCGACGCTGAGTTACGCAACGGAAGCAAAGATCCTCGGGCGTTCGGCAACGATTCCAATCGTGACACTTTTTGCTGTGATGTTCATCAGTTTCTGGGTTGTCGGAAAAGGGGAAGGTTCCATCCTATCAACTTCCGCTTGGCGAGCGGCGATTTCGACGACTTCGGCGAATGATGATAGCCTCAAAATCCTCGCGATTGCTTCTGGAGGTGGATTTCTCATGTCCATCCTCTGTGCGACTCTGTTTTCGCGGATTAGCTTTGGTGCGATTGGCAGCGCAATTGGCACCGGCCTAAAAGGCAGCCTTCTCCCAACGGCAATCTTGATTTTGGCATGGGGGCTGAAAGAGGTCTGCGACGAAGAAATGCTTGGAACGGGCAACTTTTTGGCGACGATGCTTCGTGACGTGCTTTCTCCAATCTGGTTCCCCGCAGTGCTTTTCGTTGTTGCGTCGTTGACCTCCTTCGCTACGGGAACAAGCTGGGGAACGATGGCAATTCTTATTCCGACTGCCATCCCGATCGCCTTCAATCTCGATGGGGATGTCTACGGACTGACCACAATAATCTGCTTGGGCGCCGTTCTGGATGGCTCGATTTTCGGGGATCACTGCTCGCCGATTTCGGACACAACCATCATGAGTTCTATTGCCAGTTCATGCGATCACATTCACCACGTCCGTACACAGCTCCCGTACAGCCTGACCGTTGCAGGACTTGCGCTAGTCTGTGGATATATTCCCGCGGCGTTGGGGATTCCCTCGCTTGTCGGGATTGGGGTTTCGGTGGTGCTGATTGCTGGACTGTTTTATGTCGTTGGCAAAAGCCATCCCGATTCAAGATCGAAGGCTTGATTGACTGGCAAAAGTCGCAACCGCTACGACACCAAGTTGGTTTGAGCGTAACTGATTCAGAGGGCAGGAGTGGACGAGTGAGCGATAAAAGGCCAGCAGAACGTCATCCGTAATTGCTTCACTTCCTCAAGGATTGAACTGAACAGTGAATTCCACAAAGATCAGTCGTTCAAAAACGCTCAAACAAATTCAAGCCCAAATGAATCGCATTGTGCGAACAATCAGTCAACGGATGGGAATCAACCCAAACCTCATCTCGGTGCGATTTAGATACAATGGAGATTACCGTGATGATGTCTGCATCGGATTTAACTACGTGAAAAATCCCTTTCGGTTTCTTGGGAAACGTGATGGAAAATTAATCGGGATTGATAAGGGAATCTTTAACCCAGAAGACCTTGGAGCGCCGAACCTTGGCAATCTTCTGCTGAAGTCGAGGCTTCAAGCGGTGATAGCTCACGAATATCTGGAAGTTGGTTTAGCCTTAGCTCACGTCCAGGCGATACAATCGGGCGGCGATGTTCCGTTAAATATCAGCGAAACGGCGCGAAAATATTTGAGAAATCTGGCAAGAGGGGGTAGTTTTTAATGAAAGAGAATGTGGAGATGAAGATAAATATCTCTCTGGAAAACCCTATTTCTCAGACGCTTAAAATAGAATATGTCAATGAAAGCGCCAGGAGAGTTAAGGTTGAAAAACTCAATCCACATACAAGCGTAAAAATCTATAATAGTGAACAACTCATCCCACAGATCTATGGGTCATTCGCTCAGGGCATCCCGAGTTATTTTGAATTAGACCCCAACTCGAAAATGCGACATCATATTAGTTTGAGGAAAAACTATGAAATAGCCTCCGAAGGAAGTTATTATCTCGTCTACAAAATCCAATGCGAATTCTTAGAAAGCGGTGGCTCGGACGAGCCCCACCATTTTTACCTCGAAGGCACAATAAAGATCTGTTTTGATGAGTGTTAGCGGCTACGAATTTTCTTGCGGGAAGATGTGAATTTCTTGATGTAAAATTACGGGAAATTCCCGATTCTGGTATAATTGAGAACACGGATTTTTAGGATTACACGGACCTTTGGATAGCAGAAGAAAATCTGTGAAATCCTATCCAATCCGTGCTCTAAAACCTTCAAAGTTTTTCCTATTCTATCACCTCCACCCTAACGCTCGGTGCGATGATTACCGGCAACCGCACATCAGGCGGTGTCCCAACCACCACCAACAGGAAGCTGACTTCGCTGCCGACTTGTAGTGTAATCAACGTTTTGGCGTCGTTGTTGCCCGTGCTAATGGTGAATGCGGCATGCTGTCCCCCGGCGGGCAATGTAAAGTCCGATGGCCCAATGGAGGCCACCAGCGGATCGGCGCTGCTGACCTGTACCGGGGTATCGATAGCCGCTGGTTCTGGGAGAAGCTGTAAGGTTAGTGCACGGGTCCGCCCAATACTGAGGAACAACGTGCCTGCCGTTCCCTGGTTTATCACAACGGCCCCGACCGGCGGAGCGAGAATAGGCGGGACGCTGTCCAATGGCGGGGTTGTATCCACGAAGACCGTGAGAACCCGACTTTCTTCCCC
>JADFGN010000175.1 GCA_022567695.1 Candidatus Poribacteria bacterium | reverse complement strand
TCGCGACAGAACTTGAGCAGTAGTTTCCAACACGCTGTCGGCGAATCGTTTGGTTAAATCCTGTCGTAAGCCCTGTCCGATGTAAAATTTGATTAATGCTTGATAAGACATATCTCGACCACTTGCTATTTTCTTGAGCGAATTCAGAGCATCCTTTGGTATATTGATTGATACCATTTCTTTCGCACGTGGACGCATACGCAATTCAAGTTCTTCGTCAGGCTTGTTCATACATTTTCCTTTGATATATGATGGCCATATTGTAAGTTTATCCCGTTCCGCCTTTTACATTCCAAACGGCACCGGTGACATAGGTGTTCCGCTCAGAACACAGAAATTCGATGACTTCCGCAACCTCCTCCGGATCGGCGTAGCGTCCGATCGGCGTTCCGGGATTGGCGAGGTGTTCGGCAGAAAAGCGCGGCACTACCATATCGGTCAATGCGCGTCCCGGCTCAACCCCGTTCACGAACACGCCCTGTTTAGGATAAGCGTTGCCGAGCGCACCGATGAATGAATAGACCGCTCCTTTGGAGACACCGTAGGGAACTTGAGTGGTCGCGGCACGGCGAGCACCGGAAGTCATTGTCAGACACCGCCCCCAACCGCGTTTGAGCATGTGCGGAATGGCTAACTGATGCGCGTAGTAAACGCCGTAGACATTAATCTTCATGACCTTGTCAAACTGCTCTGGAGACTGTTCAAAAAAGGGAGCTTCCAAACCCAATATTCCCGCACAGCAGACCAAAATATCGAGGCGATCAAAGGTTTCGACCGTTTTTTCGACCGCCGCTTGAACGGA
This sequence comes from Candidatus Poribacteria bacterium, assembly GCA_022567695.1. Taxonomy (GTDB): domain Bacteria; phylum Poribacteria; class WGA-4E; order WGA-4E; family PCPOR2b; genus JADFGN01. The sequence continues at coordinate 12,071 of JADFGN010000175.1, read as the reverse complement.
GCCAAAATCGGTCACGTCTGTTTTGACGAACACCCCACGCCCTCCGAGGGCCTCAATTTCCTTGACAACTTCCACTCCATTCGCCTCAAGAACATCCGCGATGACGATGTCCCTACCTTCCTCTGCAATGCGTAGAGCGCTTGCACGACCAATTCCCCGCGCACCTCCGGTAATCAGTGCCACGCGCTTTTCCTTCGGTGCCGCAAAACGTAAATTTGGCATAACCTTTCCTCGTGCGCAAAACACCCTCAGAATTCACTTGCATCTTAGCTTTTTGTTTTATGCTATCACAAGTTTTCCCTGATGTCCACGTTCAATTGCCTCACACAGTTCCATCGTGTTGACGAACTCTTCTAGTGGGCTCCATGGCATTGTGTCGTTAAGGATGCAATCGGCAAAATGGCGCGTTTCGTTAAAACCGGGACCACCGACAGCATCAAGGTCGAGTGGTTCTTCACACAACTTTCCGTCGAGATAGAGCGTGATCTTCGGCGTGCTTGTCAGATCTAAATAAGCCGACATGTCCTCCGCGTGAACCTCCGACGTCTGAATCCGACCGCCGACACCGTAGTGGCTCATCATTGTACCGTGACAGCCGTTATCGAAGGCGATAATTGCATTGTGGCGCGGCGTGCCTTCCCGAGCACCGTGCCACGAGTGGGCATAAACCTCAGTTGCATTTGCCGCCTCAGTCGGCGTGCGTCCTGCCATCCAGCGTAACAGATCGACATGGTGAATGGCGTCGCAGACAATCTCCGGAGGTGCAACTTCTCGCCGTCCCGGACGTATCAAACCTGACGGCGGCTTGTGATAATTCGCCGCAACCTGAACTGCTCCACCCCGTTCCTGCAACAGCTTTCGCACGGCTAAAACTTCCGGCTTGTAGCGGCGATTCACCGACACGATTGCCTTGCCTTTGCTCTTGTGCGCAGCTTCGAGCATTTGTCGCGTCTCATCGACATTCATCCCCGGCGATTTTTCAACCGATGTATGCACATCCCGTCCCAAACATTCCAACACAATCGGTAAGAGATGACCGGGCATGGTGACAACATAGACCACATCTAAGTCCATTTTATCTAACATCTCACGATAATCACGAAATGCGAACTCCGGTTGGTGTTCTGCCTTTGCGCGATTACGCCTGTCCTCGTCAATTTCTGCAATTGCCACGAGTTTCATCCGCGATTCGCCTTTGATCATCGCAAAGTGGCCCTGGGCATGTCCACCGCAACCGATGATACCGACTTTCAATTCCGCCATTGCCTCTCCCCTTTTGATTGGGTAAATTGAATTATCCAATTCTAGCATACCTGCATGAAAATAACAAATTGAAAAGATCCATTCCGTTAACTAACCGATCAGTGCATTGAACAGCAGCTTGAATGTCCCGTGAATTTGTGCTCGATGCTGCGGTCGAAAGCCGAAAAGGATGACTCTGCCTGCACCATATTGTGCGGAGATCATCGCCGCCCTTTCAGCAATCTGTGCTTCGCCCACCAGCCATCCACTCTGTAAGATGTCCTTCTCAGGGTATTGGACGATTAACTCATATTTTTCGTTGAAGCGCGACGGCAGCACTTCAAATGTCGGACTGTCCCAAAAGAGAATGAGTGCCTCTTCGGGCATACCATACGCGAGTGGATGATTTGTGTTGATGTGAGTTTTCAAGGTAGAACCGGGGCAGAAGAATTCCTTCGATGGCTTCCCCTTGAGCACGTTTATGACTCGTAAATCCAACTTCTCAATCGCAAACTCGCAGGCCTGGTTGAGTGCTATCAGCGTTCCACCGTCCTCGACGAACTGCTTAATCGCTTTAACGCCCGCCTTGCCAATGCCGCTTCGGTACTCCGGTGGCACATCGTATTCCTTGGATTCCTCGTCTTCCTCATCCTCTTTACCGACGATCATTGCGGTAGAATCATTGGGGAGTATGAGTACGTCGAAGTGTTGACGTAATCCGCCCTCTGCCCTGATGTCATCGTCTTTTAGGGTCTGATATGGGAATCCGAACTGTTCGAGAACCAGCCGTGTCCAGCCCTCATCCATATTGCCGCCGCGGTATCGCTGATACATGCCGACGCGCAATTGTTGAATCTCGTGTTGTTCCGCTTGCAGCACTTCTTCCAAAGCATAGAACGTGACGCCGGAATCCTGTGCAATCGTCTTCAGGTGCGGAATCCGGTCCGTTGAAACTACAAACGCCCCCAACGGAAACGCTTCATCGTTCACCGTGACGACTTGGTCAACGCGCATGACCTTGACGCCTTCCTCCAACAACTGGTTGACAACCTTAAAACTGTCATTGAGCCGACCATCGAAAAGATAACCGAATTTTGATTCGCCCACCAATTGCCCCGTCAGTTTCTCAGGTTCTGTGATAGATGTGCAAGCAGCGTTTTTGTCCACCAAAGTTTCTACAGATTCGACATCGACGCCCATAAATTCTGCGATGGTGTCGGTAGCAGTGTCGTAAGGGCGATTCGGGGAACCATCCCCTTGCCGTGTCCAAGCGTCGTCTGGAAAGAAGGTCTGCTCCAGAAGTGTTTTGATCACTCCCGACTTCGGTTGATTGAGAGGAATAACGTAGGTTCCTGCCGGATAGGTCAGACCGTCGACAGTCAAATCTTGCTGAGCTTTTTGAATATCAATCCCCTGACTCAACAGGTTATTGACCAATTTCACAACAGTCAGCGAATCGTGTTGCGTCGGGCGGATGAGGTACCCTTTCTGTTGACCACGCTCCGTCTGTCGTTTCGCCTTCAGATACGCATTCCGCAGAACCGTATCTTTATGTCTTGCCGCCAAATCAAGCAAACCCCACGCCGAAATCTTCTGCTGTTCAACGATGTCACGAAGCCTCCACCATCCCCCCTCCCACGGGTGCGGAAAGTTAGTCTGAGGTTTATAATGCGGAAATGCGCGGAGCGTGCCAGCATTGCCTTGCAATTGACTTTTATGGAGGTACAGAGGCGTTGCCAACTTAGCGTGCGCTGACTCAGTTAGCATACTGGCGATGTTGTGAAAGTTTCCAAGCCAGTGGAAACCGAGATGACTCCAGGCAGGAAACAGGGCGGCATTGATGACGCCTGTCTTGCCTCTTTCCTCCAATTTATAGGCCATATGCGCGCCGTACCAATTAATCTCCCGCCAGACCAAAGGGTCAGCGTGTGGGTGGATAGGCTCACAGTAGGGCGCGACATATAAACGTGCGCCGTAGCCGCCCATCTCATGATGGTCTTGGAAGACTTGTGGATGCCACTCCTGAAATAGGATTTGTGCCACGTACCGGGACTCGACCAGGTTCATCATGAAGGCGTCACGATTGTTGTCGTGCCCCGCGTACTTATGATACAGCCAGGGCAGGCTGCAACCTTCGTATTCTGTGCTGAGATATTTATTGTACCAATCGGTCACCATGATTTGGCCATCTGGATTAAGACAGGGAAACATGATAAAGATGACGTTATCGAGAATGCGTTGCGTCTGTTCATCTGTTTTGGTTAGTAGGTCGTAAGCCAGTTCTGACGCCATTTGTGTGCTACCAATTTCCGAGGCGTGCAGCCCCATTGATTGACAGATTACCGCTACCCCCTCGTCCGCCAAGTGTGAAGCTTCTTCCTCCGAAAGTCCTCGCGGATCGGTGAGCTTCGCGTTTACCTCTCGCAGGTGCGCTAAATTGGCAAGATTTTGAGGCGAGGAGATGAACACCAGCAAAAACGGATGACCTTCGGTGGAAGGTCCCATATCGACGACTTGTAGCTTGTCACTCTCATTTTCCAACAGTTGAAAATACTCGACGATCTTATGCCAGTGTGCCATCTTCCGATCGCTACCAAGTTGGAAACCAAAGAACGCTTCGGGAGAAATGACTTGCTGTTGATTCATAATTATGCCTCCTAAAAAGAGTTGGAATTCCCTTTTCTGTCTCATGGAACAGATGTTTTTCGCTAGACTTTGCAAAACAAATAGGGTATATTTTCATACACTGAATGCCCACTGGGAATGAATGTAAGGATTCTTTTATTATAACTTACAAGGCCTTTTTTAGGGAAAATTTCTCGCAGCTAAAGTTAAGGAAGTTACCTCACAATTGAAAATTTTAGAAAGGAAATTTTGAATCATGTCCGATAGTAACACTGAACAATTGCAGGAGTTTGAATACAAAGCAGAGATGAAACAATTACTTCATCTCATTGCTCATTCACTCTACACCCATCCCGAAGTCGCACTTCGCGAGTTGGTTTCCAATGCCTCTGATGCGCTGAATAAAGTTCGTTTTATGCAGTTGACGGACAGCAATCTCTTGAATCCGGATGCGCCGTTGAGAATCAACATCATCCTCGATTCTAATGCACAGACATTTTCGATTGAAGATACAGGGATTGGCATGACCAAAGCAGATTTGACTGATAGAATTGGAACTTTCGCAAGTTCGGGAACACTGGAATTCTTAGCGCAAATGAAGGAAGACAACAAACCCTTCGACGGCAATTTGATCGGTCAGTTTGGCATTGGTTTTTATTCGGTATTCATGATCGCCGATGAGGTGGTTATTGAAACCCGACACGCGGATGCGGACTCAAAGGGATATCGATGGAAATCGATCGGTGAAGGAAAGTTCTCCATTGAGGAGATTGAGCGACCGCAAAGGGGCACCAAAATCTTCTTCAAGTTGAAAGACGACGCAAAACAGTTCAGCGAAGAGTTTGAGGTGAAGCAGGTCATCAAGAAATACTCCAACTTCGTTGACTTTCCGATCTTTGTTGGCGGCGAGCAGGTGAATACGGTAGGCGCGTTATGGCATAAAAACAGAAATGACGTGACAGAAGAGGAGCGTAACGAGTTTTATAAATTCGTCTCCAACGATTTCAATGCGCCACTGGGTCACCTTCATCTGTCTCTTGAAGGCGTTGTGAATTTTAAGGCGTTGATTTTTATTCCAGAAGCACCGCTCTTTGGATTTCTCAGAGAGCAAGATCTGAAATCAGTGCATCTGTATTCCAACCGCATTTTTATTCAAGATGACTGCAAAGACTTGCTGCCCGAATATCTTCACTTCATGTCGGGAGTTGTGGATACTGAAGACCTGCCTTTAAATGTGTCTCGTGAGGTAACACAGTCGAGTCCAGTTATGATGAAAATCAAGGACATCTTAACTGGCAGAACGCTTTCTTTACTAGAAGGTTGGCGGAAAGATGAACCAGATAAATACGACAAGTTTTTCAAGAATTTCGGGCTGCTTTTCAAGACTGGAATCGGTTCGGACCACAGCAACAAAGATCGATTGATTGAACTCTTGCGGTTTGAGTCGACCAAAACCGAAAAGGGGAAATTTACATCCCTAAAGGAATATGTCGAGGGTATGCCGGAAGATCAGCGGGAAATCTATTACCTAGCAGGAGATAACAGAGACGCCGTCGAACTCGATCCAAAATTGGAATACTTCAAGAAAAATGGTATTGAAGTGCTGTTTTTCCTCGATCCTGCGGATCTTTTTAACGCGCCTTTTCTTAACGAATATGATGAAAAGCCGTTGAAGAGCATCGAAAAAGCAGACATCGATCTCAAGTCAGATGAAGATAGTCAAAGTGATGCCCTAACTGAGGACGAATCAAAGTCGGTTATTTCCGCTTTCAAAAAAACGCTCGGTGACAAGGTAGAGGATGTGGTCGCTTCCAAAAGGTTGGTTGATTCAGCAGCGACTCTGGTTGTCGGGGCAGGTGGAATGGATTCACACATGGAACGGATGATGAAGATGATGAACCAGAAACAATCTGGCCCCACATGGAAAAAGATCTTGGAGATTAACGTTTCTCATCCGCTAGTGAAGAATCTCGCTCAACTCCACAGGAACGACGGCGATGAAACGCTTCTCGAAAAGTGCATCCTGCAAATTTACGAAGGCGCATTGCTGATTGACGAGAATCTGGACTCCACAACGGAGTTTGTTGCCAGAATGACGGACATTATGGAAAAGGCAACGAAATAATAGAAAAGGTTATTGAACCCTACGTCATTCGCTAGTGTTCTACGAAGTCTCGGAGAGTTTCCTACATCTTGAATCAGCATGCAAGATGTACAGTATTGGAAGTCCATTATCAGTTTTTATGCACCCCAATATTGCGCTTCAATTTAACAATAGTTAAGAAGCCTTGGCTGTGTTGACGGACTTGGAGAAACGCGCTAAATAGTTGGTCAACACGTCCGAACAAACAAGGAAAGTAAGATATGAGCCGAACATTGACGATTTCTGATAATCTTTATGCACAATTGGAAGTTGCTGCTCGCGTTCGCGGTTTGGGTAGTGTTGAGCAATTGCTTGATACGTGGCAGTTTAGTGAAGATAACGTGCATCACCGCCAGGAAACCGTACGTCAGATCGATGCATTACGTAATCGGCTCTTTAAGAAATACGGCGAGATGGCTGATAGCGTTGAGTTAATCCGCGATGACCGGGGAAGATAAGTAATGGACAAAGCAGTTGTAGACAGCAGTGTGGCGATTAAGTGGTTCGTTGTCGAACCAAACTCTGCTGAAGCACGACACATTCTCAATGCGTATCAAACAGGCACATTTACTATGCTCGCTCCAGATTTGATTAATGCTGAAGTGGGTAACATCGTCTGGAAGAAGCACACCTTTCAGGGCATGGATGCTATGGATGCCCAATTGATTATTGATGTGTTTCGCACGTTGACATTTGTGCTGACTCCAACCGCTGATCTATTAGATGATGCCTATCGATTAGCGGTGGCCCATCATCGAGCTGTCTATGATATGTTATATCTCGCTTTGAGCATTCGAGAGCAATGCCCATTTGTCACCGCAGACGAGAAGCTGGTCAATGCCATCGGCGCAACGTTTCCGAATATTGTTTGGATAGCTAACTGGCAGTAACTGACTTCGACCTATGACAATTTGAGTGAATTAGCAAGATTCAGTGAAGATGTTGAGAGAACTTTTCCCGACTTGAAAGATCGGAGGTTTCGACAATGAGATCATTGATGAAGGCGTTGACTTTATTGTAATCCGTGAATTGGCAGGTGGCATCTATTACGGTGAGCCACGAGGAATCGAAAAGATTGAAGATGGAGAACGCGGTTTCAATACGTTATCCTACACCACAAGAGAGATCGATCGTGTCATGCGTGCCGAGTTTGAGCTTGCGTGAAAGCGATCCAAAAAACTCACTTCATGAAAATCCTTATGAATCGGAACACACCGAAAGAAGAAATTGCCGGTTGAGAGGGGATTGTACCCCTGTCGTTACTATGTCAGGGGTACAATCCCTTCCGAAACGTATACTTAATCCCAAAAATTAGTTAATAATGAAAAAGCAATTATCGTTGTTGCTCATCACATACTGCTGTTTCAGCGCACTGTTTGTCAATGCGGAACCAACAACCGTCGATTATGTTGCGGGTTATACTGGCTTGGGATTAAGTTTCGCTGGCGGTTTTTTGTTCAGGGATGCTCTGGCTCCCGACACGCCCCACATCACCAAAGCCGGTAGTTTTGACACCCATTTTAGAAACTCGTTGAAATGGGGTGACGATCAATTGGTGATTGCGAGCTTAACCAGCGATGCGTTATTTTGGCTAGGAACTTTGCCAAGCGTACTTTGGACGCCTCTCCTATCCGACTATGACTATTCATCACATTTGCTCCTGAATTTTCAGGTATTGGCAGCGACTGGTTTTTTAACCCACGTGGCAAAATTTGCGGTTGGTCGGCAAAGACCGTCTGCTTATTTCGGTACATGGGACAGTTTGGGATCGCACGATAATTTATCGTTTTTCAGTGGTCACGCGAGCATCTCCTTCGCAACCGCTACCTCTACCGCCTACATTTTATCTCAAGACCATCCCGATGATAAGTTTTTAATTTGGGCAGTGGCGATGTCCGTTGCAACAACAACCAGCTATTTGCGGGTGGCTGCCGACCTACATTACACGAGCGATGTCTTGGCAGGTGCCGCGGTCGGTGTGTTAGTCGGATATTTAGTTCCGAAACTGCAGTTTAATCATTTGTTTTCAACCGACAGTTCTGAAGATTTTCAAGTCGGTTTTCAATTTTCTTTTTAACCCCGTTTGACTTTAAATGGAAAACCTCCACATGGCTTTAACGAAATTGGTCAAAACGCCTTTGAGTCCTTCCTTACGCTTGAAGGTTTTGAACATTTTGATTAGGTTCTGTCCTCCTATCTTTAAAAGCATGAGACGACTCCTTCACCGATCTCGAATCGGAACTTTCGTAGAATATACTTTTGCTGGCTTAATCGAGCAGGAGTTAGATCCGAGCCCTTTTGAGCAGTTCGAGCGATGGTTTCAGCAGGTGGTGTCCGCTGATGTCCATCTACCGAACGCCATGACATTGGCAACCTCAACGAAAGAAGGAATTCCTTCTGCAAGGATTGTTTTACTCAAGGATTTTGACACGCACGGTTTTGTTTTTTATACCAACTACGATAGTTCCAAAGCGAAAGAACTTGCGGAAAATCCGAATGCATCGCTTGTGTTCTTCTGGAAAGAGCTAGGTCGGCAAGTTCGTATCAAAGGGACGATCAGTAAGGTCTCGGATGAAAAATCCGATCGATATTTTCAAAGCCGTCCCATCGAAAGCCGTTTAGCAGCTGTGGCGTCAAAGCAGAGCGAAATCATTCCAAACCGAAAAGTGCTGGAGGATAGATTTGAACAATTAACAAACGAATATCGAGATAAAGAGATTCCAAAACCGCCAAATTGGGGAGGTTATTGTCTGTCGCCCAACACCATCGAATTTTGGCAAGGTCGTCCTAACCGTCTGCATGATCGACTTCGATACACCCGCCAGCCAGATGGAGAGTGGCAGATTGAGCGACTTTCGCCATAAGATATGGGATACAGGGTTCATCTGCATCTTTGAATTGTGAATCCAGATGGGTTCATCAAGGTATAAACAGCCGCTGAAAGGAGTTGCATAATGCCAAATTTCCCAATAGTTGACACACATGTTCATCTCTGGAATCCTGCAAAACTGAGGTACCCATGGCTCGAAGAAGTGCCGCCTTTGAACCGATCGTTTCTGTTAGCCGACTATCGAGCTGCTTGCGGAGGGATAGATGTCGAAGCGATGGTTTTCGTGCAATGCGACGCCCATCCCGAAGATGGTTTGAAGGAAACAGCGTGGGTTACATCTCTGGCAAAAGATGAACCTCGAATCAAAGGAATTGTGGCGTGGGCACCTCTTGAGAAAGGCGATGAGGCAGAATCTGTCCTTGAGGAACTGGCTGATAACTCACTGGTCAAAGGGGTTCGTCGCCTGATTCAATCGGAAAGTCTCGAATTCTGTTTGCAGCCAAATTTCATCAAAGGCGTGCAGATGCTTGAGAAATTCGGTTTCAGCTTTGACATCTGCATCTCGCACCCACAGCTTGCCAATACCGTTCAGTTTGTCAAGTCGTGTCCCGATGTCCAGTTTATATTAGACCACATTGGCAAACCCGGCATCAAAGACCAACGCCTTGAACCGTGGAAACTTGATATCAAAGCGTTGTCAGCGTTACCGAACGTCTCCTGCAAAATTTCCGGCTTGGTGACCGAGGCGGATGTTGACAATTGGACCTCCGATGATCTGAAGCCGTACATCGATCACGTCGTCGAGTGCTTTGGTTTCGATCGCGTCATCTATGGCAGCGATTGGCCCGTTTCGACGCTGGCGACCGAATATCCTCGGTGGGTTGAAACCTTAAATTGGGCGGTGGAAGGTTGTTCTGATGACGAGCTGAGAAAGTTGTTTCATGACAATGCCGTTCGATTTTACAGAATTGGCGGATAATCTGTTTGATTCAACTGGCTTGATGAGCAGATTAATTTTTCTGAAGCATAAAGCGTACTATTGCCGCTCCAAAGGAAGGTTACTGTCCTAATGGCGACGTGCTGGAGATAAAGTGCTGGAATGACAGGATACTTATTTACGATTAAAGATCCACTCGGTCAAGAAGTCCGACTGACAGAAAAGTGCTACCAGTTTCATATTTTATCCGAGCACCCCGAGCTATCAGACGTAAGCCAAATAACCGAAGCACTTGAATCACCTGACCTTATTGCCCAAGATGCTGTTGATTCCCAGCGTCTGGTATACTACCGGACATACCAAATGCAGCCACAACGGTGGATTAAGGTTGTGGTTGAGCAAAGGGAAGTTGTCACAGCGTACAGAGTAAGGCGACTGAAGAAGGGAGAGATAATTCGATGGCAGCAATAGCCATTCCTGAATCGGTTTTACAATATTTCCCCCAGAAAATTATTCCGACACAACTTTGGGTTAACTACAATCCCGACGCGGATTCGTTGACGGTTTACTTCACAGATAAACCTGTGCCAAGCGTGTGGGAAGATATTGACGATTATGTATACATAGGCTTTGCATCCGATGATGAAACGATAATAACAGGGATAATGATTGAACATTTTAGCCAGTGGCTTTTTGTATCTGAACATAGTGAAAAAAATAACAGGGAGTCAAGTCTGCACTGATTGCCACTCCGACTCTCATTTGACGGCGGCACTTGTATGATGGCAGAGAAATCAACGTGGTTTGTCGAATCTTAGATTCGGGAAAACTGAGAATCGTAACAGTTTACGCGACTGGAGGTGAACAACAGTGAAAGAGTTTGAATGTGAATACTGCGGTGGAGTCATTCAGCCGAAAAAGGTTACAGTAGAACACTGGTATGAAAGCAAATTGGTGATTATTAGGGATGTGCCGGTCGGCGTATGCGGGGAATGTGGAGAAAGGTATTATGAGGCGGCAACTTTAGAACAACTCGATGCGATTGCTCGGGAAAGCGAGTCCGCTCAGGAAAGAATATCTGTTCCTGTCATGGCATTTGCCCTTTCATAGCGAGAATACAAATCGTTTGATGAAAACAGGTTTTCGCCTAACAAGTCGTTGCAGTTGACGGCGGGGGTTTTGGGTTGTCCATTCGCTTCGCTTCCTTCGCGTAAGCCTGCCCTCGAACGCAGTGAAGGGCTCGAGGACAGGCTACGGGCAGGCTTCCGGTTTTCGGCAAGAAGACCAATTGTCTCCGGACTCGACGATCCTCTGCCGCAACTGTACTCTACTAAATGATAACAAAATCCAATCTCAAGAGGGAGCTGATATGGCTATTGTAGAAGTCTCATCTGAACAATTATTGAAAGCTGTCGTGCAATTACCCCAACCTGAACTCGAACGATTTCTTGCACAGGTGCTTGCTTTGCGCCCCCGACATGCGGAGTGCCGGTTATCTCAGGTGGAGTCTGAACTCTTGCTCAAAATCAATCAAGGCATCCCTGTAGATCTGCAATACCGATACAATGAACTGATTGGCAAACGCCAGAACAAGAGCCTCACGCCGCAAGAATATGAAGAATTGTTACAGTTAACTGACCAAGTTGAGTTGCTTGACGCCAAGCGGGTAGAATATTTGTTGGAACTCGCTCAGATTCGGAACAAGCCACTAACACTGTTGATGGAGGAATTAGGGATTCATCCCCCGGAATATGCGTAAATCTCGTGTCACTGCCAAGCAACGGCGTCTCGTGGTAGAGCAGGCGCAAGGGTGCTGTGAATACTGTCTGAGTCAGGTGAGGTTTGCGACTCAATCGTTCTCCGTCGAACATATTATTCCCCGAGATAAAGGGGGAGAGACGGAGATCGAGAACTTGGCGTTGTCATGTCAGGGGTGTAACAACCATAAATACACCAAAACCGAGGGGTATGATCCGGTTAGCTGTGAATATGTGCCATTATATCACCCAAGACAACAGAAGTGGGGGGATCATTTTGCATGGAATGATGATTGTACCTTAATCATTGGGGTGACAGCAGCGGGACGGGCAACAGTCGAAACCTTACACCTGAATCGAGAAGGAGTAGTTAACTTACGACGACTGCTCTACACAGCCAAAAAACATCCGCCAAAATCATAATCTCGGTTATCTTAAACGACAGCGATCTTAACCATCCGTTGCAATTGACCCTTCACTGCGTTCGAGGGCAGGCTTGGGGATCCTGCATTTTTTTAATGTTTTTGGGGTTGTGGT
>JADFGN010000718.1 GCA_022567695.1 Candidatus Poribacteria bacterium | reverse complement strand
CTGGATGCAAGATACAGTCAAGTTGGGAGGCTCACGAAGGAGAAATCATCAGATGTTCGATTTCAGTAATGAACAGATTGAGCGTTATAGTCGGCATATTATCCTCAAAGAGGTCGGCGGGATGGGGCAGACCAAGCTGCTTGAATCAAAAATCCTCCTCATTGGTGCCGGCGGGCTTGGTTCACCTGCAGGGCTTTATTTGGCGGCTGCTGGAGTTGGAACGTTAGGTTTCGTTGATGACGATGTAGTAGACCTAAGCAATCTTCAACGACAAATCCTTCACGGTGTGAGCGATATTGGTCGCCTCAAAACGGAGTCGGCAAAAGATACAATCTTGGAAATCAATCCTGATGTCAATGTCATCTCCCATTCCACACGCATCACTTCAGAAAATGCTTTTGGCATCCTTGAACCATACGATCTGATTGTCGATGGGTGTGATAACATGCCCACCCGCTATCTGCTCAACGACGCTTGTGTGATGCTTGGCAAGCCGATCGTACACGGCAGCATCTTTCAGTTTGAAGGACAAGTGACGGTCTTTTACCCCGGCAAAGGCCCTTGCTACCGCTGCCTTTACCCTGAACCGCCGCCGCCCGGAATGGTACCGAGTTGTCAAGAAGCAGGCGTATTTGGTATATTGCCGGGAATTATTGGAACCGCACAAGCGATTGAAGCGATTAAAATTCTACTTGATATCGGTGAATCCCTTGTCGGAAGCCTTCTGCTTTTCAATGCGCTAAAGATGGATTTCAAGAAACTGAAGCTCCGTCAGGACCCACAATGCCCCGTCTGTGGTGAGAAGCCGACAATTCATGAATTGATTGACTACGAAGAATTTTGTCAGGTCCGTTGGTAAACTGTTGATGACGCAAGAAATCCCCAAGACATAGAAGTTCTAGTTTTTCCCTCTACTTCTATAGAAAGGAACTGAGATGCGCAATAAGTTGAAATCTATTACCTGTTTTTCGCCCGAATAAAGCCGTAAATGAGATGAGGTGAACAGCGTTGTCAGTCAATGCTCATCATGGTTCAGCCCGGTGTAAAGGTCGTGCTTGGCATCGGAGACCTTCTGCAGTTCAGCCCTGCACTGCGTTTCGGTGATTCTGTCTCTGGCTAATGGAATATCGATTATCAGAGGTTATCTAACACAAGTACATTTTTCTTGAAAAGGGGTATCAACCACCACCCGAATTGGACCAGGTAAATACTCATCTCGAAAGTATGTTGCGGAGATGATTCTTGACCTTTTTGGACAAACCGACAGAATCAACTGTTGTTGAAATTGGGTTAAGGTCTATGTAGCAAAATTCTTTTTTCCAATCACCGATTCGGGTTCATCGCCTGGAACAGCTCCAGCCAACCGAGCGTCAGCTGGTTCATCGGCTCGGTGGACCCCTTTAGCTCCTCCGGCGTTTGCCCCCAATAGAACCCGAGCAAGCCGTTGGCACTACCGCGCGAGCGCTCGATGAACGTCCCCAACTCCTTCAGGTCGCACTTGAGCGGAAAGATCTCCTCGATCACCACTGGCTTGCCGACTTTGCAGCGAGTCAGCGTGTCGATCCCAGTGCCGAGCATGCCTTTCTCTGGGTACATGTGGACAGAGACGAAGTCCAGCGCGGGCGCGATCTTCGACGGTGGGAATCCAGCCGCTTCTTCTGGCTTACCTATTTCGATCAACACCAGTCCCATGGTAACTAAGTGACGCTTGTCCCGCATGTCCATGAACTTCGTAAACTGCAAGTGGATGCGCACTACGTTGGCACCCAGTTCCTTCATCTCCCTGAAATCCTGCTCCACCGCCGCCCACTCGGCGCCCCCAATAGTCTTCGATCAGCCGGAACTTGTAATCGCGGTCATAGTTGAAGCCCCACGGGATGAACGACCTGCCGGAGGGCGTCAGAACAAACCCATCGCCATCTTTAGCGACCACAACCCATGGCGGCGAAGCCGCGAGCAAAGCGGATATGGGCAGGCAAATAAGCGTTGCGATAATTGCGAGTCGCGATCTCATAGTCATCCCAGAATAGCGCGTGGCGGGAGAGGCCATATTTCTATTGCTTTGTCGTGTTCTATCGTTCACCCTTGATACACCTCGTTGGAGGATTCTGGTCGCCTTATCACAATTTTCATCCCAAAATGCTGTTCTTAAGATGCGTAAAAGCCTTGTCATCAATGGGACTGGGACGATTAATTCCACTTTTACCTTCCCAATAGCGCGAACGGTAAGCTAAAGTCTTGCCAACAGGAAATAAGCCTTGTTGGAATTAAATAGAAACCGAGAGACGATAAGCCATCGTAACTCCCTAAAAGTCAGCATTTGGCAATTCTAACCTTTAAGTAAAGAGGTGTTTAATATAACCCGTGCTGCCATACAGCCGATGATGAAAAAACGCGGGGGACGCATTGTCAACATTGCGTCAGTCGGAGGCCTACGAGGAATGCGGGGGCAGACCAACTATTGTGCCTCAAAAGCTGGCGTCATCGCTTTCACCCGTGCTCTAGCACGAGAGGTAGCAACCAGCAATATTACTGTCAATGCCATCGCTCCCGGCTTCATTGAAACTGATATGATCAGCTCTATACCTAAAGCTTATCGTGAACAATACCTTAAGTTGATTCCGATGGGGCGTTTTGG
>JADFGN010000174.1 GCA_022567695.1 Candidatus Poribacteria bacterium | reverse complement strand
AACGGGGGGCAGAATGGTTGATGCAACAAGGCGAAAAACGCGGTGAATTGAGGGCAAAACGGGAGATTTTATTGGATCTAATGACAGCCAAATTCGGCTCAGTCCCTGTCTCCGTGACTCGTAGAGTCAAAGCGATTCGCAGCCCCCGCCGCTTAGATGTATTATTAAAAAAAGGGTTTACTGCCAATGCCATCGAAGATATGGGGATTGAATAGCAGCGGTAACAAAAACGGAGGCGTGAAAGTTAATGGGGCACTCGAAAGGAAAAACGGCTGCGTTCTTCGATGTCGATGGGACCATCGTGAATGCCACCATCGTGCATTACTACGTTCAGTTTCGCTTGTTTCTACTCCCTGCCATTTTACGCCCATTCTGGCTGATCGGATTCATTCCCAAGGTCGTTTACTACCTCTTTCTGGACAAAATCAGCCGCACGAAATTTAATCAGGTTTTCTATCGAAATTATCGAGGTATGCCTGCCGAGAAGATCAAGCATCTTGCCGAGGAAACGTTCTACACTTCCCTTCGTCCGAAAATCTTCCCTTCTGCAATAAATCGAATCTGTGAGCACAAAAAACGAAACGACCGTCTTGTTCTTATGACTGGATCGCTTGAGTTTATCATACAGCCACTTGCAGATTACCTCAAAGTTGATGATATTCTCGCAGTGAGTTTGAGTGAAAAAAACGGTAAGTTCACAGGTGAACTCACAACCCAGCCTCTTGGCGGGGAAGATAAAGCACGGGCAATTAAAGCATTTGCCGAACAAAATAATATTGATCTCACATCGAGCTATGCCTATGGTGACAGCCCTGCCGATTTGCCGATGCTACGATGCGTGGGAAATCCCGTTGTTATAAACCCGGGAAAAGTTCTACGACGTGTCGCCACCGAATTGAAGTGGGAGATTCAAGAGTGGTCGGTTGACGATTCATTAGAACACTCCCCGGAAACAAAATGAGTAGAGGTAATCTTTTAATAACACCAAACGACAATTTATGGAGAAGGTATGAAAGTCGTTCACTATTCTGAATCTCTATCCCAACCCAAGGATACTATGTTTGTCGAAATTGACGAAGAATACCGTTTTACCAGGCGTGGTAAAAATTGGGCGAAGTTTCGCGTTGATCTCATTCAGGTGATTGAAGAGACAATTTCTGAGGCGCTTGCTGAAGAATTCGCAAAGGAGACCAAAGATTGGGAATCTACCGAGTAACGCCAGCTACCAGCCCGGTTCTCTATTTAGATAAGCATAAGGTTCAGCCGAAACTCCACGAACTCTTCGATTTCGCCCAGGCCCTAGAAGAGGCGGGTCAACAGGGGCAAGCGATTCAGGCGTATGATACGATTCTAATCGTTGGGTCTGACCCGGCTACCCTTGCCCTTGCCAACTTTCACCTTGGCAAAATTTATCAAGAATGGGGGGAATTATTCGCATCCCAACGATTGCTCAGAGTCGCACAGGAATTGCATCCTACTGCTTTAGAAACAACCGCTATATTGACGGAAATCAATCGCTATATTGCGCAAAATCAAGAGCGCATCCTCGCAGAAAAGGCTCGCAAGAATAGTGACCAGATTGTCTCCCTTTTCCGAATATCAACCGGGCTTAAACTCCTTGAGATGGACAAAGCAACACAGGCATATCCGTTGTTGAAGAGTCGAACAAAAGTTTATCCCAACGCCGCTGTCGCCAAGCATTTGTTGACCGACATAATCATCACAGAGGAGGAGAAGAATTCTGCAATTGAGTTTTTAGAGGAAAAAGGATGGCTTGCAAATACACGATCAGAGTTTCACTCAATTACGGAAAATGGATTGTACACATTTTACACAGAGTTAGCAAAATTGCACGTTGACAATGAAGCGTATGACGAGGCTGCAAGTTGCTACGAGCAAGCGTATTGGCTGGACGATTCTGAATCCGATCTGCTGTATCATAAGCTCATCTGCGATGCCAAGTCGCAAGCGTGGGAGGCTGGACTTGCAGTGCTTGAACACATCGACAGCGAACTTCCAGAAAGCATCGATTCTGCGGATTATCATAATGCCACTGCTCAAATCTATGGGCTTGCTTATCAATCAACGCAGGACGCGGCAATGCGGAAATGTGCCGTTCAGGCGTGTGAGGCAGCATTAGCAATTAACAAGAAAAGCAAAGAGATTTCCAAGCTACTCAAATCGTTACAATCTGCTGAGGGACTTCAGTCGAAGAGTAAGAGATGGTGGCAACGCCAAAGCAAGTGAAATGTGGAGATCCCCGGACTAAGCCCAACCATCCTTCAATAGGTCTCTGACACTAAAGGAAAAGGACATCACAATGAAAATTGCAACCACTCCAACCAACGGAGAAATTCTCAAGAAGGACGACCCGTACCCCTACGGTTGGCGTGAAGTGTCACAGCAGTTGCCCAATGGAAAGACCATCCGACGGCGCGTGCCACTAACACTTTATGACATCCTCCACCCGCAGGTCGGAGACTACAGAATGCACAACGAAGAACATGAACGGTTTTGTAATTATCTTTACGACGTTTTGAGCGCCCGCCTCGCCAAAGATCCTCATGCCGTCGTCCTCTACGATGTGCAGGTGGCATGGGATAGTCCCGATTTGACGCCCCATGGCCCCGACATAGCCGTCATATTCAACGTCCGTCAGCGGCAAAAGTGGGCAACTTTCAAAGAAAGCGAGGAGGGAACGAAGCCCAGTTTGATTATTGAAATCACTTCTCCTAGTACCCGTTCAATTGACCTTGAGGATAAGGTCAAGGAGTATGCGATGGCAGGTGTACCGTGGTATGTGATTGTCGATACGTTTGAACAGCAAGGCAACACGGTACGGCGTTTACTTGGCTATCGGCTTACGCCAAACGGCTACCATCAGTTTCCCCCAAATGAGCAAGGGTGGTTGTGGTTGGAATCTGTGCAGGTGTGGCTTGGCTGGCGCGGAGAGAATATCGCTTGTTATGATGAAGCGGGGAATTTGATAGAAGATTATATCGGTGTTACGGCAGCACGCGTTGAAGCAGAAGCACGTGCGACTCAAGAAACCCAAGCTCGCATTGAGGCAGAGGAACGGGTCCGCCAACTCGAAGCGGAATTATGCCGTTTGCGCCGTGAAGAAAGCAAATGACATGTAATCCTCAATGGCTTTAACATCAACCATTGTACAATGGCACTTTAGATTTTCCGCAAATTAGAACCTGAAACCAGCGTAATTACTCATAGAATCCTTGTTATGCTTCTTGAAGCTACGCGCATTACAAAACGCTTTGGTCATCGGATGATATTGAGCGGTGTTGAACTCAAAGTTCAACTCGGTGAAGTCGTTTCCATTTTCGGCGCAAACGGGGCGGGTAAAACGACACTTATTAAGATTCTGGCAACGTTAATTAAACCCACATCCGGTCACCTTCAAATTGGAGGTACCGATGCGCTTGCAGATCCATTGAGTGTTCGTCCATCATTGGGGGTAGTTGTCCATGAACCGCTTGCCTATCTCGATTTAAGTCCCTACGAGAATCTGAAATTTTTTGGACGACTCTATGGTGTCGATGCATTAGAGGAGCGGATTAAAGATCTACTTGCCGATGTTGGATTGACCCCATTTGCACACGAACCGATAAAGATCTTCTCTCGCGGTATGACGCAACGATTCATGATTGCTAAGGCACTGATTCATGATCCGCAACTTCTGCTTTTTGACGAACCGTTTTCGGGGCTTGATGTCACCGCGAAACAATTCATGTTAAAGCTAATCGATCAGGAACGTAGACGTGGAAAGGGCATCCTCGTGACGACGCACGATACAGAATTAGGTTATCTCGTAGGGTCACGCTATCTCTTCCTGCTGAATGGGAAAATCGAAGCGGTTGCCAACAAAAATGAGATTGGGTTAGAGGAGTTGTCACGTCGGTATGAGAGCCAATTGAAGAAGTGAGAAAATTGAAGGAAGTCAGGGAAAATGGAAGGAGGAAGAGTATCTTCTCAACGCTGTACGATTCTATCATATATCACGCATCACATATTGCATTGCACAAGGAGGTTTGAATGGCGAAAATTGTTAACATTCATGCACGGGAAATACTGGATTCACGGGGAAACCCAACTGTCGAAGTAGACGTTCAATTGGATTCAGGTGCTTTAGGACGCGCTGCAGTACCTTCTGGTGCCTCAACGGGAGAACATGAAGCCGTTGAGCTTCGAGATGGAGACGCAACACGCTATCTCGGAAAGGGTGTGAGGAAAGCGGTAGAAAATGTCAATTCCGTTATCGCGAAAACATTGATTGGATACGATGGGCTTGAGCAGACCGCAATCGATCAGGAGATGATTAATCTGGACGGCACAGCAAATAAGGGCAATATCGGAGCGAATGCAATTTTAGGGGTTTCGCTTGCCGTTGCCAAAGCCGCCGCCGTTGAACTCAAAATGCCACTGTATCAGTACATTGGCGGGACGAATGCAAAGGAACTTCCGCTTCCAATGATGAACATCTTAAATGGCGGTTCGCACGCGGACAATAATGTAGACCTCCAAGAGTTTATGATTATGCCGGCGGGTGCTGAAACCTTTGCAGAGGCGTTACGCATGGGGACGGAGATTTTTCACAGTTTGAAAGCCGTTTTAAAAGCTCGAAATTATAACACGGCTGTCGGCGATGAAGGCGGATTCGCCCCGGACCTGCAATCGAACGAGGAAGCCTTGCAAGTCATCATCGAAGGAATTGAACGCGCAAAATATACCCCCGGCGAAGATGTGTTGCTAGCGTTAGACCCAGCATCCAGCGAGTTTTATAAAGATGGTGTGTATCGACTGGAAGCAGAGGCAAAGCCAGATAAATCGGCCGAAGAGATGGTTGAATTTTACGCTGGACTATGCGAGAAATATCCGATTATCTCTATTGAGGACGGCATGGCAGAGGACGACTGGGAAGGGTGGAAGATGTTGACCCAAGCTGTCGGTGATAAAGTACAACTTGTTGGTGACGATCTCTTCGTGACAAATACGGTTCGCTTACAGCGTGGAATCGATCAAGGAATTGGCAATTCGATCTTGATCAAAGTTAACCAGATCGGCACATTGACTGAAACACTGGATGCCATCGAGCTCGCCAAACGGTTTAATTATACCGCCATCGTCTCACACCGATCCGGGGAGACGGAGGATACAACAATCGCGGATATTGTTGTTGGTGTCAACGCTGGACAGATTAAAACCGGATCTCTTTGTCGAACAGATCGGATTTGCAAATACAACCAACTGTTGCGAATTGAGGAAACACTTGGTAGCCAAGCTATCTTCAAAGGAAAGCAGGTTTTCTATAACATTCAAAAAGCAGGTTAATTTACTAACACCCTGGCAGAAATCGATTAGCAAGTTTTTACTGAGAGTTCGAGGGTGCTTTAACTTCCAAAAAATTCATACCAGTCATCAATGAAAGGTAACACTATGCGATTTGTCCAATCTTCGTTATTTATTCTTGCATCCCTGATGTTATTAGTGGGTTTATCTCATTTTGTCAAAGGGTTTCACGGTTGGCAGGAAGCTCGCGGGATGAAACAGCAATACCTTGAAGAATTAAGGGAACTTGAACTGGAACGCGATCGCCTAAAAGTGAGAGTTGAAAAACTGAAAACCGACGAGTTTACCAAAGAGCAACTTGTACGAGAAAAACTCGGCTATGTTAAACCCGGCGAAATCGTCTATAAGATCGCCCGTTCTCCCCAAAAAACAACTTCGGACAATATGCTGCCATTGCGCAGCACCTCTCAAATCCGTGAGTGGAGAAATGTGAGAACAGGTTACACAAAAAAAATAACTGAGAATTAAAAAAGACTTGACAAGCTAAACCCTCATCGATTACAATATAGCCCGCTGAAAGGATATAGGAGCCAGCGAATCCCATGCTAGCGGGCGAGTGGTGGAATCGGTAGACACACTGGACTTAAAATCCAGAGTTCGTTAACGAGCGTGAGGGTTCGAGTCCCTCCTCGCCCATTCAGAAAAAACTTGACGCAGGGTAGAGCAGTCTGGTAGCTCGTCGGGCTCATAACCCGGAGGACGTGGGTTCAAATCCCTCCCCTGCAATTTATCGAAACTATGGGAAATGTGCCTTAAAAACACATTTCCCTTTTTTTCTCTTGTGCCGGTGTAGCTCAGTGGTAGAGCACACGACTCATAATCGTGTTGTCCGGAGTTCAACTCTCCGCACCGGCATTGTTTATTATTCCCTCCGCCCGCCGCATTTTGCGGTTTTTTTTTGCCAAAAATCCCTGTGCTTACCATGTCTGTTCGCTTTCTTCACCGCATCCACCGCTTCATCTTACAACATCACATGATCGAGTCCGGAGAGATAGTGCTTATCGGTGTCTCTGGTGGAGCGGATTCACTTGCCCTCCTCTACGCTTTGCACGAATTGCGCTCACAACTCGATTGCCACCTCCACATTGCTCATTTGGATCACGGTTTGCGTCCAGATTCTGTTGAGGATGCTGAATTCGTTAGACAGCATGCCAATCACCTGAATTTACCGATTTCAATCGATAGGGTTGATGTGCTTCACCTAAAGCAGCAACAGAAACTCTCAGTGGAAACCGCTGCTCGCAAAGCCCGATATCGGTTCTATGAAGCTGTTTCTAAACGAATCGGTGCGACAAAGATTGCGTTGGGACATCACCGTAAAGATCAGGCGGAAACCATTTTGATGAACTTGCTACGGGGAGCTGCAATCACAGGGTTAAAGGGGATGCTTCCGGTTCGAGACGGGAAGTTTATACGTCCTCTGCTTGACGTTTCACGGGAGGAAATCGAAGAATTTGTAGTGCAACTTGGGTTGCACCCTCGGCAAGATTCGACAAATTTCGATCGGGCTTACCTTCGCAATCGCATTCGCTTAGAATTGCTTCCGCTTCTCGAATGTGACTATAACCCCAATCTCCAAAATACACTGGTACAGACCGCCGAACTATTACGTGCCGATTCAGATTATCTGGAAAATGTTACGAGCGAGGCTTTTGAAACGTGTCGGGTGAACATCAATTTACCTGATGCCGTTGTACTCGAGCGCACCACATTTGGTCAGTACCATCTTGCTTTGCGCAGACGTATTTTACGTTTTGCTATCGCTGAAATGTCAGGAGGACCTGCGGGGCTCTCTTTCCACCACCTTGAATCCATGTTGAGATTGATTGAGAGTGAATCGCCCAACGGCTCGCTGGCATTACCGGACGGCTTGGAATTTCGGCGGGCATACAATCATCTTATCTTTCGGGTAGCCGTAGCGGATATCGGTGACTTTGAGTATGAAATTGCGGTGCCGGGCACCACGAGTTTACCTCTATTAAATGCGGAAATCGTTGCTTCCATCATCGAGAAAAGTTGTGCAACAGAAAACATTGTCCAAATTCCCGACGGTAAATTTCAAGCCATCGTCGATTTCGATTGCCTTCGATTTCCCCTCAAAATTCGGAATCGGCGAAAAGGGGATCGGTTTCAGCCCTTTGGAATGGTGGGTAGCAAAAAGATAAAGGATTTTTTAATCGATGCCAAGGTCCCTGGACATGAGCGAGGGCGCACTCCAATTCTCGTGAGTGGGAATCAAATTCTGTGGGTCGTTGGGCATCGAACAAGCGGACAATGCAAAGTTGATCAAACAACAAAACGATACCTTTATCTAACTTACTCAAATCAAAGTTGAACGCTTGCCTCTTTTACTTATGGATTTTCGGTGATAAGTTCGGTTGTGATATCCACACACCCGCCAATGGTACGGGCGACCGGGCAATGGTCTGCATGAAATCCGTGTACTCGAGAAGCTGTTTCTCGATGTTTAGCATCTACTTTGAGATGATAGGTCACATGAATCCGTCGAATGACAAGCACGTTTCCCTCTGTTTCCACTTCACCTCGCGCCTCTGAATACAACTGACCTTCACCCGCCGGGATGTTTCGCGCTTCCAGCGCGCCACCAAAGGTGCCGGTCAGTCAACCTGCTGTGGAGGCGACCACATAATCCAAAGTTGTGGCATGAGGTTCGTATGCCTGTGGTTGTACTCCATAGTGCTCTGCGATTTCCGAATGAACACCAAACAGTACAGGCTCATCCTCTTGAGGTAGATACGCACGACGCAAAGGTCCCTTAACCCGTTCTATCCTTACTTTTGATGTATAAACAACTTGATTACTCATATTGTCCTTTTCCTCATGAGAAGTTCTGCGACTTCTAATTTTGTGCAGTTTAATATCTATGCCCTGTGCCTCTTTGCAACTCAGCGTTTAAGATAAAAGTGTAGCAGAAAACCGATTTGTCGTCAATGGAAGAATTGTTCGAAAAATCAGCAAGAGACCTATTCCAAAGGTTCAAAAAAACAAGATCCCAACGAGTCAACCGAACTTACTCCGCTTTTTCAAACACAACAATATCCCGATGAATTTTATCCGAGATACGTTCGCTCAAATCGACCTGAGCAAATTGCTGGCGAAAACGGTGCTTTTCGATGAGCTTCAAAACCGTTTCGCGTGCAAGTGTGTATAAATTATAAGCAATCACAACCCTCCCGCCGGGTTTGAGCAAGTTTTTCCAATTCGGCAAGGCGGAATCAAGAAGTTGATCGAACTGCGTGGGTTGCATCTTTTCAGTCCGTGCGCCCGCTTGAACCCCGTAAGGAAAGTCTGTGATTAAGCTATCGAACTGTTGCCCTTGGAAATATTGGTCAGCGCGTCGGGTATCGCCGTTAACGATCTGATAGCAGCGTCTAGGTGATGTCTCGGTCCAAAAAAGATAACGGTTTTCTTCGCAATGTTCTTCAAAAGGAATCTGAAGCCGACCGAGAAGTTTGCGGATATTGTCTGCGCTACGATGTGAAGCTTTCGGTGAAATTTCTAGCGTTGCCCCATCAATCCCTCTCAACACACACTCGAAAAGGGTCTGTCCATACCCACCCATCGGGTCCAAGACCTGCGTAATAGAGGAGCCGCTTTCGCCTAAGTTAAGCATTGCCCGAATGAGATAGGGCGACTGCCTCGCCGGAGATTGGTAATCAAACGCCTGCGGAACGATAACCTCCACCCAACTTCTATCCAATATGGTAACGAGTTGATGGTCTGCCGATTCGAGAAATGCGAGAAAGGCATCGTAGTCCTGCCTGAGTTCCTTTGCCACAGCTTTGAAGCGATTTTCTGACCCATCCTGCTTCTCCGCCCATTCTAAGTGAAAAATCTCGGAAACAAAAGGCAATCGCTGACAAGTCTGAATCTCGTTAGGCGTTAAATCCCCGGCATGCCATACGATGCTGCCCGGCGGGTAGATCTCCGGCGTTGCGATCTGCATCACGCGAGAACCGAGTAGATTCACGAGCTCGGTCTCCGAAATGACGCCGATAACTCCTCGGTGATTGCTAAGTTTTTTGTATCGAAAGTAGTAAACAGAACACATAAGCATGAGAGATAAGGAATAGCGATTTAATAAATTGGACACAACTGTTCCACCCACAACGTAGGGACGAGGCATGCTTCGCCCGAAATGTAGGAGTTATTTCGTAGCCAATCCTAAGTGCCGAAGAACGCTTTGCAGTGATGGAATCCACTGGTGAAATTAAGCAATCCTGAACGATGGCAATTGTGTGAATTATTCCTGCATGACCCACGACCTGACCGAAGCGCAGAAACATAATCACGCCAAGGATGGTCAGTGTACACGGTGTGAAAACACCCTCCAACGTACTGAATCTTGCCGCAGTCGGTTCGCTAGAGCCTTTGCTTTCGTTCATCATAGAAATCTTTCTAATGGTTCATTCATAGATTCTTCGCGGCGGAAACCCTTCGGAGGGGGGAGTCCCTTCGCTCAAGGGCAGGCTACGCCCGGAGACGAGTCAAACCTCGCGCACCTCGCCATTTTATGGTGGGGTAGTTGACGTCGGTAAGCGTTGATTATTGCGACTGACGTGGCGACAAACCACCTCATACTACAAAGATATGATAATATCAGAACAGATTTGTTTTGTCAATGCTAAAGGATTTTTCAACTTGTCATACAACTCTTGTGAAAATCATGGCAAAATAAACACGATGTATGGAATAAAAGGTCTTGCTTAAATTTGGAAAATCTCTTATAATATCACCCGTTGCCTGAAAGAAATTTGAGGTAAATTACTGTGTCACGTTGAAACGTAACTAATTTTCAAGATAGGCGTTTACATTCTCAAGAATGTAAATGTCTATTGTGATGACTTAAGTCGTTAAAACGGCTGAAATCATTGCGATAAATTAAGGTTTTATAAATTCCCACAGTTCGCTCATTTGCTACAAGTCATTATGGTCTTGCATTCGTAAAGGTAACTTCGTGTGACTTTACGGATTGAGATTCCTGTGTTTTCAAAGGCTTGAAATAAGCGAAAGATGGGTTATGAAATAATAGAAATGACCATTTCATATGCGAAATGGAAACCTAAACAGAAGGAGTTGTCTGATGAACTATCAGATTTTTAATCGAAATATACTTTTTGTAATTTTAGCAACACTATTTATGGTTTTTGCGGTTCAAAGCATTGGCCACGCTCAAGCTGTCATATCAGTAGTGCCAGAAAACGATTCGCCAGCCGTTGACGAGGAATTTGTCGTCAACATCACCATCACGGGCGGAGCAGATGTCGCCGGCTACCAGATTACCGTGACATTTGACGCGACCGCCCTTTCGCTTGTCAGCCTCGAGAATGCGGATTATTTAACGGGTGCGTTTGCCACGCCACCGATTCTCGGAGATGGCACAGCGATACTCGCTGCGACCACTTTAGGGGCTCCAGCGAGCGGAGACGGTACACTTACCAAAGCAACGTTTACTGTCATTGAAGTCAAAGAGGCTGCGATTGGACTTATCGGTGTTGCCCTTTCTGACTCAGCCGCAACTTCGTTAGACTTAACCACACAAGATGCCGTTGTGAATGCCGCAGGGGAGCCGCCGCCACCTGAACCGGTAGTGGCTTTCATTGACCGATTTAGCGCCGACGCCGGCACCATCTTTGTCCGCGGCGTCATAGAGGGACTCCCTGAGCCCAACGCCCCCATCGACTTCGACCAACCGCCGTTCATCACCCAGGGATTGGGTCCAGCCGGGCAGGTCGTGCAGTACTACGATTTCGACGTGCAGAGCACCACGCCGTGTCCCCTCTTTGTCCTATTCCACGAAGGAGCAGACCAGCCAGTTGAGGGACAGCGCTTCATCGCTGATGCGATTCCCGGCGACCCGGGTTACAGTGACTTTTGGAACGTCACGAAGGTGACTGTACCAACTGATTACGTCGCCAACACCGTGACTAGCTTGGCTGGAATCGAGGCAGCTGGCTTCGCTATCGAGACGACCGCTGACATCGTTAACTGTCCGGTTGTGCCAGCCGGTTCTACTGCTGCACTGCGGTTGGGTGGCGGAGGAGATACCAGCCTCCACTTGGGTTGGTACCGTGGCGAAGTCATCACGTACTTCGTCTTCGAAGAGAAGGCACTCACCGCGAGCGGTGGCAGTGTTTCCGTGGCTCCGATTTTTGTCAGCTTCAACATCAATCCCGGGCAGCCGGAAGGCGGTCCGCCATCTGGTTTCGTTACGGAGCCGGGAACTGTGCAGACGCACAACGTGGTTTCTGTCCTCCCGTCCGACGATACCTACTCGCCGTTATGGGCTGTTGTCATGTACGACAACGCAGACTTCGACGCTGTCAGTGATTTAGAGAGTGCACAGGCAGCCACCGTAGTGGCAAGTGGTCCGAACGTTAACTGCCCTATCGTGTCGATTGAAGAGATAGGACCGCCGCCACCTGTTGCCAGTGACATTCGTGGAGTAACAGAACTCGCAGAAGGCACCCTGGTTCAACTCTACTTCCAAGAGTTCATGACAGGGGCAAAGGGATACACCATCTATGATTTTAGTCAAGGTCAGGTTCGCGTCGAAGTCAAAGACCTTCCAGCAGCCGAATATGAAGTGTTCCTTGTGGATGTGGACATCCCTACCTTTAAAGAAGCTATTTTTGTCGATGGCGACCCATTCAAAGACATTCGCCCCGATTTTAATATTTCTTATGAGGACGCCGTGGCGGCAGTGGTCAAGAATATTCAGAGCATCGGGACGTTTAACACCGATGAAAACGGAAGAGGGACGTTGATTCACGACGCTGGAATGGATCTCAATCCCCTGGGTTTCAATGTGCTGCTCATCTTTGAGGCTGGTGACCTCGGCGTTCCCGATGGTCGACTCGTTTTGGAGTGCCACGGGACGCTTGAAGGCGTCGAAGGCCCCACAATGCCGATTCGGAATATCCTAGATGTTGAACCAATAGGTCCTCCTGTTGAACTGGAACCTGAAATCGTTGCGTATGGCTATGCGGCGTTAAATGTTGATCAAGAAATTCCTGCCCCCACTGTTGCTACCAATCCCGCTGGTACCGCTACCGTTATGCTTGATGCCGATGACAATTTGTACTTTAGCGTTACGGTCACAGGCTTGAGTGGTCCAATTACCGGTGCACACTTCCATGGTCCCGCTCCCGAAGGTGAAAACGCCGGTGTTATTTTTGGCATCACCGAAACCTTTGATGGCAACCATGCCGACGGGGTTTGGGAAGGCTTAACCGATGAGCAGTTAGGCTTTCTTGAGGATGGTCTCCTTTACCTTAACATCCATACCGAAGCCAACCCGCCTGGTGAGATTCGTGGGCAAGTTCACCTTGGTGACAATGGTATTGCAGATCTTGATGGCGAGGCGGAAGTCCCACCGATAGATGTTGCTGGCGCAGGGACAGGTGCCTTCAAGATTATTGATGGTGGTACAGCACTCTGGTATGATATCACGTTTACTGGCTTGACAGGTCCGATTACTGGTGCTCATTTCCACGGTCCTGC
>JADFGN010000173.1 GCA_022567695.1 Candidatus Poribacteria bacterium | reverse complement strand
CAGAGCGTGTCCACGAACTCATCGAACGGGTGAAAGAGACAAGCCGTGATGGGCAACGATTGCTTGTTGGGACAAGCTACGGGGGTGGAACCGTTTCACGCGAAAACGTTGTGAGAGCCTCCGACTTTCTATTGATGCATGGCAACGGCGTGAGCGATCCGAACCGTATTGCAGAGATGATTCGGAGTGCGCGGAATGTGCCGGGTTATCGACCGATGCCGATTCTGTTCAACGAAGATGATCACTTTGATTTTGATAAGCCGTTCAACAATTTCGTCGCGGCGATTAGCGAGTATGCCTCGTGGGGATATTTCGATCCGGGGGAAAATAACTACCGTGATGGCTATCAAAGCGTTCCTGTCCAGTGGGGAATAAACACGCCGCGCAAACAAGCCTTTTTCGAGAAGGTTCGAGAAATGGTGGGGAATAGCGCATAGAAGCCAATTTCGAGATTGACTTGGAAATTGTAAGTGTGCTAAGATAAATCTGCTTTATTACGAGCGTTCCTCAATCCTTGGAGTAGGAGATGATTTAGGAAGTTTACTCAATACCAGCTCTTGCCCAAAGTCTGTGATAAGTCTCAAAAATACATGTAAGGAGAAGTGAATGCCAAATATAGGAGTTATCGAGGTTGTCGGGATGGGGCTTCTGATGATTGCGTTGATGACCTTTGTGCGTATTATGAAAGAGTATGAGAGGGCCGTTGTTTTTCGGCTTGGACGGTTTTGCGGGGTGAGAGGGCCTGGGCTTGTTTTTCTCATCCCATTCTGGATTGAGCGGATTGAACGAATGAGCCTACGTGTAATAGTCCAGGATGTGACCCCTCAAGACGTGATTACGAAGGACAACGTCTCTGTGAGCGTTAACGCTGTTTTGTCCTTTCGAGTTGATGGCCCTGATAAAGCCGTAATCGAGGTAGAGGATTTTGGATTCGCAATCGGACAGCTCGCCCAGACCACGCTTAGAAGTGTGCTTGGCAGGGCGGACCTTGATGATCTCTTGTCAGAGCGGGATAAGCTGAATCAGGACCTTGGGAACATTATCAAGCAGCACTGTGAACCGTGGGGTGTTCAAGTACTTGCCATGGAGATTAAACATGTAGACCTACCTGAGGCAATGCAGCGAGCGATGGCAAAGCAGGCAGAAGCGGAAAGAGAAAGGCGAGCCAAAAGAACGCATGCGGAGGGTGAATTAGAATCTTCCAAGGCTCTGACGGAGGCAGCAATGGTTCTTAGTAAAACGCCAGTTGCCATTCAACTTCGATTCCTCCAGGCACTCGTTGAAGTTTCCGCTGAGAAGAACTCAACTCTAATCTTCCCAATTCCAATTGATCTCTTGACACCATTCATAAAGAAGCAAGGAAATTTGGAATCTTAACTAATCTAAATCACTTATTGATTTTCTGTAACTTGACTTCGATTGATTTAGCAGTTGCGGTCGGAATGCCAACGACCTCAACCCGAGCTGTCCGATACCCTTCTTTTTCGACGATGACGATTGAAGCCAGATTTGCCCAAATGGCAACTTCAAACCTCCCATCGGGATTGGAGGTGCTTTCAATCGTGCTACAAAGCCCTTCAGTACATTCAATCTCGATTGATGCGTCGGCAATCGGTACACCTTTGTCGGCATCAAGTACCATTCCCGTGAGTTGGGTTGGGGTATACCCGCTTGCATCTTGAGGATAGATGACGGCACGTCCAACCTCAACCGTTTCACCTGCCACAACTTGTACACTTCTGATGGCATCATTTGTCACATACCCGAGCGCCGAGACACGGAGATCGTATGCACCGGGTAGGAGATTATCGATCCGAAAGATGCCATCATCAACGCCTACAACGGCGATAACCTCTCCAGCTTGTAAGACCGTTACCTCTGCATCATAGACGTTGATGGGCGAAATATTACCGTTAATTGAACCAGGCGTTGTCCGCGGCAAAAGGTCTACTTTCGTGTTTTCACTCTCGGTACAACTGGCAATCAACAATATACAAATGAGTAAAATTGAAATTTGAACAGGGCGATTCATAACGATTAGGTTGTCGGAAGTTGGATAGCCGATGCGACACATTGTTAAATATGTCTTGCCACGTAGCCGAACTTGCAAAAGTTCGCAAGGTGCATAATTTTACAATGCACTACACCCAACTTCCGAAATGAGATGGGTTTACGCTGGATTTTTATAGCCGGGCTTGGTAAGTTCTTTAATCTGTTTTCCAAATCTTGCATTCGTGTAATCGATAGCGCGAATTTTCCATTCGCCTTCATCCTTTTGCATCGCCGCAATCAAATCGCCGCTGACGGCCCATTTATATGTCGCACGTAACGTTGCGATTTTGCCTTTTGAATCGATTGAGAGGCTTGAGATGTCAACGGTCATCTTACCACTGCGAAGACGAAAAATTCCGACCCAGCCATTTTTGATATCGTCCCAGCCGACGTTTTTCTCAAAAGCTCCCGCCCAAAATGTCCAAGAGGTAAATACATCTTCGTTATTGCTTTCCAACCAATAACTCATGATTTTGTCGAGTGCTTTTTGGCCCTCGCCAACGGCGTCAGCATGTTCTGTAAACACCCTTTTAATTTCTGCTTCCGCAGCTAGGAAGTCAACTTCTATCGTTTTTACAGCAGGCCCTTCGTCGTCGGAAGGTGATGTTTGGCCTGTTGGTTTCGTGGTCAGATTTGATTCAGCTTCTTCATTATCATCCGAGCCACCGCAGGAAATCAACCCAATTGCAAATAAAGTGACGATTAGGTAAAAGATGGATTGGCGTTTCATCGTTTCCTCCTATTTCAGCTTTTATGTGTGCTGAACACTGTTATTATTGAGGTTCTGGGGTTTTAATCCACTTAATCAGATCCTTGTTTGAAAAATCAATTGCTTGGATTTTCCACTGTTCTTTATTATCCTTCTTGAACGCGGCGATAAGCTTACCGTTCTGTAACCATTGGTAATCCGCCTGAAGTGTCGCTTCCTTTCCCCGCTTATCGATTCCGACCTCCGTGATGGTAACATTCATTGCATTATTGAATTTCTCAAATGTCCCAGCAAAGGACCCTTTTACCCCTTTCCACGTTTCGATCCGGGTAAAAGCGTTCCAGAAATTCCATGCCATGAACACATCTCGCGTTTCAAGCTTCAACCAGTGATCCATGATTTTATTAACCTTACGTTCAGTGACGGCAGCGGCATGGGAGGTGAACAAATCGCGAATCGCCCCCTCTTCAACGTTAAAATCGACCTCTTCGCGGACAGCAATATCCTCGCTATCTATCGGGGTTTGGGTTGTGGATTTCGCGGGGACATCCTGTTGAATGTCTTTATCATCGTCGGAATCGCCGCAGGCAATCAACCCGATTGCAAATAGGGCGATGATTAGGTGGCAAATCGATTGTCTCTGCATCTTAGACTCCTTATTTCAAATTGCTGTGGACGATTCAAATCGCCCGAGAAATTGGCATTCGGTTTCTCTTTAGGACACGGTAGAATCATATTGTGTCCCATTTTACCATAGTTAAGCAAAAAGTCAATAAAAAAAGGAATGGTTTATTTTTTGTGCGACGACACACCATCCCTCAATCACTCAATTCAACAACCTTTCAATCTATTTCCGCATCAACTTCCTAATTGCTCAGTTTAACCTGTCCTTTAATTTGGCGAGGTACTATATCAACCAGATTTAATTGCGCGCAAAATTCAACATCGGCTGCTAACCCTATGCTGGCAAGGTATCGACCGTGATAGCAATTTTGCAACATGCCGGTTAAATTATTGCTATGCTCACGGTAAAGAAGCCGCGCCGCCTCCGCGGCATCAGTCAGGTTGGCAGTCATACCCCCTGTGCTCAGGGCATCCACGCACGCTCCGGCGAAGACTGTATCTTCCATGCAGAAGCCTCCTTCACGCCCGGCGCACGCAAAGACTACATCCTCTGTGTCTTTCGCCAACAGATTGACGACCGCTTGAAGGTTGAGAAATGACCCGACAAGCACTTGCTTGGCAGTTCCGCACGCCTGCAAGGTACGAGTGCCGTTGGTTGTCGTCAAAACAATTTGTCTGCCTGAAACTATATCTCGGGTATATTCACGCGGCGAATTCCCGAGCTGGAAGCCATCAACCTTTACGCCGTGACGCTCACCGCCGATCAGCGTATCAGATTGGCTCGCGGCGAGACAAAATGCATCATCAGGTGTAAGAACCGGTGTGATGTGCTGTGCGCCGTTTGCGATGGCAACTGTGATGGTCGTTGTGGCACGAAGGATGTCGGTGACAACAACAGTTTTACCTGCGAGGTTGGAAAAAGGTAGAAGGTCTGGCGTAAAAACAACATCAATAGATAAGCACATAAGCTTAATTTCAGACTGACTTTGGAAGTTTGGGGTGAATTAGGAATACGCCTTCATTGCACGTTCCACGTTTTGATCTCATCCCTCTAAAAAGTTGGTATAGACGAGGCCGTTCAAGAAACGTTCGTCATTCATAATCCGCTTGCATAAAGGGATAGTTGTCTTAATTCCGCCAATTGTAAACTCATCCAACGCGCGCTTCATTCTGGCAATTGCTTCCGTTCTGTCCCGGCCATGAGCGATCAGTTTTGCAACCAGTGAATCGTAAAAAGGAGGCACAACGTAACCATCATAGAGGTGGCTATCCACCCGTATACCGATTCCTCCAGGAGGAAGATACCCGTCGATTTTACCGGGAGAAGGCGTAAAGTTATTGTCAGGGTCTTCAGCATTGATCCGGCACTCGATGGCATGACCATTCATCATTGCGTCCACGTCTGATTGATCGTATCCGAGTTCCTCTCCCATTGCTAAACGAATCTGCTCCTTAATGAGATCGATTCCGGTAATCATCTCCGTCACCGTATGTTCTACCTGTATCCGTGTATTCATCTCAAGGAAATAAAAACTATCCTCCGGATCAACGATAAACTCAATTGTCCCGGCATTTGAAAACCCGATTGATCTCACAGCTCTAATGGCGGCCCTGCTGATTTCACTACGAATTTTAGGAGACAACGACGGGGATGGGGCTTCCTCTACTAACTTCTGCTGTTTTCGTTGGATTGAACATTCTCGCTCGCCAAGGTGGATGACATTACCGTGATTGTCGGCAAGCACCTGCATCTCAATGTGTCGTGCGTTCTCAATCCACTTCTCTATGTATACCTCGGCATTGCCAAACGCCGCTTCAGCTTCCGATTTTACCGTGTAGAAAAGGTTGCGCAGGGCCATGTCATTATACGCGATTCGTATGCCACGTCCGCCACCGCCAGATACGGCTTTAATCCCCACCGGATAACCTATTTTCTCAGCAAGTTCTAAAGCTTCCTCTTCACTTTCAATCACTCCCTTTTTAGGGTTTTTCTTTAAGATACCACCCTTCTGACGTCGGCTACCGGGAACCAATTCTAGCCCCGCTTTTGCCATCGTTTCGCGTGCCTCTGCCTTATCCCCCATTTCAGTCAGGTTATCTATTGAAGGACCGATGAACGTGATTTTGTGCTCTTTACAAATCTCGGCAAAAAGCGCATCCTCCGCCAGAAAACCGACGCCGGGATGAATTGCATCCGCATTGGTGAGTTCGGCAGCCGTAATAAGACTGAGATGCTTGAGGTAGCTCTCAGTTGGAGAGGGCGGGCCAATGCAATATTTTTCGTCAGCATACTTGACATGCAAAGCGTCTTGATCGGCGGTCGAATACACTGCAACGGTTTTGATACCCATGTCTCGACAGGTCCGAATAATCCGAACAGCAATTTCGCCACGATTCGCAATCAAAATCTTATTAAACATAAGCTCTCATTGAACATGTTTTTTATGTTCGTCTGACTCGGAACAAGGGTTGATCGTACTCAACAACGCTATCGTCTTCAACAAGGATCTCAAGGATTTCACAAGAGAAAGGCGCCGGTATATCATTGAAAATCTTCATCGCTTCGATTTGGCACAGTACCGTTTCTTCTGCTACAGTATCTCCCTCCTCAACATAGGGAGGTTGATCTGGATTAGGAGCCCGATAAAATCTGCCAAGCATCGGTGATTTTATGACCTCTTCTACTTCATGCGGCAATTGAACCGATGGTGCAGAGTTAGACTCCGTAGGTTCCGTTTGTGAATGCATATACGAAGGGGGTTGTATGACGAGAGGACCAGGCATCGATGTGCCGGATCGCCGGACTCTAAGAGTCACCTCGCCTTCACGCAGGTAAACTTCCGCTAGGTCGTGGTTCTCCATAATGTCACAAACTTGCTTGAGCAAATCCAAAGTGGATGGTGATTTATCTTCAGGCATAAGTCAAGCCCTCTCTGCATACGTTCCTTTACGGGTATCTACCTTTATCATTTGACCCTTCTTAATGAACAGGGGAACTTGAACCACTCCACCAGTTTCGAGTTGCGCGGGCTTAGAACCACCGCTAGCAGTGTCACCACGCAATCCGGGATCGGTCTCAACGACCTTTAGCACAACAAAAGTCGGTAATTCAACAGTCATCGGAACGTCTCCGTCAACTTTGACCTTGACGTTTTCCCCTTCTTTGAGAAATTTGATTCCATCTCCCAGTAGACTGTCAGGCAATGAATGCTGATCGAAAGTCTCGTTATCCATAAAATATAGCAAACTTCCATCGTTGTACATATATTGCATTTCACGCTCTTCAAGACGGACAGTTTCAACCGTTTCATTTGCGCGAAAGGTCCGATCGATTACGGCTCCCCCGGTTACTCGCTTGATCTTGGTACGGGCAAAAGCCCCACCTTTGCCGGGTTTAACGTGTTGGCAATCCACGATGGTATAAATCACATCATTAAGTCTAATCACCAAACCATTTCGTAAATCATTGAGTGCTGCCATAAAATTCTCCTTGAATTTCTAGTCGCTGTCAAGTAAATCTTACCCAACAACTCATATAGGTGGGTCAGAGTAGATCGGCATTATCCAACGCCTGACGAATCGCAGGCTGTTGCTTCGACGAAGTTGCTGGCATCGGAGCACGGGGGGCACCTGCCGGACGCCCTTGCAATTGCATCGCGTATTTCACATTCGCGGGAAGATTGTCATCGGAGATTGCGTTCCAGATGGGGAGTAGTTTTTCGTGCAACGCCCGCGCTGTCTGCTGATCGCCTGCTTCGACCGCGTCCCAGAGTTGGACACAGAGTGTCGGTACCGCCGTAAGAATTGCTGCAATTGCGCCGTGCGCGCCAAGTGCAAACGATGGGTAGAGCAAGGCATCCACAGCAGACATGATGCGGCCGCCGTCTCCGAGCATCAAGAGCAGGTCTGCAAGCAGTTTCATATCACCTGCGCTTTGTTTGACGCCAATCACTCCGTCAACTTCGGTAATGATTCGGGTGAGCAATTCCGGCGAAAGATACGTCCATGGAATCACATTATAAATCATCAACGGTAAGCCTGTGCCTTCGACGAGTGCTGCGAAGTGACGAAGCATCGCATCGTCGTCGGGACGGAAAAGGTAGTGAACGGGCGTCACCTGTAACGCTGCGACACCGAGGTCTGCGACAGCTTTGCCACGCTCAATCCCCGACTTCGTGCTATCGGTGATAATCCCTGTGATGACAGGGACTTGTCCCGCCGCTTCCTCAATTGCCCATGCGGTGAGTTGCCTCGTCTCCTCGGTGGTTAACGTGTGCCCCTCGCCCGTACTGCCGCAGACCGCCAGACCGTGAACCTTCGCCGTCTCAACCAAATAGCGCACATCCGCACGAAAGGCATCTTCATCCAACTGATCAGCTGGATCAAAAGGTGTGGTCATCGGCGGCACAATGCCGTAGATTTCATTCATTGGTTTTCCTTGTTGTTTATTCGTGTGGGATATTTTTTGCCAGAGTCACTTCATGTTCTTTATTCTCTGAATTACTTTTTGGTAAACTTCTCGACGATGGCCGATGATAATGATAAAGACAACAACTTCTCAAGGTATACTTCCATAAAATGGAAGTCCGGCATAGCCGATGTCACATCGTCTCGATACTGGTATGGCGCAACGCCTTTTGAGTCACCAGCAAATCGTTCCCGCTATTTTCGAGTGGTGTCAAAGGGCGTGCGCCTTTCAATCTTCACTCCTTCGCTTTTCTATCATAGCATGACCTGAAAATAGCTGGGGTATCTCCGATAGTGTTCTGCATATGCTTCCAGTATTTTAAGTGACAACTCGTTGTCTTGGTGGAAGCGGAAAGGCAGTTCCTCGTGAAGCGTCTCGTGGTCTTTTGAAAAAAGCAACCCTTCGATATACAGCCGCTCTTTCGCCGTCAGATTCGGCACGTTAATTTGGGTCGCATCCTCCCAATCGGCTGGTAGATACTGCCATCCCTGTGCCTGAAGGTCTTGACGGAACGAATCGACCTCGTTTTTTCGAGTGAGGCGTACCGTGACGGTTAGCATCTGATGGTAGCCGTCTTGGTATGCGAAGATGGCTACGGGAATCGGCTGCGAACGGGGGTCATCTTGAACGGCATTCAGGGAAGCCTTCTCAATTGCATTGCACAGAATCGGCACAAAACCACGACTCGTCATCTCTGTGTGTTCAATTGCATCGGGGAGATAGACATCAAGCTGCCCCTGCAAAGCGTCGAGACGTCTCTTCTGGGCATCCTCTTGTTTTTCCCCACTTCGTATCTCGCCAAGGGTGTTGGGATTCGCGTTCATTGTGATTTTGAGGATGTCCTGATCTTTGAGTTGACTCAGTAGTGTCTCATATTCAATAAGCTGTTCCCGTCTCGCATTAGCTTCTGCATAATCAAACCAGATGATGAATTCTTCCTCACTGTATAAATTCGTAAAGACGTCAAAATCACGCACGAAATCTTCCGTGGAGTCATTCCTGCAATCTATGTACGACGGACGTAGATTGAATAATTGTCTTTGATATACGACCAGATTTGCTTCAAGCGAAACGAGTTTCGTGAACCCTAGACGTTGATGTACAAGCCTTTGATCTTCGAGTTGGGGTCCACCGAGTGAAACATAAACATACTGGTCGGGTGGTTGATCACAGACCTTGCCCAGTAGTTCAACAAACAGTTGTCTTTCAACGAATTTATTGGGTCGCAAATTGTAGGAGACATTTCCACCTCTCATGCTTTCCCCTTCGCTTTTTTGAGAGCATCTTCAAAACACCGATTCCCAATCTCTGCTGGAGGAGCCTCTGGGTTACCAAAAAGATCTTCACCAACGATCTCGATTTCTTCCTTGAGTCTTAGAAAAGAAATACGGTGTTTGAGTTTGTCTTTAGGCGGTCTTGGGAGATTTGGGGTGAACCGCCTTTCGTTATCTGCCCCCGATCCCCGCACTTCTTTCCACATATTCTGTGGAATCGCTTCGGGGACTTCTGTCGCATCTTTGGGAGACATATCACTAAAATAGCTTGCTGTCTCCGATTCTCGTCCTTTCCAATGATTTGTAAAGTCGGTGAATTTCTTTAGCCCCTCCATCATATAGTTGAGTGTGTGCCAGTAGATAGCAGATGACGTATCGAGTCCACGCTTCGTCGTATTGATGGGCAGTTTGAGCGAATCGTTACTTGAGAACTGGACAACACCAGCAATGGCGATAAATTGAGTGTGATATTTGGGCACGTTTCTCACGCCCCATCCCGTCATTGGCATCTTGTCATGATGCAAAACCACACGGTCATTGCAGATGACCGTCCATCCCGCGTTATCTGTCTTGCGCGGTATCTTTTGCTCATCTTCAAGTTCAGACTCTGAGGCAAGTTCTCTGTAGAAACCGATGGCGAGTTCAATGTCTACATAGTCTACGGTGCCCTTATAGGCGTAGGGTTGAATCGCAGATTCTTGTGTCAGATCTTTCGGAAATAAAATTTCAAGCCGAACCGGTTCAATTTCTTTTCCATTCAAAGACACTCGGAAGCCTTTCTTAATACTAACTGCAAAGAGATTGGCAATCTCCTTTTGTAAGTCCTTTAGAAAAGGGTTACTATCGGCATCAAACTGATACGCTATGCGCTGATGCAAATTCGTGACGGTTATAGAAGTGCCGTCAGATTCCCAACCCATATCTGTGTCATTCAATTCCAGATTCCAATTTTTGTCATCATCAAGCCACTCCGGCGGAATTTCAACACAATAAGCTTTACGCTTGTGTTGAGAAATGACTTTGGAATGCCGTCCCATCTTGAAAAGTGCCCTCTTCATACCAATGCCATGTACTCCAACTGTGGCGATGTCCTTATCCCGTTGTAGGTCCTCCAACGATCGACCAAGGCGAAATGCGCTGTTGATAGCAATCTTTCGTGATATACCTCCACAGTTGTCTTCTATTGAAAATTTCTCAGGATTCGCAGTGATTTTAGCCCAATAGCTGTCGTATGGTTTCTCCGATTTGAGTACCTCTTCCCGTCGTTGATCGTTAAGTTGCCTCAGTATTCCGTCTACGCAGTTATCCAATAAATCCAAGATGGCGTCTTTCAAATCAATGTCTCGGGTCAACATTTCAACGAAAAACATCTTGCTCGGTGATGCGACGACAATGTTTGCCATTTTCTCCTCCAGCCATTGGAATTGCTAAATCAAATGGCGTTAAGATGATTCATACAAAAGTCCCTTAATCTGCTTCGCGATTGCGCGTGATAGCGGCAGAGGTACGCCATTCCCAATCAGTCGAAATCCGTGCCACTTTGCTTTATGAAAAGTCATCCAATCAGGATACCCCATCAGTCTTGCGGCTTCCCGAACTGAAATCACGCGGTGGCATTTGTAGTGAATGGGTCGAACCGCAGTATGCGATCCTTTGTTTTGCTTGGTTCCTGCACGTATTGTTGGAGAAGGTCGGTCTGGGTGTAACCTTGACCGGCGACTGACCGGGTCTTGCTTGCCATATTCCAATGTTTTCATTCTTTCTACAACATGTTCAGCGTGCGTGGTTCGGTTACTGCAATCGACGGAATAGGGATTCCAACTTTTCCGGGACAAGGATAGGTCGCCGTCTTCAATGATTTCATACCGCATTTGCCGAACGAAGTCCGACTCCGGCTTGGTGAGCTCTTTTACGCTGAATTTGTAATCTTCGATAAGGTGCGGCATTTGGTCAATGTCGGGTAGGTCATGAATAGCATCGTATGCTGTGGGCGTGGGAGCTTTGCCATTTGCGCCGTTCCAACAATGTGTCGGTTCCGGGTAAACGAATGTCTTTTTCAATCGCTTATGAATGCCGACGATGAACATGCGTTCTCGGTTTTGGGGAGTTCCAAAAGAAGCGGCGTTTAGGACTTCGGGCGCGGGAACATCATAAAATTCTCCCGCTCTTTCAAGCAGGTGAAGAAGTACAGGACCGACTTCTTGCCCTTTATATTCACCAACGAAAGGTGCGTTATCGTAGTCGTCATATATTTGCAGAATAGCTCGATGGAGGGTCTCTGAATAATGAGGTTTCTCCCGGAATCCTCGACAGAACTCTTTGCCACGACCATAATCCAACATCTTGTTATCCAAGAGCTGTGCAAACACTATTGCGATTGCGATTATGCAGACCTCGTTTTCGCTTTCCTGTAATATTCTGCGGGGGAGTTGTTCGTCGTTATAAACCTCAGAGACAATATTTGAAATCAGTTTTTCAAGTTCGTTATGGGAAAATCTGATAGCCTTTTGGACATCTTTCGGGCTCACTAACCTGTTTTTTTTGAAACACGCATTAACTCTCGACTTCAAGCCATCGATCACGTTACTAATCTGTCTTTTTCTAAACTGCCTATCACGTTGGGCAACCTTTTTTGGGACAGAAGGCAATCTATCAACGATTGATGAAGCAGGTTCGCTATTGGATTTTGCAAGCCGCTTGATGTAAACACTAAACTTCGGCGGAATACCAGTTGTTGCTATCCCCGGCACATTCTCCATGACGAAAAAGTCCGGCTTGAGCTCCAGAACAATATCCATAAATCTAGAGGTAAGTAAGTTCCTCTCATCACGCGCTGTTCGCTCACCAATGTATGAAAAACCTTGGCAGGGCGGACCGCCAATAATCCCCGCGAATTTGACACCGTTGAGTTGATTGATTTTTTCGATATACTCTCTGGGATTGTCAGCGAATTTGTTGACGTCATCTTGAAGGACCAACGTTTCAGGGAAATTTTCGGTATGTGCTTCGTATGCCTGTTGGTCGTTCTCCACTGCTAATGCAACCTGAAATCCAGCCGCAGCGAAGCCCAGACTTAATCCACCAACGCCAGCAAACAAGTCAATAACAACAGGTCTTTTTCCGTAGGCTTGTTGATCTATGAAGAAGTGAAGTATTCTACTGGCTTGTAGGATAGTTTTAGTCGATTCGGCAGGCACCCAAAGTCGCCAATGGAGAGCTTTCTTAAAGTTTTCTCCTTCAGCAGTTAATAGCCATCTCTCACCTTGTCGTGACACAAGCCCTATATACTCACCAATTTCCAATAGTCTTCTAAGGTCACACTGGTTTGAATATTTCAAGACTTCCTGTGAGATTTGGTAGATTTCTTCTTTATGGAACGCTTCCCCATTTTGGGTAAGCAACCATAAGGCGTGAATATCTTTTACGCCGATTTCGGCAATTCGATTTTTAGGCATATTGAGACATCTCTTCAAAATCTCTCATCACAGTATTCTCTGACGATTTTTTCATACGAGGAAAATCAATCTTCACACAGGAAAACTATCTGTAGCCGGTATTTCGGCTCGTTACGAAGAAAAACTTCGGTTTCTAGTCTACCCCTGAACGCTTACGAATTCGGTTGTTTTAAGATATGAATCATCGCGTCCAGCGCAAGGTCGTAGCTGTACGCTCCAAAACCACCAATCACGCCGATGGCAATGGCCGAAATATAGGAGTGATGGCGGAAGGATTCACGCGCGTAGATGTTGGAAAGATGAATCTCAATGACGGGGAGATTGACTGCC
>JADFGN010000172.1 GCA_022567695.1 Candidatus Poribacteria bacterium | reverse complement strand
CGCTATTGCCTGTTTGTCCCTATGTTGTCGATTACGATTTTGAAACGATCACGATCGGGGCAATGTGGATTGGTACTTTTATCCTTTTCATAATCTTCTTTTTGACAAGCACGATGGTTTCTAAGATTACCATCCAACAACTTCGGGGTGACAGTTTCTTTTCGATGCGCGACTCTGCGGGGTTCGTGAAGAAAAATTGGAAGGCGGTTTTCGGTACCTTTATTGGACTCATCGTTATTTTTATCCTCTTTGCGCTGACACCAATTGCCGTCGGCTTGCTCGGTAAAATTCCTGTGGTCGGTAGAGTTATCGTTATGCTCGCATCGATTTTGATGCCGCTTGCCTTTTTCCTCGGACTCTTGATGATGTATCTGCTTGTTGTTCTCAGCGTAAGTACGTTCTTCGTCCCTGCTGTGGTCGCCGCTGCTGATGCAGATACCTTTGAATCCGTATATCAACACTTTTCGATTATTTGGAATCAGCCTTGGCGCATTATAGTTTACGAAGCCCTCCTTTTCGGTATGAAGGCAATCTGCGTGCCGATTTGGTCTATTTTTTGCGCGATAGGCTTTGCACTAGCAACCCTGCCGCTTCGATATCTCCTCCCAACAGATATGCAGATTATCATGGGACAGGCAAACCAATGGCTTGGCGGTTGGATTGCCAAACTCGCTGAATTACCATACGTTGACAAGTTCAAAATATTTCAAGTATTTGACACCGTTGCCGATCCAGCCAATGGCCCAATTATGCTCAAAATTACCGCGGTTTTTATGACACTTTCGCTACTATTTATCGCGGGTTTAGTGATTGCCTACTTGCTCTCAATGGCTTCTGCGGGAAATACCCTCATTTATACAATATTGAGGAGGCGAGTCGACGGAGAGAATCTTTTAGAGGTAAAAGAGGAGGATGAAGAAATTTCTCTTTCTGACGCAACAAAAGAGGAACCACAGGCAGACCTGCCTAAAGATCAATCAGATTCCACCGAAGAAAATTCAGATAAGGACGCAAACGAATAGTACAACACGGTGTGAAATGGCATGCGTTTCATATCGTAGCGTTATTAAAACAACAATTAAGGACCTATACTACGACCTAATATATCACACCTAAATACCGACTAAAGGGATGGTGCTTTATGTTTCAGAAAGTTCTAACCAAGCTTTTCGGCAACAAGAAGGATCGAGATGTGAAGCATTTTGAACCGCGCGTGGAAGAGATTAATCGGCGAGAGCCTGAGATTCAACGCCTGTCTGATGCGCAGCTTCAGGCCAAAACACCGTATTTCCGTGAACAATTGGCTGCCGGTGCAACACTAGACGATCTCTTGCCTGAAGCATTTGCCGTCGTG
Organism: Candidatus Poribacteria bacterium; assembly: GCA_022567695.1. Taxonomy (GTDB): domain Bacteria; phylum Poribacteria; class WGA-4E; order WGA-4E; family PCPOR2b; genus JADFGN01. The sequence goes on along the minus strand of JADFGN010000172.1, from coordinate 11,585 downwards.
CGAGAGGTTGCCATACGGACGCTGAAACAACGTCATTTCGATGTTCAGCTTATGGGAGGCATTGCGCTCCATGAGGGTGGTATTGCCGAAATGAAAACTGGTGAAGGGAAAACCTTAACTTCGACACTTGCCGTTTACTTGAATGCACTCGAAGGGAAAGGTCTTCATCTTGCCACTGTCAATGATTACCTTGCAAAACGTGATGCGGAGTGGATGGGGCAAATTTACAATTTCCTCGGGCTTTCTGTTGGATTGACACTTGGTGAAATGTCTTATGAACAGAAAAGGCTCAGTTACAAAGCGGATATTACTTACGGTATCAATAGTGAATTCGCCTTCGACTATCTTAGGGATAATAAAGCATCACATCTTGATGAAAAGGTACAACGTGGACACCATTACGCAATTCTTGACGAAGTCGATAGTATTCTCATCGACGAAGCCCGCAACCCCTTGATTCTCTCAGCCCCTCACGGTGAACCGGTCGAACTTTATATGAAAATTGACCGTTTGGTGAAGCGGCTCCAAAACGAAACACATTACGAGATAGAAGAAAAGAGTAGCAAACGAGGTTCCGTCTCACTCACGGAAGAGGGCGTGGAAGAAGCTGAGCGTCTCCTCGGCGTGGAAAATCTCTACGATCACACAAACATGGATCTGGTGCATCATGTCACGCAAGCGTTGAACGCCCATCACCTTTGGAAGCGTGATGTGGACTACGTGGTTGAGTTCGGGACAGTCGTTATCGTCGATGAGTTCACAGGACGAAAGCAGCCCGACAGACGATGGGCTGACGGGCTTCATCAAGCAATGGAAGCCAAAGAACGGGTCAGAATCGTTGAGGAAAGTCAGACGGATGCACGCATCACGTATCAGAACTATTTCCGCATGTACGAGAAACTGGCGGGAATGACCGGAACCGCTGAGACAGAATCTGTCGAATTTGCCCATACCTATAATTTGGATGTCGCCGTCATTCCAACAAACGAACCGATGATACGGATAGACTATTCAGATCAGATCTATAAAACTGAAGAGGCTAAATATCAATCCGTCATCAAAGACATTATCGAGCAGCACGAAAAAGGACGTCCGGTGTTGGTGGGAACAATTTCTATTGAGAACTCTGAAAAATTGGGCAATATGCTCAAAAGGATGCGCCGCGATATCCGGTATCAGATACTAAACGCCAAAGAGCACACCCGCGAAGCTGAAATTATCGCCCAAGCGGGTATGCCCGGAGCAGTAACAATTGCCACGAATATGGCGGGACGGGGTGTCGATATTCTGCTGGGTGGAAATCCTGAAGGTATCACACGGGAAATTCTTCGCAAGAAAAAGATAGACCTCGAGACAGTGACAGAGGACTCAGATGAGTGGCAAGCCGCTTACCAAGAGGCCGAATCGATTTGTAAGGACAATCGTGAAAAAATTCTGGCAGCGGGTGGATTGCATATCATCGGTACTGAACGGCATGACTCACGGCGAATTGATAATCAGTTGCGAGGTCGCTCTGGACGACAAGGCGACCCCGGGTCATCACGATTTTATCTTTCGCTGGCAGATGACCTCATGCGTAAATTCGGATCTGACCGCTTGCAAGGCATGATGGAGAGGGTCGGTATGGAAGAGGACATCCCGATTGAACACCCTTGGGTAACCAAGGCGCTTGAAAAAGCCCAGAAACGGGTCGAGGAGAGACACTTTGAGATTCGCAAAAATATGCTCAAAATTGACGATGTGATGGATACGCAACGTAAAACCATCTACGAGCTGCGCGATAGTATCCTTGAAGGTGAGGAACTCAAAGATACAGTTTGGGATATGATTGAAAATGCTTTAGATGACCACTTAGAAAGTTTCTTACCGAGTGAAACGCATGACGCAGAATGGAATCTTGAAGAATTCTCGAATTGGCTGACTCATACCTTCACAATTGGATTCGACAATTGGACAACCGCGCCGGACAAAATGAGTCGCACAGAAGTTCGAGAAAAAATAATGGAAATGTTGCGTGAAGTCTACGAACAGCGCGAGGCTGAAATGGGTGCGGAACAGATGCGTCATCTTGAACGACTACTCCTCTTGTCCCGGCTTGATAACCACTGGAAAGAACACCTTTACAACATCGATTACATTGAAGAGGGAATCCACTTACGCGGTTACGGTGGTAAAGATCCGATTGTTGTCTTTAAAAACGAGGCATACGGTGTTTTTGAAGCGATGTATCAACGCATCGAAGAGGAAGTCAGCGAATACATCTTCAAGGCGCAACTCGTTCAAGAAACACCCGCCGATGCCATGCGTAGACGTACTCAACGACGGGGTCGAGTGCCGCGCTCGCGTCGACCAATTCCTAGGCGGTTCGGTGATAACGCACCTTCTTCCGCCGCTGTCGCCACACAACAGGCCATGGGAGACTTTCCAAAGGTTGGACGCAATGCCCCTTGTCCCTGTGGAAGTGGCAAGAAATATAAAAAATGTCATGGGAAATGAGGTGTATAATGCCTATAGATGAACAGCTTCTTGAGATACTGTGTTGTCCCGTTACCAAGGTTCCATTAGAAATCTTGTCCGAAGAGAAGCAGCTTGAATTGAACAACAGAATCGCTCAAGCTAGCGTTAAGAACGTTGACGGACAGATTATTGAGGAACCAATTGAAGAAGGGCTCATCACAGAAAATGGAGAAACCGTCTATCGAGTAACTGATGGTATCCCTATTATGCTGCCCGGAGAAGGTATCCCGGCGAATCAATAGAGGGCTTAGAAAATTGGCAAAATGCGTGGGTAACGCATCACGTTCTACGTTTATCAACATGGAAATTCCATTTTTGAGACTCACATATTCATACGTGCGGCATCAATGTGCGCGAATTTAATCTTTCTATTTCACTAAGGAATTGCTACGAAATAACTCCTACACTCTTCGACCTCCCCACCCCTCCTTCGTAAGATTCAGGGGCGGACAGTTTCGTTGAAAGCCCGTTTTCGTAGGGGCAAGTGTCCGCCCCTGAACTTCGTAAGAAGGGGAGAGCAGAAGACGACGCAGATTCTCCCCCTTTTCTGTTTTTGAAAACTTAATTGGGTAATCGGATTTCCAAAATCCTTGCGGCATCTGGGGGCGGGGAGCAGGGGGGCAGAAGAGAGTGCCAAAGACGGCATAAACACCCACCAACACGGGGTTTTCATACGGGATGCCCCACGAATTGCCCCGAAAGTACCAACCGACCACTCCCGAAATCACTGGAATGGAAGGGGGCACTCTTTTTGGGTGAAGAGGTCGCCTCCCCCGCGAGGCTTGTGGTGATTTGGTTCGCCCAGTTGATTACCTAAATTTTAATTCAAAAGCATACAAAGGGGGAGTTAGAGGGGGTTTTAAATGTACGACTTATTAAATCTCAACTCCTAAGTAGCTAACCCAACAATAAACCTAAACTAAGGAAGGAAGATGCGCAAGTCCAAAATCAGATTGATCGTTTCGATTGTTTTAGATGTTTTTCTGATAAATCTCGCTTTTGTAGCTGCTTATTACACCTGCAAACCGCTTGGGGTTGATTTGCTGGAATCACTCAAACAGCTACCGAGTTGGGAAAACCAATCCTCCAATCATCTCTTTTTAATCGGCATACTCATTGTTACTGGGATTCGTCTGAGTTCGTTTCTGTTATTTAAACTTTACAAACCTGTCTGGCGTTATGCAAGTGTCCGAGAATTCTTATCGCTCATCGGTGCTATTATTTCGGGAACCCTAGCACTCATTGCCCTTTTATACTTTGAACATCTTTTACATTCGTGGATGCTATTTTTAATGGATGGTTTGTATAATGTCGTTTTTATTGGCTTGGCGAAATTTTCCTTTCGAATTGCAGAAGAATGCCGACGTATACAGGTTGCCACGCCAAGAACCAAAGTCCTGATCGTCGGCGCAGGAGAAGCGGGAATCGGTGTTCTCCGCGAGATTCGTAAGCATCCGGAGAAGGGTTATCAACTGGTCGGGTTTATAGATGATGCCCCTGAAAAAGTAGGGAAAAGCATTCGAGGGCTTGAAGTGCTCGGAAGCACACATGAATTGACCTATATCGTACGCAAGAGGCAGGTTGACGAAGTTGTCATTGCCATGCCCTCTGCTTCTGGAAGCAAGGTCCGTGAAATTATCCGACAATGTGAATATAGAGGGTGCAAGTTTAAGATTGTGCCGAGTATCCATGCCATCCTCGACGGATACGTGAGCATCAGACAAATTCGAGAGGTCCAAGTCGAAGACCTCCTTAATCGTGCAACTTCTCGCATCGATCTCGCGGAGGTTTCAAAATACCTGTCTGGAAAACGAGTGATGGTAACTGGAGCCGGTGGTTCAATCGGTTCAGAACTATGCCGGCAAGTGATAAAATTCGATCCGGAGTTGCTTGTACTTTTAGGACGGGGCGAGAACAGCCTGTATCATATTGATATAGAACTGCGCGAATCTGAACCAGAGCTCAACCGGGCAATGATTCTCGGTGACATTCGGGATAGCTCGAAAGTTTTTCAGGTTATTGAGAAGTATCGTCCACATATTATTTTTCACGCAGCGGCACATAAACATGTCAGGTTTATGGAAAATCACCCGGACGAGGCAGTCAAAAATAACATCCTCGGCACTAAAAATCTCATCGATGCGGCCATCAAGAATCACGTTCAGGCATTCATTCTTGTTTCGTCAGACAAAGCTGTCAATCCAACAAGCGTTATGGGAGCTTCCAAGCGAGTGACTGAAAAGCTCATCCAATGCAAAGCCAAACGAAACGGCACGGAGTTCATTGCAGTCCGTTTCGGAAATGTGATTGACAGCCGTGGTAGTGTGCTTCCAAACTTCAAACGCCAAATTGCTAAAGGTGGTCCTGTGACCGTTACCCATCGTGAGGTGACGCGATATTTTATGACAATTCCCGAAGCCGTTCAATTACTGATTCAAGCGGGAACTATGGGAAATGGCGGCGAGATCCTCATGTTAGATATGGGGGAACCGATCAAAATTCTGGATCTGGCTTCCGATCTCATCCGGCTTTCCGGGCTTGAAGTCGATAGCGACATCAAGATTGAATTTACCGGGTTAGAACCGGGCGAAAAATTATACGAAGAACTTTTAACTCCTCAAGAGGGGGTCACAGCGACGAAGCACCAACGAATCTTCGTTGCACAGTTGGAAGAAACGATTGAAGAAGAAACTTTATTAGCTCAGATTAGTGAACTTGAAAAATTGGCAAATCACCTGAATGCCGAAGGTATTATCAGAAAACTTCAGGAGATTGTTCCCACCTATAAACCAAACAGAACTTTCGCAGATCATCATTATCACGGAAAAGCGAAACAATCCGAGACACAGGTCATTAGACTTCCAATCCCCCATAACATCGATGAAAAATCCGCATTTGCGGGTTCTTGACGCGCTACATCAAGAAACAATCCTTTCAAAATGGTCGCGTCGGATTGTTGAATTCACCCCTTGCTCAAGGGCAGGTTATCTGGATTTAGCAATGGAGCTTTTAAACCGAGCAGGTACTGGATTTGTATTTTGGAGATGCTGCGAAAATCTGTTATCAGAATATGGACGAAACCTACCTCCAATTTCATGAAAGCCACGCAAAACGGGTTTTCGATTTCGTATTTGCAACAATAGGACTGATTTTGCTCTCGCCCCTATTCTTGTTCTGTGTACTCGTTGCAAAGCTCCAATCCCCCGGCCCAATCTTCTATAAGGCTCAACGTGTTGGACGCGGTGGGCAGATCTTTGAAATGTACAAATTCCGCACGATGGTTGTCAATGCAGATTCGCTCGGATTGAACTTGACGACCTTTCGGGATACGCGAATTACGCCGATAGGACGTTTTCTGCGGGGGACGAAGTTGGACGAACTTCCTAACCTCATCAATGTTATCAAGGGAGACATGAGTCTTATTGGTCCGCGTCCTGAAACACCCGTGTACGTTCAACACTACACCGAGCACCAAAAACAGGTGCTTCGGGTTCGGCCGGGAATGACGGGACCTGCACAGATTTTGAATCGCAATGAAGAGGAAAAACTAAAAGGGCAAGTACAACCTGAACAGTATTATATCACCGAACTGATGCCCAAAAAGTTAGCAATCGATCTCCAATACATTGAGACACAAAGCTTTGCTTCCGACCTGTTGTGGTTGGCTAAGACCTTTTTGGCGATTATCTTTCCATACAAAGGGGATAATTCATGAAACGACTGAGGAAGGCAGTGATTCCCGCTGCGGGCATTGGCACTCGGCTATTACCCGCAACAAAATCTGTGCCTAAAGAGATGCTTCCCGTCGGTAGAAAACCAACGATTCAATACATCATTGAGGAAATCTGTGCCGCTGGGATTGAGCAAATCCTAATCATTACCAGCCAACACAAGCGAACAATTGAAGATCATTTTGATCTCGATCAACTTGTCAACGATGAGAAATTGCTTGAACATCTAGGAGATGTCAGACTATTTTACACGCGGCAAAGCAACCCGAAGGGACTCGCTGATGCGATCGGAAAAGCAGAGCATTTTGTCGGCGATGAACCCTTTGTTGTTTGCTTGGGAGACGCGATTATTCAATCCCAATCCCCCGGCTCGGTTCTTAGACGCTTGATTGAAGCCTTTACGATTAAACGGGCGAGTGCCACAATTTTATTTCAAAGGGTTGACCAGCAGTCTGTGAGCAGATACGGAATTGCACAGCCCAAAAGTAGAGGCGATACATCCACCGCTCCTGCCTTTGAGATTCAAGATTTAATTGAAAAGCCAAGTATTCAAGAAGCACCCAGTAACCTAGCGGTTACAGCTCGATACGTTTTTACGCCTGAGCTTTTTGATTATATTCGCCAAACTCCCCCGGGTAGAGGCGGCGAGATTCAGATTACGGACTCGATTCGTCTCATGCTGCAAGCGGGGCATTCCGTTTGGGGGGTCCAACTCGGAGAGGGAGAAAAGCGTTATGATATTGGAAATTATCTAAGCTACTTTGAAGCCTTTTTCCGTTTTTCACTAGCGGATGAAGAATTTGGTCAAGATTTTCGTCAATACGCTGAACAGATGTTGCGTGATTAACTAAATTTCTCTATTAAAGTATATATTTCAAACCACTCAGCCCAGATGATGACTGATTTCTTGCGGGAACTTATTCATGAAAATTAGTTAAATTCAAAATTTCTGAATCGGTAAATTCTTATGACTCGAAAAAGATTGATGACCATCTTGGTAATCACCGTTATTCTATTGAGTATGATATGGATTGCACGTAGCATAATGGTTGCAGGCCCGATTGGTGAAAAGGTCGCAATCATAGACATCATTGGTGCAATCTCAAACTCGGAACCAATTATTGAGCACATCCACCGATATCGTGATGATCGCTCCGTTAAAGCCATCGTTTTACGGATTGATTCGCCCGGGGGCAGCGTTGCACCGGTTCAGGAGATTTACAGTGAACTCAATAAATTGGAGAAGCCGATTGTCGCTTCAATGGGAGGAACAGCCGCATCAGGAGGTTACTATATCGCCTGTGCCGCCGATCAGATATTCGCTAATCCCGGAACATTGACGGGTAGCATTGGGGTGATCATGCAGTTCATGAAAATGAAAGGCCTGTATGACAAAGTTGGATTAGATCAGGAGGTTGTGAAAAGCGGTGAATTCAAGGATTTCGGTTCACCCGTGCGAAGTCTCACGGATAAGGAGCGAGCCCTCCTACAGGAGACGATTGATGATGTGCATACCCAATTTGTCGATGCCATATTTGAGGGACGAAGCGACCGCCTCGTAAGAGAGGAAATCGTTGCGTTGGCGGATGGGCGAATCTTTTCAGGGAGACAGGCGCTTGAAAGTAAACTTGTCGATCGATTGGGGAATCTTCCCGACGCAATCGATCTCGCTGCCGAACTTGGCGGCATTGTAGGGGTGCCCAAGATTACTCGCGTCAAACCTAAGCCCTCTCTGCTCGATCGCCTCTTGGGATTCAAGGGAACGCAGAAATTGAATCGCTTTTTAAACAGCGGGCCTTCATTTTACTATGAACTACATTTCGGGAACTGACACCTTTCGGGAGTGCAATCCTGTTTTGGTTCAAGGCGAAATTGTGAAGTATTCAAGCGGCGTGAATCATCTGGCAGTTGGCTTGTAATCAAATAAACGGCGTTGCGCTTCGTTGAGGGCGGCGTAGGTTTTGTCATTGAGAACTCCCCAATCCGATGACGATCTATCCGTATGCGGGTCATTGCGGAGGCACCAAAAGCTTGTTAGGTTTGGGCGATCATGCTGGCTGCGGTTCAGCGTTGCACCGTGCCACAAATGGCTGTTGAAGACGACAACTGTGCCAGCAGTACCAATCAATTCGATCTCCTCCGGGTGCGCTTCGAGTGGATCTTTCATCACTTCCTGTGGATGTTTGCCGCTGCGATGTGTACCGGGAACAACGCGGGTTGCGCCATTCTCTTGAGTGAAATCGGTTAGTAGCCATATTGAATTACAGACGTAATACTCTCCCAATCTGGGGGGCGGTCCGCCGTAGTCCACATGAAGGGGTTGATGACCACGCCCCGGCCGATTCGGACGCGAATGAATGCCTAAAGACCTGAACTCTCCCTTGAGTACGTAAGCGACAGCCGCAAGAAAGCGAGGGTGGGTAAAGCAAATGTCAAATTCAGTAGTCTTATTTTGCATGTTTGTACATTCCCCATGCATCCCTTCTTCGCCAGTTCTTTCTTCGATAAACATCCTCTCCATTGCCGATCGCATCCGAGCCACCTGCACCAATGGAACGAGATTGGGCAACGGCAGAAAGCCGTCTCGATCTAACTTCATTTTCTCCTTTTCAGAGAGAGTATTTTCTCGGACGCCTAGGGCATAAAGTGCCTCTTGAAACGTCATGATGTTGCCTCCTATCCATCCGGTAATCCTTGCTTGAATCTACATTCCCAAGATATTACGACTCGAAGAAGCCATAGGTTTGAAAGCCTAAGATAATGCCCAAAAGATTCCACAAGCAGCCAACCGTGTATTCTCCCAAAATGAGTCCAAAGAAGAAAGGCGTTGCATTGCGGTATGCCTTAAGGTGTGCATGTTTCAGCAGAATCCATTTAATCATCCAACTCACCAAAAAAGAAAACCAGATATAATTGATGACCCATCCGCTCGTCGATAGCGCATAACCCACCGGGTGCAATGGCCACCATAAAAATCGGAGCCGTAAGAACATCATCACTAACGAAAACAGGAAGCCGATACAGATAAACCCAAGTTGAGGAAAGTTCGTATTGCTTGGGTAATTTATCCACCCCGCCAAACGACCAAATGATTCCCGCGGCAGACCTGTATACCCCATAAATCCCGCCGCAACTCCTTTGCTATAGGCGGAATGAAGCAGCGCCCATAATGACGAAACGATTCCAACTGTAGTGGCAACCATCATTGCAATCATCAGCCGTTTCGCGTTCAGCCCCACCCGTTCTGCGATCTTGAATCCTTCCAATTGATGCGGCATCGGATGGCTTGCGAAAATTCGATCGGTGAAGTACAAATAGGTCAACATGGTCAGATTTCCGCCACCGAGACGCCGCGAGCCGAAGGCCGTTGCGATGATGGTGTCGGGACCTACCCACCCGATTTCGTGGATTGGAGGTCCAAGTTCCGCCCGCATTCGTGTGATTGTTATCTCCATACCGATGAGTAACACACCAAACAGGAGCGCAATCCAGAAGGACATCCCGCCCATCATGCAAAATAGGGTGAGAGCAGCAAGCCCTGCGATGAACCCAATCAAGGCACTTCGGTGACGCATCGGCTCTGTGTCGGAGGCAAGTTTCTCTGACGACAATGCACTCCGAAAAACTGCGCCAAGATGCCGCCGAGTCAACCATATTGCGATGACAAAAAGACCGAGCCATCCGCCAGTTGTCTGTTGATTCAAATAGGGGAAGCCGGGCAAACTCCGCCAACCAATCACGCTCGCGGTAATGCGCTGTATTTTGGTAAAAAGATAGAAAAACCATACAGAAAAGGAGAGGTCGAGTGGAATAAAAAAGGTCAGTCCAACAATCCACGGATAGATTACGACAGGCATCCAACCGATGGCATTCCACGGTTTTTCGGTAAATAGGGGGCCGATATTCGTGCGCAGACGAAAATTGGGAAGCACCGGATAATGAAAGTGAAGCCCGTTGAGCAACGTAATTGTGGCTGTTAATCCAAACCCGATTATAAAGAGTCGATTTGAAAGAAGCCCTGCGCCCGTACCGTTTCGCGTCAACGCCAACGGGAGTTGAATAATTGGATAAGAGAGTTTCTCATGTTCTGTCCACGCTTTGCGAATAAGCACATTGACACATAGCAACGTGAAAATCGATACCCATGCGAAACTCCCCCAGAAAGCCAACGGTTTGAGCCACGCCGTTAGATGTTCAACGATGTAGATGCTCGAATCGCCTTCATAAAATCCGTGCAGAACCGTTTTGTCTTTGACCGCCATCCAGTCCGGCACGAATCGAAAAAACAGTTGTGACCACTCGTTTTCAGGCGTCGCGTACCAAAACCCGTGTCCTAATGACAACACGAGATTTTCGAGGAAGTTATTCCCCGCGACACTAGACCCGAGACACAGCATTACATAGATCGTAAGCAGTTCACCCTGATTCATCGCGGCGCTTGGTGATGATTTCTTCAAGAGCGCATTGAGCACAACGAGAATCAACAGGACGAAAGTGACATTAAAAAAGAGGGACACGATTGTTAAATAGGTCGTGCCCCAAACGACTTCACTTTGAACGACCCAATAGCAGTTGGGTGGAATGAGAAATAATCCAATAATCAAAGCCCGCCAGGTTACACCGGGAGAGGTGCTGTGTAGGGATTCTTTCATTTGAAAATCTCGCCAACTTCAAATGGTATTAGTCTCTTTATTTGCTCAAAAAAATCCCCTCGATTGGTACTGAGGGATTCACAATGACTGCGAATTGAGCATTTAACCTTCTTATAAAATGGACATTCTACCCCTAGCACCTTCCCCCTAAAGCACACCCCAAGCGCGTCCGAAAATCCGCTATATTCGCGAGCCGCCGCCGAAAATCCACTGGCTGTGTGCCTGCGTCACACCGACTTGTGACGTTTGAGCAAATCCTAATGTTTTTTAATAGGCTTCTGACGCCCCAAAGTCCGTATCCTCGCTGAATTCGACGCATTTTTTGACACATTCACCTTGTTGGCATGCTCCTTGCCCTCTCCTTGTCCGTCTCTCCCAAAATCATTCAAATCCGCATACCCATAAGTCTCCAGACAGAAATCATGGAAAGGAAGGGGTACCTTCAAATTAACGCTATTAGAAAACCCCAACCCTCAAAATTACCCGTTACAGTGAACAGATGATTCAATCTATTGAATATCAAAAACTTGCAAGCCTCCTTGACCTTACGTTGGAAAACGCAACAGGAAAGTTTATCGAAAAGCGCGTTTTGGATTTCATCTTCCATCAAAAAAAAGATGACCTGTTCAAGTACCTCTTCATGAGTAGGGAACAGATTAAAGTTGATTCCCGCAAGGTGAAAATT
>JADFGN010000171.1 GCA_022567695.1 Candidatus Poribacteria bacterium | reverse complement strand
TGCGCTGTTTGATCATCCTTCGGCAATCGAAAAAATTCGCGCGGTTGCTGGTGAGCGCCGAATCCATGTCATCGCGCATTGTTTAGGCGCTACTTCATTTGCGATGAGTTTGTTTGGCAAGGCTGTGGAGGGGATTAGCAGTGTTATTCTAAACAGCGTCGCCCTAACGCCGCGGATTCCCAGATGGTCGCATATCAAACTAACCGTCTCGCCTTTTTCATTGGAATACATACTCGGGCGGCCCTACATCTCTCCACGTTGGAGTGAGGATCCCGGTATCACCATGGGTAAGATCATTTCAAAAGTGGTTTCTTTGTTTCACCGGGAATGTGATGTGCCTGCATGTCACATGCTCAGTCTCATGTGGGGATCCGGCTGGCCTGCGCTATACAATCACGAGAATCTCCATGAGGTTACGCATAATCGAGGTGGCGATCTGTATGGGCCGTGTAGTGTGAACTATTACAGGCATGTGGTGAAAATGGTCAACGCCGGAAACACAGCGGTGAAATATGAACCTGGTAATCCCAAGTATGACCGATTACCTGACAATTATTTTGAATATGCGAAAGATATCGAGACCCCGGTACTCTTTATGACAGGAAAAGAGAACCATGTGTTCACCGATTCAAATATCGTCTGTCACCAAAGGCTTGAAGAGTTGGTGCCTGGCCGACATGAGCTTCACGTTTTTCCCGATTATGGTCACCAGGATGTTTTTATGGGCAAAACCAACCATATAGATATCTTTCCGAGACTGCTAGAATTCCTGAATACGCATCGGCGGTAACACACTTTAAGCCAGTTGGGTTCAAAAATCAGTTTCGCTCCCATCAAACATGAAATGCGAGAAAGGACTATGGATATTAAAACGAAAATCGGACTCTGGATATGCCGTGGGATTGCGCTTATCTTTGCTGTACTTGAGTTTCGCGGATGTTGGAGACATCTATCAGAACCATGGGCAGATCACGCTCAATTCCACAGTCTCACAGGGTTGTCCTACTATCTAGGGCTCACGATCCTGTTTTTTATGATTACGGGAAAGCCTTTTCAAAATCGAGAATGGTGGGCATGGTGGACGCTGCTCATCATGGGTTTTTTCGTACACGGCGCACAACTTGTAGTCGATGGCATAACCAATGGCCTCCGAGGGGGCGGAACCTCCCAAGGGTCTGGAATGATGTTTTTTTATTTAACAATAGCCGCTCTATTGCTCTATATCATTGGTGCCTTATTAGCCCTGCCTCACTTCAAAAGAGAGCAATAAAAAAGTACGAAGAATTATTTCGACAATCAGTAGTCCTCAACCATGCACGATGTGTCATCTTGAGCGGGAGTCGAGCCCGGAGACGAGTAAAAGATCTTGTTTTGGCCGTACCTGAGAGATTCTTCACGAAGTCTGTCCTCGAACGCAGTGAAGGGTTCAGAATGACATTTTGTGGACTACTGACAATGTTAAGTTACCCCTCAACCCTAGATTTTACGCGGGTTCACACACAATAGAATCTACATGAATTTCGGCGTCACCTTCTGTAAAGAATCACGAATGTCACCAATGCTCGAATACCATGAATGAAGAAGATTCGTGAGATTTGTTGATTTGCGCTCGGTTCGTCCGACCACTCGAAGGGCTGGAATTCGTGATTGAAACAATTGAATCAGCCGTCTAATTTAACATTGTCAAATTATAGCCAGTTATGTAACTTGACTTTGGTAAATTAAAACCGGATTCAACTGTAGCCTAACTTTCTAAGTTGGTTTTTTGCAATCGAACCGCCGCAAACCAAGATAGAATCTTGGGCTACATTCCTATTTACCAAAGTCAAAGTAACAGAAGCTAAAATATGGGAATATTGGGCTTCTTCAAACAGGAGACAATACTATGACCAAACCTCCCGAAACTCCCAAGTCAGAGAACAAAGCAGATCTCAAGTTTGTACGCCAACCGATGGTCCGCTGGTTTGATCCGGTGCAGTTAGCAGGTACCGGTATCCAGGCACTGATCTCAGGCATCTTTGGTTCTTTCGCAGATAAACGCGAAATTCAGGCCGCCTTGCATCAGCCCCAGATAAACGATTATACGGCGGAAGATGAAAACGAAATATGGATTGATTACATCGCCGACCTCGGTGACGGTTGGAACTCCACTTACACGATGGCGAAACTGCTTGCCCAGCCTGAACTTGATTTTGACGGGCTTAACGAGCCGACGAAGCGTGGGCGAGTATTGGTTATGGGTGGCGATCAAGTTTATCCCACCGCAACCCGAGAAGAATACAACAATCGCATGGTTGGGCCCTACCAGGCAGCACTCCCATGGATAAAACCTGATGAAAAGTTCGGTATCAATTTGGAGTTCTCGACCGATTTAGATAATGCTAATATTTCAAGCAATCTCAGACAGAAGTTTGAGGACAACGGTATCACACTTTCCAAAGATGCAACTGTCGCAATACAGCATAAAGGTAGCAACTGGGCGATAACCAGCGGCGTTGAAACATACACCATTGAAAAAGACGGGGACGAACTTAAAATTCACCTCGATAAACATTTGCACCTATTTGCCATTCCCGGGAACCACGATTGGTACGATGGGTTGACAAGTTTCACCCGTTTATTCTCCCAGGAACGTTGGATAGGCGCGTGGCAAACCCGGCAACGCCGGAGTTACTTTGCGCTAAAGTTGCCGCATAGGTGGTGGCTGTGGGGTATTGATGTTCAACTTCAGTCGGACATTGATCAACCGCAACTGAACTATTTTGAGGAAATAGCACAGAAGGAGATGGAGGAAGGAGATCGCGTTATCCTCTGCACAGCGGAACCGAGCTGGGTATACACGAAAACAAAGGGTGAAGAAGGTCAAGTCGCCTATGAAAAGCTGAAATACTTTGAAAGAAGGACAATTCACAAGTATGGTGGTAAACTGGCATTGACCCTCGCTGGAGACCTGCATCATTACTGTCGCTACGAAGAAGCAACCCCAGCGAACAAAAACAACGGCAGGCAAAAAATAACCGCTGGCGGCGGGGGGGCTTTTTTATACGGAACGCACGAAATGCCTGAAACCCTGATACTGGATGAAGTCGAAGCCCCAAATATTGCGTATTCACGCAACGCACCATTTCCCACCAGAAACGAAACCTTCTCTCAATTGATTTTCGGCAGCCTTCTGTTTCCGTTCAAAAATTGGCGGCTGTCGCGATTCGTCGGCGGTCTCTATCTTCTGTTTACGTGGCTTTTGCAAAGCGCGACCGAAACGGCTGATGGTCCGAGATTTATGCAAACCATCAGCGAGTTAGATGGACTTGGGACCATAGTCAACAAATTCTTTTCCACCATCGTGTATAGCCCGGGAAACCTCGTATTCGTGATTGCGATTATCGGCGGGCTGATAAGCTTCAGTAAAGGAAAGAGAATCTGGCGATTTATATTGGGCTTTCTTCACGCCGTTGCACATCTGTTTGTGATTATTTTTCTCATTTGGGCTTTTGGCTCACTGAATCCCAATCTACTGGGTATAACGTTTGGTACACTCCCTAGCATTTTGGCAGTCATTGTCGAGATGATCCTTTTCGGCGGTATTTTGGGCGGTCTGCTCATGGGAATTTACTTGCTGTTATCGAACCTGCTACTCGGCGTCCATACCAATGAGATCTTTTCGGCTCTCAAAATTCAAAATTATAAGAATTTCCTGCGATTGCATATCGATAAAGACGGACTGACTATTTATCCCATTGGTGTGAGAAAGGTTTGTAAAAATTGGGATTTTCAGGCAAACGCACCGGATGGCGACTCGTGGTTTGAACCCCAAGCGGGCAATGAGCCTAAACCGGAGTTGCTTGAGGATAAAATCAAGATTGAAACAATCTAATGAATCGCGACCTCAGTCGCTGATTGAGCAATTAAACCATATGTAAGGGCATCGGGCGCATGCGCTGGCTTGCCCTGCCGTAGTCGTAAAAATGGTTCAGGCACACAAATACTGACGTCCTAGAGGGACGAAAGGAGAATCGACGATGAGTTCCAGACGGATAACACTAATCAAAGCGTTACTGATTTTATTAACATTGTGGGATTTACTCCTATCCAGCGTATGTATTCTTTTCCCGAACACCTGGTTTAACATATTTCACGGGGTGGATTATGCCGGCAATGACCTCGTGGGGCTCCTCAAGCGAACCGGCGCAGTTTGGGCCGCCTTTACGCTGTTTCAACTCATTGCTTACTTCAAGTGGCAAAAGCAACCTTATTGGCTCCCTTTAGTTGCGGGCATCCGCTTAACTGAAGTGTTTTCCGACTGGACCTATATCCTTGTCGCTCATCCGAATATGACATGGTTCGGCTATTTGGGTTTAGGCATTTCGCCACCGAGTAATATGTTGTTCGGTTGGTTTTTAATCGTAAGCTATTTAAAAATGGAGAGAGAAACCTAACTTGACTTTGTCACATTAAAACCGCCAGCCTGACGAGATTCCTATCCCTGTGGGAGCGAGGACTGTCTCGCGATGAAGTCCCAGCACACACATCGAGTCTAGGAAGACTCTCCCACAAATGTGACAAAGTCGTATTAGTAGGCGGTATAATCTGCCGGGATCTCGTGAAGTTGGATCGGACGTCCCTCGCGTGCCGAGAGGATTGTCGCTAAGGTACACCTCACCGCATGTACGCCATCCACTCCAGTATAGCGCGGCTCAGTGTCCGCAAGAATCGAGTCGATGAGATGATGGATCTGGTTGATATGCCCCTGACTATAATAGCAGATGTCCGAATCCCAAATATCGTCACCTCCCTCGTCAAAGCGAAAACAGCGTGTTTGCTGACCATCTCGATGAAGCACTAGATGCTGCTGCTGGTTCTCCCATAAGAGGTTGTGACCACCCTCGCCCAAAACTTCAATCATCCCTCGAGCACCAATGATGGCTGTGCTGAAGCCGTGCATATAATCATACTTTCCGTTGAGTCTTTCGGCTCGTAGCCATACCCCCTGACAATCCGTATCTTCATACTTCCACGTAATAATGGGAATATCGACTTCAGGCAGAGAATAAGTGCTACCCTGGGCCTGCTCTTTCTCTGATTGCCGCTGACAAGTACCTACGACAGCATACACTTCGGCGATTTTTCTATCCAACATGAAGAATTCAGCAGTGGCAAAAAAGTGTACGGCATGGTCGAAAATCCACGGATAGTCCCCGCCACCCGATTTTTCGCCATCCATCCGCCATCCTGGAGCCGACCGCCTTTTCGCCGAAGTCCGTCCTCCCGACTTACTTTTCCGCCGCAGCCATGGGCCGTGCCGTTGTCGAATTTGCAAGGGGCGACCGATTGCGCCTTCCTCAATCAGTTGCCTTGCTTTCAGATGTGACGCGATGAAAACATAGGTTTCCCCGACGACTAACTTGACTCCTCTCCGGCGGACGGCTTGACAGGCTTCTTGACCCTCGGCGATACTGCGACAGAAGGGCTTCTCACAGTGGATGTGTTTACCGGCTTCGGCAGCCTTTTTAGTCATAGGAATATGCAAAAAAGTCGGTGTCGCAATATCGACAATGTCAATGTCAGCCTTTTGAAGCATCTCTTCGTAAGAGGTATAGACATTTGCAATCCCGTGTTTTGCGGCAAAGGCCTCGGCTCTCGTTCTATCCGTATCACAGACAGCGACCACCTGGGCATGCTGATGTGTGGCATATCCTTTGAAGTGGGAATTCGCAACAAGGCCCAATCCTACCATGCCGACCTTCACAGTTTCCGAGTTCATTGCATTTCTCCTCAAGATCTGTTTGGAATGCCTCGTTTCAATATCAACTGTCAATTACGGGCGGCAACTTCTGGATGATTCCTTCTTCTTTCATCAGTTGCTCCACATCATCAAGTTCAAGCGGTGCAAGCTGTGTCAGATTTTCAATCCCATCTTCAGTAATCACGACCGTATCCTCGACTCGAATGTAAAGCCGTTCTTCGGGAATCCACATCATCGGGTCTACCGAAAATACTGTTCCGGGAATCAGCGGACTGTTTCGATAATCACCCCCATCATGCACATCCATACCCACGGTGTGAGAAAGATGTCCGCGAAATTCCAAAGCACCTCGCGCTGCGTTTTCATAAGCCGCCTTTGAAAAGGTCGTTTGGTCGATGACCTGTTTCATCTCTTGAGCTGCGTCGTCCATAATGTCGGAAGCCATGGCACCGGGTCGAATGCGTTTCAAGAGTGCTTTGTGGTATTCCACGATGAAACCGTACAGTTCTCGCTGCCACGCTGTGTATGTTCCATTCACGGGGAACATACGACCAATATCACTCGTGTAGTACCCATAATCCGGTGCATAGTCCATTAACACCAGATCGCCATCTTTCAATGGAGAGTCGTTACGGGAATAGTGACCGTGCCATGCGTTCTTACCACCGGCGATAATTGGTGGATAACCGCCGCCACGTGCACCATTGATGAGAAAGATGTAATCTGCAACAGCCGCAAGTTGATATTCCATGACGCTCGGCTTTACGCCGCGCATCGCTTCTGCAACTGCCAAAGCCGTGAGTTGACCCGCAGGACGCATGAGGTTGATTTCCGCAGTGCTTTTTATCATACGAAGCGAACGGATAATTGGAGATAAATCTTCAATGTCAGCATTCGGGCACAAAGCTTTCAATTTGTCGATGAGATATGCTTCCCTTGTTGGTTGCGCATCCAGGGGATTGGACATCTCAGCCGGGCTAGGCGGACCCTGTAAGGTGTAAATGGTTTGAGCTTCTGCGAGGCCATGCGGAAGTTCGTCCGTTTTTCGCACTTCGTCTACTCCGGTGAGTGTCTGTGCCAAGCTGGCTTGGTCGGAGTTCAAAATGGGACCCTCGGAGCGTTCTTGTCCCGGATTGCGCCCCGGCAAGTAGAGCGTAGTCTTGCGACGGTTACCGTCAAGGAGCAAGTAGGCATCCGGAACTTCCACGCCACACAGGTAGTAAAAATCGTTTGACTGACGAAAGCTTTGGAGTTCTCCCAAAGGAGATGCACCTTGCAGGAGTGCAAGAGCGTTGCTCCCTATTTGATCAAAAACCTTACTACGACGGACGGAAAACTCGAGGGGTGGAAAATCGGTTTGAAAAAGAGAAACATCCGGCACCGAAGCGGGTGATGACATATCCATATGAAGTATTCCTTTCAGACTTAGCGGAAATTTTATGAAGCGGTTCTCCCTTTGTTATCGTCATCCTCAAGGGCTTATACTTTACTCCCTTTCTCTTAATTGTCAAGAACAAAAAACACATCTGGCGTTGACAAAAACGAAAAGGTTTGATAGAATGTTTTCAATTTCTATTCTTCAATACAGATAGTTTGAAAGATACGCTGTCTTTCAAGTTATCTCTGCGGAATGATGGATATATTTGAAATTATTTCTTAACTAAACCGCAAGAAAGCTGGCTTTCTGAATCGGGTCAGCGAGCGTTATGAGGAAAACATGCACTTCGGTATAATTTCTCTCTCAATTGTAGGGGCGTTTTGGGATACCATTCAGAGTCGGCTTTCCCAATCTCAATGGGGGCGGATTGATCTATTTGTAATCTCTTTAATGCTTGCTTTTGCGGTTACGCCAATCGTTGCTCGGCTTGCGAAACGCTTTGGAGCAATTGACCTTCCCCGCCAACGCAGTATCCACGAATTACCAACACCCTTGTGGGGCGGATTGGCAATCTATATCTCGTTTGTAACAACAATTCTGATCGGCTATAATTACTCTATCCAATTAAAAGGGATTATCATCGGTGCAACGGTAATCCTTGTTATGGGAATCGTTGATGATCTCCGGGAACTCAGTACCTTCATTCGACTTCTCGGACAAGTGGTTGCCGTCGGCATCGTCATTGCGTTTGGAGTACGGATAGATGTTCTCCCTTGGTTTCAAACTGATCTCGGGGATATGCTCCTCACCGCGCTCTGGATTATTGGCATAACAAATGCCATGAATTTTCTTGATGGGATGGATGGGCTTGCAACGGGTAGTGCGGCAATCCAAATGATCTTCCTTTCGATTTTTGCATGGCAAACGGGTCAAGTTTATCTGGGGGTACTCTCAATCGCGTTAGCCGGAAGTTGCCTTGGGTTTTTGCCTTACAATTTTCGCCCTTTAAAACCGGCAAAGATCTTCCTTGGAGATACCGGGAGTACCTTTCTCGGGTTTACAATCGCAAGTTTGATTGTCATGAGCGAATGGGCGTCGGATAATCCTATTAAAGCTCTCAGTGGCCCTTTGTTGATCACCGGCGTTTTGATCTTTGACATGATCTATATCACAATCGCTCGCTTTATCAGCAGGAAGGTGTCGACCCTCAAGGAGTTAATGGATTATGTTGGTAAAGATCACATTCATCACCGACTCAATGCCCTCGGATTCACCCGCCGCCAAACCGTCTTATTCATTTATTTAATCAATATCTGTTTTGGAATCGGGGCCATCGTTTTGCTCAATGCGAGAACGGTTGATGCGGTGCTCATGCTTGCTCAAGCCGTTTCGATAGCGTTAATTATCACTGGATTAGAAATGCTGGGGAGTAAGCGCCTTGATATTGGCGTTGATGACATCACTCGGCTCCATAATCGTGGCTATCTGGTACAACGGCTCAATGAAGAATTGAGTCGTGCACGGCGCCATCAAAGAGCACTCTCGTGTCTGCTCATTGAGATCGATGAGCTCAGAAACATCAACAGAAATTATGGACATCCTGTGGGGAATACTGTTCTAAGAGAGCTTGCGGATATCGTTCTGGAGTTATGCAGGATTAGCGATGTGGTATGCCGATATGGGGATGGGTTTGCCATGATTTTACCTGAGACCAATACAGAAGGCGCAACGGTATTCGCTGAACGGATTCGCCGGAGCGCCGAGGTATACATCTTCGACCCGGACCAACGAAGATTGCATATCACAGTCAGCATTGGTGGCGCGGGGTATGAGATAGTCAGGGCAGAATATAAACCTGAGGAGCTCCTCGAATGTGCCGATGCAGCCTTTGATTATAGCAAAGTACCTAGACATAACCGTGTTGCTGTCATCGATGGCGCGTCTCAGGAAATAGGTCCCCAGGTGTAGGTTTTGTTGCGGAGGATTCATCTTCAGTAAAACCTGAATGGTTCTGTAATGCCCGTTAATCACCTTCCCCTGATCGACGACTTATACCATTTCCAAATCGAACACTACTAACTAATGGAGTATTTGATCGAGAATTGGTATTAGAAACCTATGCCCTTACCGAATCAGTTCATGACCTACGAAGAAATCTTCAAGCAGGCACCGAAAGAATATTGTCAACAGGTTGCCAAAAGAATTGGTTTACCCGATCGACTTCCGGTTTCGTCGTTGCGAAGAAAAATTCCACAAAAATTGCTCAATCTTCCATTTCTGAAGGATCTGGTTGCCCGCCTTACTCCGTACGAGCGATCGGTTTTGACTATGCTCACATTTTCTTGCGGTGGTAGCGGCGTACCCTTCGACCTGTTCAATCGGAAACTCAATCAATTGAGTCAAAAATGGCCCTATATCAGCCGAGAAATACGTCGTGACCTAAACGAGTTGGGGCTTGTATTTGCAATGGCGGTAGGTGGTTTTCGGTACTGTTATGTGATTCCCGAAGATCTACGAACCCTATTGTTGGAAATCTTTGCCGATGACGTAACTGCTGCACTTATATCTTCTGAGCAAACACCGAAGGCCATCCGAAATGACGGGCTTGCACTGATACGCGACATCTTCACCTTTCTCTCCTTTGCAGATCGATATGGAATTAAAACGACACAACAACGCACAATCTACAAGCGTACTGAGCAACGAATTCTCAAAGAGTTCGAGGCGACAGAAGATACGCCGAAAATTTACGATCAAATCAATCCCACAGCAGGTAACACCGATCGTTTAGAATTTATCCGCCAATTCTGCTGGCATAACAGACTTATCGATTGGGCAGATCCCGGCATTCAATGTAGTCTAGCAGGCAGAGAATGGATTCATAAATCGGATGCCGAAAAAATCGCAGACATATATTCGCATTGGCTAGAAAAATCTGTTTCGACGCGAACCCCACTCATCATTGCGCTTTCCATTTCCCATATTCTCCCTCCGAATCGCTGGGTATTGCTGTCCTCAATTCAAGAACAGGTTGCTAAATTCGGCCTAGAAGTCATTTGGGAACAGACGCTCTACTCCTATCTTGAACGCACATTCATCAATCACCTGACTTACATGGGTTGTCTAGCATTCGCAAATTTGGGAGATGATGTGGCAATTCAAGTGACAGACCTTGGGCGGCGTATTTTCTCCAAAAAGCCAATCGAAAGCTATGAAACAGAGTTAACGTTTATCCTTCAACCCACGTATGAAATTTTGGCTTCTAGCTACCTTGCGCCTGAGATTCGGTGGACACTCAACCAAATTTCTGAACTTTCTCGGGCAAGTCAAGTTTCAACCTATAAACTCACTGCCGAGTCAATTTACGGCGGACTGCGGTCTGGCATGTCCATTGATGAAATTCTTGGCTTTTTAAGAACGCACTCTAAAACTGGCATTCCTCAGAATATTGAGATTGCCATCAAAGAGTGGGCAGAGAGATACGGACAGATCTACTTCATGGATGTGATGCTACTCCGTTGCAAAAGTGAACGCCTTGCTCAAGAACTCAAAACTTCTAAACAAATTGAAAAGTATATCCTTGGCGAAATCTCCCCAAGGGACTTAATTGTGCCTCGACAAAAGATCAATGAGTTACTCCTGCTATTGGAAAAGAAGAATTACATGCCTCTGCCAGAAGTCGTTACTGTCGAGGATGAGTAGCCTGGTGCCGTATCAAAGTAGGTAATGCCAAGTTCTAATGCCTTCTCAATGGCCTGGATGACCTGCCTTCGATGAACGGCATCGGCTGGATTATATTCTCTCAAGTAATTGGGCAATCCAGCCGGTGCTCCACCGAATCCGAGCTGGCTGACGGTCACGTCTGTTCTACCAAGTCGAACATATTCCATGATATCCTCCACAGGAAGCGTTGACAATTAACCCGTCTCATCAGCTAAGGAAGGAACACAATAATCTTTGGGATATCCGTACAGCGTGTGCAAGAGGTCTGGGATGTCATCTGCCTGAATCTCGCGGGTATTGTGATCGATGACCCTGATATCCGGGTTATTGCTTGGCTTTGTCCACGTTTCGTCATAGCGTTCATCCCGAAAGATAAGCGGTGGATCGAATCGCAACGGTTTGATTTCGTCCCGTTGAGCCAATGCGCGTTGTACGTCGGTATGAATCATCTCGCGAGCTTTCTGTGGTGCCCACGACACCGCGGATCGCTGCGATAATCCGCGCTTGACCGCAGTCGTTACAATGCCGGGAATTAGATCGCCAATTTCCCGACAGGCGTGTGTGTCTCCGCTGACATAGATGGTCGGCACACCAAAGTGTCCAGCGATGAGGGCTTGCAATCCCATCTCACCGAAAGAGACGCCGTTGATTGACCAATCCTTAATCGACCTCGACATCGTATGGTAAGCCGTGGCGGGTGGTGAACTTGCCTTCGCGTGCGCTCCAATAAGCAAGGTCGCACTACAGGTGTTGTCAAGTAGCGGCAACCAGACAGGGCGTTCATGTCCGTGAATAATCTGTGCCCGCGAATCGAGTTGCTCAAAATCAATTGTGTATCCCGCGCCGTGTCCATCGTTGACAATCACTTGAGTTGCGCCAGCCTTGAATAGCCCATCGATTGCGGCGTTGACTTCACCTGTTAACAGCCGCCGCATCCGCATTCGTGTCTCGTGATTGTCATGCGTGTCAATTGTGCGATTCTCAAAATCTGTGACTCCCGCCACGCCTTCCAGATCTGTCATCATGTAGATTTTCAATGATATTCTCCCTCTCCCAGAGGTTACAATTAAAGATTTGAACTGATTATATGCATCCACGAAACGATGTCAATAAAAAAGTGTCGTAGCTGTTCAGGTGGCCGATGAACACCGGGATAACAAGGTCAAAATGCAGTGAGTAACAGGGATACAGGATTCAAGATTAGACTCGCTGACATTTTGTGTCGTGTACCGTTTGACATCCTTGCGTCTTTGTTTCTCCCATTACAATGCTTACAAAGTGGCATCCATCAATATCGTCTTGCCCGAGCGCATGGATTTTTATGATAACGATGTGGAGAAATTGACGTAATATTTCTATGGCAAACGCTGATGACGGTCAGTATAATAATGCTTGAGCGGTAATCAAAATCAGATGGGTCTGAAAATCCATGGCAAAATAACAACAAACCTCGCAAGGAGCTGGTAAAGATGAAGTTACTCAAATGCTACGGCAAAGGACAGAGGCAGTTATTCAGCCTACCGATATGGCTACTCTTTCTTCCTATATTCATTGTTGCCTGTGGTGGTTCGCTAGGAAAGATTCAGCCAGAAAATGTTGATGACATCATCACCAAATCGCAAGCCGCCATTCAGCAAGCGCGTCTTGCGAACGCTGAAACGCTCTCGCCCAGACAATTAGGGTTGGCGGAAAGTTATCTCGAAAGTGCTAAGGATGCTGTCACCGCAAAGGAGGGATTAGAAGCAATGCGTCTCGCTTATGATGCCCTCACGCAAGCGCGAATTGCAGAACGGGAGGCAATGTACAAATCGCAAGAAGCGGGGTTAAACGCTATTATTCAGCGGAAAGAGGCTGAAGTTTCCGAAATGCAATCGAACCTTAGAACGCAAGAGGCTAAACTGGAAAATGTACGGACTGAACTTCAGCGGCTGGATATGCAGAAGGGACAATTGCGGGCAGAGATGGACCGCAAGGTTCGGGAAATCGAGAGAGACCGCCAGAAAACACGGCAGGATTACAGTAAGACTCAAAACGAACTAAACAACCTTCAATCCAAATTGAATTCTACCAAAACGGAGGTACTCAAGGCACAGAATCAAGC
>JADFGN010000717.1 GCA_022567695.1 Candidatus Poribacteria bacterium | reverse complement strand
CCGAGAGATGGCTTAAACCGTTACCCTGTCGAACTTTCCGGAGGACAAAGGCAGCGCGTTAGCTTAATGCGTGGTTTGGTATTAGACCCGGATGTACTGTTACTTGACGAACCGCTCGGTGCGCTTGATCCAATGGTCAGAGCCTCCCTCCAAACCGACTTAAAAGAGATCTTTCAGCGGCTCGGAAAAACCGTTGTCCTCGTCACTCACGATATGGCGGAGGCAGGTTATCTGGGGGATAAAATTGTGCTTTTAAAAGAGGGCACGGTTGTGCAGCAGGGAACTTTAGAAGACCTACGTGAGAGAGCTTCTGACACGTTCGTTTCCGAATTCATCACCGCGCAAAGGAGTCTGGTGCAGCTATGAAATCGCCGCTTTCACGTTTCACGTTTCACGTTTCATTTGGGCTTTTGTTGCTCTTAATGCCGCTGATTGCCAAAGCTCAACAAATCACCGTCGGATCCAAAAGGTTCACAGAGTCTTACGTTCTGGGCGAAATCGCAAAGAAATTGCTAGAAAATGCCGGATTCGATGTTGAACACAAGCAGGGAATGGGCGGCACTATCATCGTGTGGGAAGCGCTGAAGAATGGCGATATTGACATGTATCCAGACTACACCGGGACGATTCAAGAGACGATTCTCAAATCGAAAGACAATTTAACCTCTAAACAGATGAGAGGTGCACTTGCCAAATATGGCATTAGCATAACAGACGAACTTGGATTCAATAATACCTACGCCATTGCGATGCGCCGCCAAACCGCAGAAAATCTTAACCTCCGCAAAATCAGCGACCTAAAAAATCATCCGGAACTCAGAGCAGGACTGACCCATGAGTTTATCAATCGAAAGGATGGATGGGAGCCGTTAAGTCGCTATTACGACCTGCAACTTACGCCACGAGGAATGGAACATGCGCTGGCCTATACTGCGATGAACAGTGGCGAAATCGATCTCATGGATGCCTACTCAACGGATGCAAAACTGGCGGAATACGACCTGACGGTGTTGGCGGATGACCAGAACTTTTTCCCAAAATATAATGCTGTTTTTCTGTATCGGTTGGATGCGGCGCCTCAAGCAATTGAAGCCATCCGCAATCTGGAGGGCACGATTGATGAAGGACGGATGATTCGACTCAATGCCGAGGCTGAGCGAACTAAAGATTATACCCTCGCGTCTTTGCTCTATTTTGAAGAGCAATCGGAGAACACAGAAGCGCAGATAGAATCGACGAGTCTGCAAATAAAGTGGGGGGCAATCGCCCGATGGACAGGCGAGCATTTAACGCTGGTGGGGATTTCCATGCTTTTTGCCATTGCGATTGGTATTCCACTTGGCATCCGTGCGAGCCGCCCCGGCGTTTTTGGCCAGTTAATCCTCGGGTTGATCGGCATCATCCAAACGATTCCGTCAATGGCGTTACTTGCCCTGTTTATTCCTCTCCTCGGCATCGGCATCAAAAACGCCGTCGTTGCAATCTTTCTCTACAGCCTCTTGCCCATTGTTCGCAACACAGCGGCAGGGCTTCAGAATATTTCCACGCCCATCCGTGAGTCAGCCGCTGCGTTGGGCCTTGAGCCGTCTGCACAACTGACAAAAGTTTGCCTGCCTATGGCATCCCGAACCATCCTCGCAGGAATCAAAACAAGCACTGTTATCAACATCGGCAATGCAACGATGGCAGGACTTATTGGCGCGGGAGGATATGGAGAACCTATTCTCAGCGGGATAAACCTAAACCATCACGGAACGATTCTCCACGGTGCTATTCCGGCGGCACTTCTTGCGCTTCTGGCTCAGTTCCTCTTTGATTTCCTTGACCGCGTCATCATTCCGCGGGGGTTACGTTTGGAGGACAAGGGGCAGGGAAGGTGAAACCACCCCCGTAGGGTCTGCCCCCTCAAAACGTAGTTTCCACATGATACGGTTATTCATGGTCTTCCCTTCCCACTTACTCCTGTAATGCACGTTCGTAATCTTCTCGGTAATCGATGTCTCTTAAAACACGGTCAGTATCCACGACAACGTAGTGAATGTCGTCCGCATATTTCTTGAAAAGCGATCGAATCCCGCCGCTCTCCGCATCTAGTGCGAGAATGTCGGCGGCGTACCGTCGATCGAAAATGACGGGATGTCCCCGACGGTGGTTATAACTTGGCAGCGCAATCCACTTTTTGGAGTGCGAAAACTCTGTTTTCGCTCTATAGGCGTCGATGACAAGATCGATGAGTTCTGAAGTGATAAATGGCTGATCGACGAGTAGCAGGGCAAACGCATCGGTAGAATCAGCGAGCGATTGCACGGCGCACTGAGCAGACGTCAGCATGCCCTCCTGATACGCGGGATTGAATACCATCCGGATGGGTTTGTGTTGGATGGTCGCTCTGATTTTTTCCGCTTCGTGCCCGATGACGACGATGACCTCGTCCAGCTTGGAACCGAGCATGTTGTCGATTACCGTCTCAACAATCGTGCTATTGCCGAAGGGGAGTAGTTGCTTGGGTTCGCCCATGCGGGTGGATAACCCCGCGGCGAGAATGATGCCTGAGATTTTGGTTGTCATTGTCGAATTTCACATAATTGCCGTGCGTTTTGTCAGCGTCTTTAGATAAACTCCCTCCGCTTCTCAGTTTCTGATGAAGTACCGAAG
>JADFGN010000716.1 GCA_022567695.1 Candidatus Poribacteria bacterium | reverse complement strand
GTCATGCTTTAGCTTCGAGATAAGCGGGAGATAGGTACCGCTTCCACGTCTTCCTGTACCGATATGAGCAATTTTGAGTTTGTCCATTGTTGTTACCTCTGCTCGCGTGGAGCTTATGTTTCAAAAGATACTGTTGGCGAAATAAAGTTTTGAGGATATTGCAAATTCTAAATTGCAAACTTCAAATTGAATCATGCCGCCATTGGTTGGAGTGCCAGGAAACGCGAGATTCGCGTCTTGGCCAGAGGTGTGCCTGTCAACCAGGCATCAGCCCGGACTAGATTGATGGCAGTGGCGGTCAGAATATGCTGCAAATGGGTCTTGGGGCGTCCAATGTAACGTGCTTGTCGCAGCCCAAACGCGCGTATCTCTTGCGAGAGCGTACCTTCCACTCCCGCACGTTTTGCATATCGTTTTTTCCATTGGGGAGTCTGTTGTTGTTGACGTGCTTCTCTTAATACCTGATGTTGGGCTTGATTTGCGCGTAGAGTCAAACTTCGCCCGTCTTTTGTTGCCCGCGTGCAAAGCGAAAGGACCTCATATCCACTGCAGGTGGAACGCGCAAAACGGATACGAATTGTGGGATTTCCGTTGGCGTCAGTAGTAGGTATCCAATCCTTGGGGGTGTTCCCTTGGGGGCAGGTCACGGTTTCTGCTTCCCAGTCAATGTCAAAATCGTCGAGCGCATGTCCTTTTCCCTGTTTAGCTTGCCAATGAAGATCGAGGCGAACAGGCCCACCAGTTGGACCTGATAGTCGATTGGGCTATTAACGAGTAATCCGGCACTGATATAGCCACTATCGACGAGATGTTGCTTGGGTAACCGTCCTTTGGCATCAAACGCCGAGTGAATCGATTCCGTCGTCTCAACATCCGTTTGAGTCGCAATAGTGGTTTGAACGTGGGTTATCATATGAGCCGCCTTCTCATCGCAGGTCTCACTGACATGTACTTTATAGCCGGTCCAATTAACAGAGGGTTTGGTTGCATAATGGGCTTGAAGATCGCAGGGGGAGTCCCAACGAATTGTCGCCGGGGGCAAATCTTTTGCGTCTCGCAAATGGAGTTGTGAATCCTGACAAAAGAGGAGCTTGCCGACAGATTGTTATATTTTGCGGTCCGCATTGGCAAAGTTATCGATGCGTTACCAGAGACGAGAATGGGGCGCGATGTGGCAGGTCAGTTGGTCCGTTGCGGCACTTCACCGGCCCCCAACTATGACGAAGCTTGTGCCGCCGAAAGCTCACGCGATTTTATCCACAAACTCAGCGTTGTTCTAAAAGAACTAAAGGAGTCGAGAGTCTGGATTCGCTTTATTATCCGAGCTCAGTTAATTCCGGAACAGAAACTGGGGGATAATGAAGATGAAGCCACTCAATTGTGTCACATCTAAGGCAAGTCCTGAAGCATATCGAAAAGCTAACTTATTGCCTAGGCGTTTGCTTCACCCTGTAATAGCTCAAAAAGTATGGTCGCTCTTTTTACGAGGTGATTATGATACTGCTGTTTTTCAGGCTTTTAAGGAGGTTGAGATAGCTGTCCGTGACGCTGGTGGTTATACGGCAAAGGATTTGGGTGTGGATTTGATTCGTAAGAAGGCGTTCCACCCACAAAATGGAGCTTTGACCGACCCAACTCAACTAGACGCGGAAAAGCAAGCTACATCTTCTTTGTTCGCGGGGGCGATTTCTGAATTGAAAAATAAATAAAAACCCTCTTAGCCATCGAAACATATCCATTACTGCGGAAGAAGCCGTAGAAATGATAATCCTTGCTAGCCACCTATTGTGGATTATTGATTCACGCAAAGAGCCGGAGTGATACAAAACGGAATGTCCATAATGAAACGCCTCTGTCGCACACCTCGTTGATACGAGTATGATAAAAAAAGCGACAAAGGAGCGACAATGCCAAACCCATCATTTAGAATCAACGACGCACTTTACAGTCGAATGAAAGAAGCGGCTGAAGCACGAAATATGACTTTGAGCGACATCGTAAGGGAATCGGTCGCACACGCCCTAGACATTGGGGAGTACTTTAGATTGGAAGACTGGACAATAGACGATTGAGTTCGGCAACTTCTGCA
The DNA here is from genome assembly GCA_022567695.1 of Candidatus Poribacteria bacterium. GTDB lineage: Bacteria > Poribacteria > WGA-4E > WGA-4E > PCPOR2b > JADFGN01. The sequence goes on along the minus strand of JADFGN010000716.1, from coordinate 569 downwards.
AGTGCGTTAAGACATCTGGAGACGGACTTTGGTGAATATGACATCTACACCATCCCGGCTGACGGCGGCGAAGAGACGCAACTGACAACCGCGATTGGTTTGGACGACGGTCCCGATTATTCGCCCGATGGCAAATTCATCTACTTCAATTCGGTGCGGACAGGGCTGATGCAGATCTGGCGCATGAACACAGACGGTAGCGATCAGCAACAGATAACCTCCGACGACTACAACAACTGGTTTCCACACCCCTCGCCTGACGGGAAATGGATTGTTTTTCTTTCGTACGAAAAAGACGTTAAGGAGCATCCACCCAACAAGGACGTAATGCTTCGGCTCATGCCAACAGACATGGGCGAAATTCAAGTGCTTGCCAAACTTTTTGGTGGACAAGGGACGATTAATGTGCCATCATGGTCGCCCGACAGCCGCCATGTCGCCTTCGTGAGTTATCGGCTGATAAATGCAAGGAGAGACAGAATGTACATCAACGATTCAATCGAAATCGTAGAAGCGCCAATTTCTGCAGATGACTATCTTCGTCTTGTTGAAGATGTTGGATGGAAGCG
>JADFGN010000170.1 GCA_022567695.1 Candidatus Poribacteria bacterium | reverse complement strand
TTCCTCTTTAATGGTGATAAAGATTACCGGAATATCCGCCGTAGCTGAATCCTGCTTTAGCTCGCGGCAAACTTGATAACCGTCGGGGTCTGGCATTATGATATCCAGGAGGATAATGTCAGGCTTGGCCGGTTTTGCATTTTTCAACGCGATCTTTCCATTTGGAGCGGCTAAAATTTCATAACCTTCCGCGGCAAGGATCGTGTATAAAGTCATTGAGGTTGGCGGGAACGTCATCTACAATGAGAATCTTCGCCCCTTTTTTGCCAAGTGACGTCGAATCTGGTGTCACGCTATCGGTTTGTTTTGGGTTCATGGTGTATCTCCCTCGTCTCTCATCGTTTGTTCTATTTCTGTTAAGATATTAAGCATGCCTTCTACGTCATAGCTTTGGACTTTGCGTCTCAGATCGGCGGCCAACTGTTGACCACCATATCCCAAATGGGCTACTTCGTCAAGGCATCCATCCAGTTCTGTAAGATTCAGGAATTCAACTGCCTCCCTGAGACGTTTGATGAGTTCAGTTGGCAGATAGATCGTGACTCGCTCTGAGCGATCGGGGGCGGTAGGCGAGGTATATTCATACGTCACGTGTAGTAAGTTTGCTAAGCATTCGCAAATCCGCTCAAGGCGAAAGGGTTTGGCAACAAAATCGTCGAAACCGGCCTCGAAATAGCGTTGCTGCTGATGAAGCAGCGCAGAAGCCGAAATTGCAACAATCTTCAATTGCTCGTTACCACCCGCTTCAATAATCTGTCGCATGGCTTTTTCGCCATCAAGAATCGGCATACGAATGTCCATGAATACAATATCCAGTTGATAAGCGTCCACCATTTCGACTGCCTGTTTTCCATTTTCTGCCATCAGCACTTCACAGCCAATAGAAGCCAGCATTTTTACTAGCACCTCTCGATTCTCTTTGGAATCCTCAGCAATGAGTGCTCGGACGCTGAAGCCATCGGCGAGACGTTGTACGTCACGCCATTGAGCAGACGACGGGGAGGCTTCAATGGTGGCAGAGGGAAGTGGGACCGTGAAGAAGAAACGACTTCCAACTCCCGGCTCCGACTCTAAACCCAATTTTCCGTTCATCAACTCAATCTGTTTTTTGGCAATCGTTAACCCTAACCCCACGCCTCCTTTTTGGATTTCTGCGGCGTTCTCCTGTTGAAATGGTTCGAAGATTTTCTCCTGTGCTTCTGGGGGAATACCGATTCCCGTATCGATTACCTCAAAACGGAAGATATGGGATGGGATCGACTCGTCGGCTGGATATGGTTTCTCCCGACCCACTCTCAGGATAACTTTGCCCGAGTCGGTGAACTTGACCGCATTCCCAACAAGGTTGATCAGGACCTGCCTGAGTTTGCCTTCATCCCCGTTTACCAGAAGCCGGGGTGTTCTTCCGCGCTCATCTTCCGAGGCCCATTGAACCTGCCAAGTCAGCCCCTTTCGTTCACAACGGACTTGAAACATCACCGAAAGCCCCTCAATGAAGGCGACGAGATCGAAGTCAATGGCTTGGGAGGTCATCTTCCCGGCTTCGATCTTGGAGATGTCAAGGACGTTATTAATCAGATTTAGCAGGTGAATTCCGCTCGTTTCAATCGTTTCAATGCCGGTCTGTATCTCGCTTTGCAAATCGGGATGCCGCTGTAAAATCTGGGCATAGCCAAGGATCACATTCAGCGGTGTTCGGATTTCGTGGCTCATATTAGCGAGAAACAGACTTTTGGCTTGATTCGCGGTTTCCGCCAACTCCCGTGCTTTTTCTGCCTCTTCTTTAGCGGCTTCCAGTTTTCGATACGCGACCTCAAGTTCCTCACGGGTTTCCCGCAACAACTGCAAATGCGGCGCGGCTTCGACGGTAAACGTCACCTGGGCGGGATCGGAGACATTGAAATCTCGATCGATCGCTTTGACTTTGAACGTATAGGCACCCGGCGGGAGATTGAAGTAATGTGCGCTCCGTTCGTTCGTGGGGTCACCCCATTGGGAATCATGGGATTCAATAGACTTGCTCGTATAGAGCTCATGCCCTTCTAATTGATAGAAATACTGCATGGTTTGTGGCCGGGTGATAAAACTGATGGCTCGATAGTTGATTTGCAGATTCTTTGGACCTAGGTAAGGCTCCGCCGCCTCTGGATGGGTTTCAACACCATCAGCGACAATCGATTCGATATGAACCAAAGGAGGAACGGGGCATAGCAACAATTCCGGATCTGATAGGTATTCGGGATAGAGGTCGGAAAGCCAATCGGGCATGTCGCCATCGTGGTCCGCACGGTAGGCGGCAATGGCTTTTCCAATCGCTTTGAGGTTTTCCTCACAGCCGTTTTGGAGTCGCTCTCGCTCTGACGAGTTAATATTGAGAGGAGTTTTAGCAAAGATTGAAAGCACGATGTTTTTTGCAATCAGGGATGGAGTCATTGGCAATTCCTTTTTTCATAAGTATATTTCAGATAGGACTTACACAATTGAAATGTCGTGCATAGTGCGTATTTCGTATTGCGTATTGATACCGTCGGCGAAATACGCAATACGACGGGGTTTGGTCGGTGAAGTGCGTAGCTACTACTTTTAACTAATTTTATCCTGATTCTACTTATGTTACAAGCAACTTTTTCTGATTGAAAGTTCTACGAAGACGTGATAAGATACTATGCGTGAAATGTGAATGCGAAGAAGTTGATTTGTCAATTCCCCACATCTCCTGCTTTTAGTAGATCGATGTCTAACACCGAATATCAGGTGGGCTATGAAAAACATCTTAGTGATTGATGATGATGAAAAGATCTGTTGGGCGTTTGAGCAATTCTTAGCGGATGAAGGCTACACGCCGATCATCGCTAACAACGCGGAGGAAGGCTTGCGGAAAATTCAAGCCGCCAAACCGGACATCGTTCTGCTCGACATTCGGTTTCCGGGAATGGGCATGAATGGGTTGCAGGCATTGAAACAGATCAAGTCTCTCCATCCAGAGGTGATTGTCATTATCATGACGGCACAAGACACTGTGGAGACAACCATCGAAGCGATGAAATTGCAGGCGTTTGATTTCCTCCCCAAGCCAATTGATCTCGATCAGGTCAAAGAAATACTGGATCGAGCCGCTAAACTGCAAGTTGAACGTAGCAAAATGCCTATCGGAGTGGTTCATAACGAACTTTATGCAGAGGTAAAAGAAGCGGCTGGGCAACCACGAGGACGTCGTTTGGTTGGCAAAAGCCCACAGATGCGCGAGATTTATAAATACATCGGTATCATGGCAAGCAATACCCTCACGGTGCTAATTGAAGGGGAGAGTGGAACAGGAAAAGAGTTGGTGGCACGAGCCATCCACGTGAGTAGCCCACGCAAAGACAAGCCCTTTGTTGCTGTGAATTGTGGCGCGATTCCCAATGAATTGCTTGAAAGTGAATTCTTTGGCTATGAAGCGGGGGCGTTTACAGGAGCAAGTGAGACGGGCAAGCTGGGCAAATTTGAACTCGCCGACGGTGGAACGTTATTCCTTGACGAAGTGAGCAACATGAGTCCGGCGTTGCAAGTCAAATTACAACGTGCATTGCAGGAGCAGGAGATTGAAAAAGTTGGTGGTACGAAAACGCTCAAAGTTGATGTTCGGCTCATCGCTGCAACCAACCAAGAACTCACCGAGGCCGTCAGGCTGAGAACATTCCGGGAAGATCTTTACTACCGCTTGAAGCTGATTTCGATTCATCTGCCGCCACTACGCGAACATCTTGAAGATATTCCGCTGTTGGTTGATCACTTCCTTCCGATGATTAGCCAGGAACTTGGCAAGACCATCAGATGGGTCTCAAATAAAGGTATGGAACTGTTACGACAGTACGATTGGCCGGGCAACGTGCGAGAATTGGAAAACGTCCTCAGAAGTGCAGCCGTCCTGTCCAGATCGGATGTGATTCTACCAGAAAATCTTCCACCTGAGATCTTGAACTATAAGGGAAGAGCTCACTCGATTTCGCGATTAGACGCCGCACTCGAATCGGTGCTAAGTGGATTCGTCAAAGAGGCGATTGCACAAAATCGCGACACGCTGTACGAGGAAGTCATTGATGTGGTCGATCGCATGCTGATTCCCCAGACTCTTGAAGAGTTTAACGGGAATCAGACGAAAACAGCGAAGCTGTTGGGTATTAGCCGCACAACGCTTTTGAAAAAACTTAAGAAATTGAAGATCGAAGTTGGTGATGCGTAAAGCGTGATATGTTTTGTATGGCGTGTCGCTTAACCACGGGGGATTGATGATAATGCAACAATGGATTCGCATTGCTCATCGAGGTGCATCAGGACTCGCGCCCGAGAACACGTTAGCCGCATTTCGCAAAGCACTTGAGATCGGCGTTGACGGCGTTGAGCTGGATGTACATGGCACCGCGGATGGCGAGGTTGTGGTCATGCACGATTCGACATTGGAGCGGACAACAAATATGGTGGGCACAATTAAAACTTTAACGCTCGATGAGATTAAGCAAGGGGATGCCGGTTCATGGTTCAGCAACGAGTTTTCAGGAGAGCGCGTCCCGGCACTGGTCGAAGCACTTGAACTCATCAAAAAGAGGGCGATAACCGTACTGGAAATCAAGGACAAAACCATTGCTCCGGCAGTTGTTTCCGCCATCCACCGTACGCAAGCAACCGACAACGTGATTGTGATTTCTTTTCATCCATCGGTTCTTTTGGAGTTCAAGTCTATCGATCCACGGATACCGACAGGGTTTCTCATCGGCGGAGAAGCTGAGGAACCAGCGGGGCAGTATGCCATCGATTGCGTCCATCGGACGAGCGAAATTGGGGCGAGTACACTGAACGTCAGTCACAATCTCGTCACGGCTGAGTTTGCATATCAGGTGCGTCGGCGGGGCGTGAATCTATGGGCGTGGACGGTAGACGACATCCATCGCATGCGCGAGTTGGTTGCATTAGGGGTACAAGGAATTACGTCCAATTATCCCGATAGGTTCAGCTAGATATAAAGTGATTTGGAAAGATGGATATTTACGCATCCCGTTTCAGCTTCCCATCTGCAACTGTTGGGACTTCGCCTTTGCATCCTCCGCTTCCTGGATTAGGCCTTTGCGCATATAACATACCGACAAACTGGTGTAATTCAGGGAGTCTTGCGGATCGATTTCAATGGCTTTCTGAATCGCTTCAATTGCCTCGTCATATTTGCCCATCCGCTCGTATGCGTGTCCAAGTCCGACATGTCCATCGACATAGTCGGGATATTGTTCGACAAGCTCACTGAATACAGCCGCAGCCGCCTCAAGTTCGTTGCTCCCAAAGTGCGTTAACGCTTTATCGTAAAGTTGTTCCTTGGTCTCCATTTCTCCCTCTTTTGTCTATGGTTCCGGTTGAATACCGATCCAACCCTCGTTGTAATTAATAGTGAAGACTGCTTACGCCGATGGGTGGTATTTTAGCAGAAGGTCAACTGAAAGTCAACGTGAAAACCCTTTGGTTCGGGGCCGCTGGATTTATTTCAGCGGTTTGCCGATTTTCTAACTGGCTGATGTGTGGTATAAAATTTGCTAATTCACGGCTTCATAGAATTTGATGAAAATTATATCACCACAAAGCTGATTCTAGAACAGAAATTGCTATAAGTCCAGTACAAGAAATTATACATTCTTGTAATCGTCTGGATAATGTTATGAACATAAGGAGCCAGAAAAATGAGTCGATTGAAGTTATTTTGGGCTTTTATCCTTTTATGTTTTCTCATTCAACCCAACGCAAGCGCAAAACGATGGGCGCTACTTGTTGGTATCAATGACTACGTGAATCCTGAAATTCGCGACTTACGTGGCTGCGAAAGGGATGTCAGTTTGATGGCGGAAGCGTTGAAAAGATTTGGATTTACCACAGAAGACATGAAAATCCTGTTGAGTCGAAACGCAACACGTCATGCGATTCTGAGCGCATTTGAAGAATGGCTGATTAAAAAGCCTAAACCGGGCGATGTCGTCGTTTTTTACTTCAGCGGTCACGGCAGCCGCGTTGTCGATGAGAGTGGCGATGAATCTGATGGATGGGATGAAATTCTTTGCCCTGTCGATCTCACGCCTACAGCTAACCGAGAGAGGTATCAGAATCCAATCCTTGATGATGAACTAGGGAAACTTATCCATCAGATCCCTACGGACAATGTCACGGTTATCTTGGATAGTTGTCATTCGGGAACCGCTACGAAATCTTTGGTTGACGCCGGATTGACGATTCCGAAGATGATTAGTCGCGATCTTCTCCTCAAGCGTCGAAAGCCACCGAATCGCCTAAGCAAGCAGCGAGAGTCCATTTCGATAGAAATGCAGAATGCAAATCATGTGCTAATCTCAGGGAGTGCAGCGGAGGAAGTCTCACTTGATGCGATGTGGCCGTCAACGGACGGTAAATCGTTCTTCGCAGGAGTGCTGACTAAAAACCTCGTTGAAGCATTGCGTGGGGCAACCGAAGAAACACGCTATGTAGATCTCATGGAGGAAGTCTCAAAGGCGGTCCGGCAGCGATCTCCCCAAACACCACAATTTGAAGGGGACATCAATCGGCCAATTTTTGCCAGACGCAATTCCGATGGGACATTCACTCCAACCGTCGTCCCCCCTGCCAAACCCTTTGTTTTAGTGACAAAGGTGGAAGAAAATCTTGTGACAATCAAGGCGGGTTCTGTTCAAGGTGTGACGAAAGGATCTCTCTATGAAATCTTCTCACCAATAGAAAACAGTTTTACAGGAAATCCGCTTGCGCTTATCCAGATTATGTCGGTTAGCACGGATCGATCCACGGGAAAAATCTTGAAATCGGGATTTTCCATTGTGCCGTTATGTCGTGCTGTCGAATCCAGTCATGCTTATCCTCCCGACAAACTCTATCTTCAGGTACGGATTAGCGGCGATTCAAGCCAGTCAGAAAAACTCAATGAAGTCTTTTCAAAGATTCCGGATTTGGTCATCGTTGAGTATGGCAGGTACGCGGATGTCGTACTCGAAGTTCAGGTCGGTGACGCTCAACTCAACGGCAATCTCATTTCTGATGATGGTGTCATTCTTGATAAAGTCACAGCTTCAGATGTAGCCGAACTTGCGGAAAAACTCCGTCCAAAGCTGGAAAATGCGTTTGCTGTCAAAAGGTTAATGCGCCTGAAGAATCCCAATCCACCGTTCAAAATTACGGTGTGGACGGATAGAGGAAACCGTCCGGTTTATCACATTGGAGAAGCTGCGGTTTTCAAATTCAAATCCGAGCAAAATTGCTACTTAACGCTACTCAATGTCGATACCCAAGGCCAGGTCACTATGCTTTTCCCAAACGCATATCATCCCAGCAACAGAATTATCGCCAACAAGACCTACACCATTCCGTCTGATGACATGAAATTTAAGATCTTCGCGCGCGAACCAACGGGAAAGCAACTCATCAAAGTTATTGCGACAACCACTCCAGTCACGATACCCGAATTTGATTTGAACCGCACAAAAGACATCTTCCTTTCGGTTGGTGGAGTAAACGAAATTCACAGCTTCACAAAAGAACTCGGCAGGGCGTTCATTGTTGAAGGCACCGATCGGGAAATGGAAAACATCATCCACCTCCCCACATCGAAGTGGGTAACGAGTGAATTAATCGCTGAAATTCGTTGAGTGGTTCCTTGCTGAAAGATAACCGTTCAGGTGGGAGGGTGAGGCTCCAGCCGAACTAAGCTACTCTTTAAACTCGCTCAAATAAGGAGGGAGTTCAATGAACCAGCCCAAAGGCGTATACCTACGTCTTTCACTCATGATGTTTCTACAGTTTGCGGTTTGGGGCGCGTGGGCAGTACTAATCGCCGGACACATGCAAAATCTCGGGTTTTCCGGGAAAGAAATCAGCTATGTTTTCGGTACAACTGCCTTCGGCGCTATGATTTCCCCGCTGATTGCGGGTTGGATTGCGGATCGATTGATGCCCGCGCAGATTTTCACAGCGATTTCTCACTTTCTCGGCGGCGTGTGTCTTCTCGTTGCTTGGAAGCAAACGACGTTTCCGTTGATGTGGACCGCGATTTTCATTCATGCCCTCCTTTACATGCCAACCATCGCTCTGACAAATGCCATTTCTTTCCATCACATGAGGGATTCAAAGAAGTTTGGTAATCTCCGCGTTTGGGGAACACTTGGGTGGATAGCGATCAACTGGATTATGACTGTGTATCTGCGCTTTTGGGAAGGTCGCGTGCCAAGCACCTCGCATGTCGGTGATTGCCTGCTTTTCGGAGCGGTAATCTCCTTTCTGCTGGGGGCGTATTGTTTATCCCTGCCAAGTACACCCCCGTCCAAGGAAGCGAAGAATCCTTACGCATTTCTGGAAGCACTCTCCTTGATTAAGAATCGAAACTTTGCTGTGCTGCTAATTATCTCTTTTTTCGTCGCCATTGAGTTGCCATTTTACTACAATTTGACATACCTTTTCCTGACAGAAGTCGAGCACGGCGTTGGATTAGCCGGAAGCACAGCGAATTTTGCGATGAGTATGGGACAAGTAGGCGAAGTTCTGTTGATGCTACTTTTGTTCCCAAGCATTCGGCGGTTGGGCATGCGATTCACAATCTTTCTTGGAATTCTTGCGTGGCCTGTTCGTTACGCGATTTTTGCGATCGGTCAACCCGCTTGGCTTGTCATTGCCGCTCAGCCTTTGCACGGCATTTGTTACTCCTTCTTTTTCGTCGGGGGCATGATTGCGGTGGAACGATTAAGTCCCAAGGATATTCGCGCAAGTTCTCAGGGATTGCTCGTTTTTGCAACTAACGGCGTCGGGATGCTCGTTGGACATTTTGTGAGCGGACGGATTCATGATTTTTTCGCCCTTGCTGACGGTGGACACGATTGGGCAAAAATCTTTAGTATTCCTATCGTGGTGACAGTGCTTGCGGCTATTGTTTTCATTTTGATGTTTAGCGAAGAAAAATACGAGAAAGATACCGATGCGCTCGAAGCTGCTAGTTCTGCGTAAACACGGGAATCGGACGCTGCTGTCGTTCCGAAATTTTCACCAATTTTACCGAATCCTGTGGTATACTTGATCGCTGCCGAGAAGCATTTGTCTTATTAACTGTGGACGACGTTCCCTGTGAAATTGAGGAGGAAGCACGCTATGAAATCCAGATTTCAACCTTTTTTCATTTTTCTTTGTTTAGTTACGATCAGCATGAGCCTAGCAACAATGAGTTGGGCAGGCGAGACAATCCAGATTTTAGAAAAAGAAAAGAAAATTATCCTGACAGGAGAAATATCCAAAGCACTCGGCACGTATGATGAACATCTTCGCGGTGCCGTCGAATACCTCGTTTGTGGAAAGGGAGGCAAGGAGTACGAAAGCATCATCGTGGTTGATAGCACAGCAAAAGATGTGTATGACGCCATGTTGAAGTTGGGCGTTAAACGCGGCTCACCACCTTTCTACAATGAGGAACAAGATAAAGAAATTGCCCCAAAAGGCGAGAGCGTATTAATATATATCGAATGGACAGACAACGGCGAAACCAAGCGAGTTCGGGGCGAAGATTTGTTGTACAATGTGCATACCCAAAAGCCGATGAAACATGCGGCTTGGATTTTTTCCGGCTCGCGGCTGGTTTATGACCTTGAAAGTGAGGATGAGGATGCACAAATCCCGCAAGCGTTCATGAGTAACGATATTGTTGCGCTCAATCACCTCGATGGAAGCGCGTTATTTCAGAACCCTCTCCCGGAGGCTGCGAAGGAAAACACCTACAAAAAGAACGAAAAGTTGCTCCCACCGCTTGGAACACGGGTGAAGTTGACGATTGAGGTAAACCAGAACATGCAGCTTTATATTCTCATCAGCGGCAGGGTTCAAGGGGTCGGATTCCGTGCCTTCACGAAGCGAAACGCGACACAGCTTGGTATTCGGGGTTATGCCAAGAACCTGTCCAATGGCAAGGTCGAAGTGGTCGCGGAAGGGGATAGAGGGACGCTCGATCGACTTTTGGTGGCGTTACGTAAAGGTCCCTCCGCCTCCAAAGTCGATGATGTTAACATTGAGGAACGTCCCTTCAGTGGCAAGCACAAGGCTTTTGAGATTAGATACTAAAATCCTGAGGGGTAGCTGAATTCGCAAGAATTCAGAACCGAACCCTTCGGGTGGGAGGAAGCCTTTCAGGTGGGAGGAAGAACCTCGCGCAAACCTCACGCATTTTTGCAAATTCGGCTACATTGTTCGCCAATCAATCGAAGTGGCAAAGATGCGATGGACGGAGTAAAAAATGTCCAAATTGATTTTATCCGAATTCTCGCAAAAAGGGGAAGATATTTACAACACTCGAATTAAACATGAACTTCCCCCCGATTTGAAAGGAAAAATCGTTGCGATTGAGGTGGAATCCGGCGATTATTTTATTGGCGATACCCCTCTAAAAGCGGGTATTTGTGGACAGAAAAAACACCCCAATAAACAGTTCTATTTCAAGCGCATTGGATATGATACCGTTTATAAATCAGTAGGTGTTGTCAGAAGATTGGAGGAGAATGAAACCATGCAGTCCCAGAAAGTGACAATCGAAATTCCTCAGCGTGTCTATCAGCACTGCCTTGATTTGGTAGACAACGGGATTTTTGAAGATGTTGAATCTGCTCTCAAGAGTGCGACTATCAAAGGTGTAGCAGGGATGGTGCCCTTGCTTCAGGAAACGGGTATAGAAAAAAGGCATCGTGAAGCCGACAAATACCGGATTAACTTAGAGATTTTGAGATCTGAGCTTGAAGCTGAAGGCGGCTTTGGAAAAACCGCTGAAGAGATACTCGAAGGGCTTCGCAAAACACGCCGTGAAATCTGGGAAAAGGAATATGCGCCTCGTCTTGGACAGTAATGAGTATATTTTTGGATTAAGTGAGAATTTAGATCGCCCAGCTTCAATCCAATTGATGAACCAAATTCCGGATCTACTGGAAAACATCAATGATTTTACTTTAATTCTACCCAATATTATCCGTAAAGAGGTACATCGAAATTTACCGCTCCATAGACGGGCATCGTTTTATCGCTTAATTCGTCATAGCAATATCATTATTCATTGGATTGACGAGACACCTGATCTTCTTTACAAAAAGTATCGTTGTCAGATGAAAGAAGAAGATGCTCTCATCGCTGCAATTGCCGAAGCTGAACAGGTAGACTGTATCGTTTCGGACAATCGTCATTTTTACGAAGAGCTACAGACTCAAGTGTTTCTGATCCTGACAGCTGAACAGTTTCTGAATGCGCTCGACACGGGAGTAATCTGGGGGATGATTGAACAAGTACGGCGAAATCGTTTATAAGTTCCAAAATCGTTCAACGATTAATCTTCCTTCACTTTATGTTATCAATGCTGCAGAACCGAAAAAGGAGGTTCTCAATGACTCATCAGACGAAACTCAAAATCGTGATGCTTGGTGTGATGATGTTCCTGTTTTTGGAAAAGCCAATTCTGCACGCCCAGACGGGTGACCCTCAACCAACCGTCCCCAAGGACATGGTTCGCATCCCTGCCGGAGAATTTCAGATGGGCAGCAACGATGCCGATTCCGACGAGAAACCTGTCCACACGGTCTACGTCGATGCGTTTTTTATGGACACCCACGAAGTGACGGTCGGACAATACAAACGGTTTATCTCAGCCACTGGACATAGGGCTTTACCAGATTGGGTTTCCAAATATTCCCCAACGGATAGACATCCTGTTGTCGGTATCAGTTGGCACGATGCGATGGCTTATGCCCAATGGGCTGGCAAACGTCTTCCGACTGAAGCAGAATGGGAGTATGCGGCACGGGGCGGATTGGCTGGCAAAGAGTACCCGTGGGGGGATACACTTACCCATGACAACGCCAACTATCCCGGTACAGGTGGACGCGATCAGTGGAAGTACACTGCACCTGTTGGTAGCTTTCCAGCAAACGGCTACGGTTTGTACGACATGGCGGGCAATGTATGGGAGTGGTGTCTTGATGAATATGACAAAGATTTCTATGCCAACAGCGAGAGCCGAAATCCGGTGGCAGGCGGCGTAAGCATATCTGATATTATAAAATCGTACAATAATTCAAGTAAAATACGTGTGGTTCGTGGAGGTACATTTACTCCCTGCGCGTCGCCTACCGCGGCAGGTACAATCCGTCTAACACCGGCTACTGTGATGGGTTTCGTTGCGCCGTGTCCAGTTTCCCCCGTCTTTGAGTTTATGAATTCATCCGCGAAGCGGATCGAAAATTAAGGGAATACAGATCCGCTCCCGGTTGGAAGATATTCCAGCCAAATGATACAACCGCGGGGCAATGGCTGGTAGGCTGACGCCGAACGTCATTGCCCCGCATACGTCGGGATTGGAATCCCCACCTACATGGCTTGACAACCAATCGGAGGAGAAAAGATGGAGGAAACAATCAAGCAACACATCGAAATGACGCCGGGCGTCTGTGGTGGCAAGCCGCGTATCGCTGGACATCGCATCCGCGTGCAGGACATCGTCGTTGAGTACGAATACTGGGGGAAGTGTCCTGAAGAGATTGTCTACCACTACCCGACGATTACGCTCGCCGATGTCCACGCCGCGCTCGCCTATTACTACGACAACATCGAAGAGATTCGACAGTACATTCGAGACGCCGAAATGCTCGAAGCCGAACTCCGCGCCAAAAACCCTTCGGTACTTCATCAGAAACTGAGAAGCGGAGGGAAGTCGAAGAATGCCGCAGTCGATTAAATTTCATCTCGATGAAAACGTTGACCACGCAATTGCAAGAGGACTGCGTCTTCACGGAATCGATGTAACGACCACAGCAGATGCCGGACTCATCGGAGCAGACGACCTTAAACAAATCACCTTTGCTCAAAAGACCGGACGGGTGATTTTTTCACATGACGATGACCTTTTGACAATACTTCGGCAAACGCCACAGCATACCGGGAT
>JADFGN010000169.1:11983-12986 GCA_022567695.1 Candidatus Poribacteria bacterium | reverse complement strand
TTGTGGGGGAGATGATTACCAAAATCATGCGTGGGGGTGAGGAAGTCGGCGCGGTGACGCTGACACGATTTTACGCCATCCACACCATCTGGCTGCCATGGATGGTTTTTGCGTTGATTGGCTTACACCTCTTTTTTGTGCGTCATCAGGGGTCTTCAGGTTTGCCCAAAAATACGCCGGCGGAGATGGAAGCAGGCAAACCGTTTTATCCACATCAGGTGTTTGAGGATGTCGTTGCCATTTTTGTCCTATTTCTCATTCTCGCAGGGCTTGCATTGTTTGCGCCTATACCCCTCGAAGACATCGCCGATCCGACGGATGCGAGCTATGCCCCGCGTCCAGAGTGGTATTTTCTGTTCCTGTTTCAATTGCTCACATATTTCGAGGGACCGCTTGAGGTCGTCGGCACGTTTGTGATTCCCACCCTTGCAATCCTTCTACTCCTATTCCGGCCCTTCTTGGACAAGCGCGAGCGAGCGCCCCTGCGAAAACGGCCTGTTGCGCTCACCATCACCAGTCTATCCGTCCTGTTAATTGTCCTTCTCACCATTCTTGGCGGACTTTCCCCCAAACTCGAAACTCCATCTACGACCGAGTTGGTGGAGCAAACCGAAAGCCCAACTCAAGAAGAGAACTCAGAGGACACAGCGGTTTTTGATCTCAATTTAGAAGACGAATCGCCCTGACTTGAAATCAGCGAATTTGCGACTGGGCATATCACGTTTCACGTTTCACGTTAATAGCACGACAAAAAACGAAAGGAATTCCATTGACTGTGTGGACAAAAAACAAACTCAAAATTGCAACCTTATGTTCGATGAGTGTATTTTTCCTGTTTGGGGGTGGTGAGTATTCAGAAAGTCTCGCCGTTCCTGCTTTTTACAAAATGTTTCGGGCAAAGTACCGATGAGCGGGCGGTTGCAACGTCTGCCATATCTCCAAAAAAGGTGGCGATGCCCACAACATCTACGGCAGAGACTTCCTTCATAACGGCATGAATCCG
>JADFGN010000169.1:0-11973 GCA_022567695.1 Candidatus Poribacteria bacterium | reverse complement strand
TTAACCGCATCGCAGAAAGGGATTCTGACAGAGACGGCTACTCCAACATTGCCGAGATCAAAGCTCGTTCCTATCCAGGAGATGCTTCAAGCACGCCCGAAAACGTAAAGGCTTCCCAAGAAACAGACGAAGGCGAATCCCTCGAAGGAGGCATCTTCGATTTTGGTGGTGGCGATGAAGGAGAAGCGGAAGGCGATTCAGGCTTTCTCGGTGATGCCTTTGGGAATCTGATCTTTGGTGGGGCGTTAGACATCCGCCGCATTACCCGTGGCAGCGATCTTGTGCCTGACCGTGACAACTGGGGGTCAGGCATAACACTGATTCACGTTGCCGAGTTGGTGGTGATAACGAGCGTCGGCGAGCATATCAGTTTGCTCGGCGAACAACTGCTGACCACTTCCCAACTCGGCACACAGGTCGCCGACGACCACGGCTTTGTCTATGCCATCATCATTGACCTGCCGATTCTCCCCAAAGGCGCTGCGTTGAAAATCGGACGCTTTCGACATACGTATGGCATCGATTCTAAGTCCGATGCGGCAGCAAATCCACTGTACAATCTCGTTCGCAAAAACATCGGATTCATCTCCGATCGGGGGATTCAACTTAACGGTTTCACCGGTCCGATTTCTTACACTCTTTCCATCGCGGATGGTCCCGATTCGTTGCGCTTCCCGATCGAAGGACCGGTTGAAGCGGGCGTGACAGTCGGCCCACACGGTAGCGGCGGTGGAGTGGTGCAGCCAATTGTGAACAACAGCCCGCCAGTCTTTGTCCATCTCAGCGGAAACCTTCCGCTTCTTGGCAAACAAATTGGGCTTGGCGCATCCTACTTCGACGGTAACAGTTTTCCCTTCAACCCGAAGAATGGAGATGTTAATCCGTCCACGCTCGTCTACAAACGCCGTGCCAGTGGGGACATCAAGCTCAAGCTGTGGCGATTCGACATCGCCGGCGAATACATTCTCTTCCAAGCTAGCCTCCACGGCTGAACAGGCAGAGCAAAGCAAGAGTCCGACCCAAGGAGAAGCTCCTGCTGACACGGGGGCTTTTGACCTCGGTTTGGAAGAAAACCGTTAGACATCGTCATGTTGGTCTTGTGATTTTCACCCATAACGTATCACGTTCTGTGGCTTGTTTTTTCTTCAAATGTTTTTTCAACTCAACAACAAACCCCTAAGGAGGTTATTTCCATGAAACGTATGACTCACAACGCGAAAGCGTTATTTTTCGTCACCCTCATTGTCAGTCTGATGATGGGATTACATCTTGAAAGTGTTCTTGCTCAAGAGGAGCATGGACACGAATCCCCACACGGTGGGCAAGTTCGCACACTTGGGGATTATCACGTGGAGTTCGTCGTCGAAGAAGATGGTGAAATCGAAATTTATCTTTCAGATAAAAATTCAAACCCCCTCTCTGTGAAGAACGTGCAGGGCTTTATCAACCTGAAGATCGGTTCGAGTTATAAAAAAATAGAGCTCAAGCCGAACGGCGATGCCACCTATCTCGAAGCCGAAATCGATCTCCACGAGATATCGGCGTTTGAGGCCGGCGTCCGCTTGACGATTGACGGGAAGAAGTATTCCAACGTCGTGTTCAAATATTCGGCGCACGAGGTAATGCCACACGAGCAACTGAAAGGCATCTTTCCCAAAGCGCACGAATTCGCCAGCAAACACGCTACCTTATCCGCGCATCAGATCGAAGAGATTGAGGCGGGGCTGAAAGGCTACGACTCCGCCAACGCGAAAATCGGCGTCAAGGAGAAAGAGATTCACCTTTACCTCGCGCTCGGCGAAGGGGATAAACCAGTCGGTGCCGCGTTCATGCTGGATCTAATGGGATCGGACAAGGAGAAGATTCGTGGGCTCGTTGGGGTTGATTCGGCCGGCAAAGTCATCAGAGTCGTGCTCATGGAACACCACGAGGAAGGGCATGACGAAGGGGAAGCGAGCGATGAAAAACACGATACAGCCGATGACGAAATGGAACACGCCGCATTCCTCAAGCAGTTCATCGGTAAAACCGCCAAAAGCGATCTGATGATCGGCAAAGGGATTGAGGCTGGTGAAGATGCGAAGACTTCCGCCGCTGTCGCAACAGGAGTCAAAAAAGCACTGCTCGTCTGGAATGAGGTCAAAGACCACCTCTTGGATGATGAACATGGTGAAATGGAACACCATGACGAAGGGGATGAAAAATCCAAAGACCATCACGATGAGCACTAATTCTGGTTAAGGAAGGGGGAATTCAATCTAACTTTCCCTTCCTTCCATTCCGCTTTTTGAAGAGGAAAACAGATGAGACAAACACACCCTCTCCTTTCCCTGATCTCCCTTTGCATCCTGATAACGATTTGGCAGGTCGACACCGCTGGGTCAATGGTCGGGGCGCCGCAATGGTCGGGGCGCCGCAAAAATGAAAAGACCATCCCCGCGAAAAAACTGGCTACCATCTTTCCAAAGGCGAAGAAATTCGTCACGAAAAATGTTGCCTTAACACCGGAAAAAGTTGCATCGATCGAAAAAGAGATCGGCGCAAAACTCGGTTCCAAAGACCTCAAACCGACCTTCTACATCGCGCTTAACGAAGATAAGAAGCCAATGGGGCTAGTCTTGTTCGTCACTGTCAAAGGGCCAAACGGCGCCATTGATGGCGGCGTGGGACTCGACATGAATGGAAAGATAATTAAGGTTGAAGTCTATAAACATAAGGAAGCCTCTGGCATTGCCGGTGAGAAATTCCTCAAGCAATTTATTGGCAAGGGCATTGAGGACAAATTCCTTGTCGGCGAAGATGTCAAGTCCATCGCAGGGCAACAGAAAGCTTCCCAAGCAGTTACGCTAATTCCTAAAAAAATGCTTGCGATGAGCTATGCTCTCTTTTTGAAAAAACCAGAGACAACAGTTGCGGAAGATGAACCCTACGATCTAACAGAGCTCATGCAGCTCATGCAGGGGGACTATGACATCATCCGTGATTATTTTCAAACAGAGGAAAATAAAGAACCTGCGGTGGAGGCAGCAAAGCAACTCGGCGAATACGTGAAGTTGATTGGCGATTTTGAACCATCGAAGAACGCGGAGCAAAGAGACGAATACACCTATTTTCAGCAGAAGGTGCACTCCGCTCTACAGCAATTTGCGGTGGCCCTCGAAAAAGAAGGGATTTCTGATCATACCAAAGAACAGTGGCAGGACATCTTGGACCTTGTCAACAAGGCGCATCTCCGCTTTAGTGACAGGTCTATTGACCTAGACGAGGACTAAAGCAACATGCCAGATTCGAGGAGAGATTCTATGAAGCGTACTCCGGAAAACATCGGGCAACCTGAACGGCGCTCATTTTTGAAAGGCGGCATTGCTTTTATAGGCGGTCTTATCAGCTTCGCGATAGGCGTGCCGCTGATTGGCTTCGCAATTTCACCTGCTCTTAAAAAGGGGTCAAAAAAATGGGTGGATGTAGGCATCGTCGATCTGCTCAAAGGGAGCCGCTATAAAAAGATTAATTACACCTTTCAGTCTAAAGATGGGTGGGTGGAGATCAATAAGAAGCGGTCGGTCTACGTCACGGATAAAGGGGACGGGGATTTCGTGGTCTTCTCGCGAGTCTGTACCCATCTCAATTGCCTCGTCCGCTGGAATGAATCCAAAGGACAGTTCCTTTGTCCCTGTCATGGCGGTGTGTTTGACAAAGAGGGAAATGTCGTCGATGGTCCGCCGTCCCGTCCGCTGGAAAGGATGCCGCTCAAGGTGGAAGACGGCGTCCTGTATGTCAAGGAGGCGTAACCGATGAAACGCATAATTGCATTTTTGGACGAGCGACTTCCCTTAAGGGAGTTGGAAATCCAGCTCAAAAAGCCGTTGCCAAAACATACCAACTGGCTCTTCTCTTTGGGGAGCATGGCACTGTTTTTACTCCTCCTTCAAGCCGTGACCGGTGCCTTTTTGGCGTTCTATTATTCTCCGTCACCCGACCATGCCTATGATGCGGTGAACTATATCACTCAAGAGGTTCCCTTTGGTGCTTTTGTGCGGGGGTTACATCATTGGGGAGCCAGCGCGATGGTTGTTATCGTGTTTTTGCACCTGCTGCGGGTTGTGATTTACGGTTCCTACAAAGCACCAAGGGAGTTGACGTGGATTGTTGGGGTGGTTCTGTTGTTGGTGGTGTTGGGATTCGGTTTCACGGGTTATCTGTTGCCGTGGGATGGGAAGGCGTACTGGGCAACTGTTGTAGGCACAAAAGTCGCCGGCATGGTACCGCTCATCGGTGAAACAATCACGAAAATCCTGCGCGGCGGCGAGGAGATCGGCGCGGTGACGCTGACCCGATTTTACGCGATTCATACGATTTGGCTGCCGTTTCTTGTTTTCGCGCTGGTTGGCTTACACCTGTTTTTCGTGCGCTTTTACGGCTCGTCGGGATTGCCGAAAAACACGCCAGAGGAAATGCAGGCGGGGGTACCATTTTACCCCCATCAGGTGTTTGAAGATGCAGTCGCCATCTTCATTCTGTTTATCGTTCTAGCAGGGCTTGCGCTGTTTGTGCCTGTACCGCTTGAAGAGATCGCTAATCCCACCGATGCCAGTTATGACCCGCGTCCAGAGTGGTACTTCCTGTTCCTGTTTCAATTGCTCACATATTTTGAGGGGCCGCTTGAAGTGATGGGTGCCTTTGTAATCCCTACCCTTGTGATTCTCCTTCTAGTGTTCCTTCCCTTTTTAGATAGGCGAGAGCGATTGTCTTTGCGAAAACGCCCGGTTGCGCTGACGATCACCAGCCTATCTGTAGTGTTAATCGTTATTCTCACCATTCTTGGTGGGCGTTCGCCTAAGCTGGAAACCGAACCTTCTCAGGCAACTGTCGATCAGGCTCAAGAGAGTCAAGAAACTCAAGAAACTGCCCCGGCTGACACCGGTGTCTTTGACTTTAACATCGAGGATGGGCAGTAATATCGCTTTCTACCTGTGATTTCACAAACACAATTTTCAATAGGGTGGGCATTGGTCCATACCATCAACTTAATGTTTTTGTTGTTTGGTGCCCAAAGGGGAAAGAGGAAAGTGGGAAGTGGAAAGTCAGATGGTGCCTTATAATCTGGGGAACAGACTCTTAACTTTCCCCTTTCCCTTTTCCACTTTCGCCTTTATACACCGGTCTTTTCCGCCTTAAGTTGATGCGTATGGGGCATTGGTCTCCCTACCCTCACCACAGATCTGGAGGTCGAACCGACGCCCGAAGCGTGGGCGGACAAACTGCTGGGTGTCCTCATCTTCCCGTTTGATGAGAAATTCCATCGATGTCTATTCTCTCACATTTACACCAACTGTTCAACGAAGAAACGTGCCAAACCTACCTTCACCAGTTGCGTTGGAAGGATAGACCCTTACAGTGTCCTCATTGTGAAAGCCAAGACATTGGACCGTGGGGGAAGTACCATCGCCGTCCCGGGTTGAAGCGTCACCGGTGTAAAAACCGAAAGTGTGGGCGAACTTTCAACGATCTGACTTTGACCACACTCTCCCACAGCAAGCTCTCACTGCGTCACTGGATATTGGCCACATTCCTACTATGCCTCTGTTGCTCATCCCGGAGAATCGCACGGGAGTTAGGCGTCCACGGCCGCACTAGCTATCGGTGGTGTTGGTGGTTGCGCAATGCAGCGATCTCCTATGAAGCTCATCGGCAGTTGGAAGGAACGGTCGAAGCGGATGAAATCTACCACACGGCTGGCAACAAAGGGCAAGTCTCTCGCGACGCAAGAGAAAGCGCCAGCGGGGCGAAAAAAGGTGGGAAGAAACGGTTGGGTCGTCTACCGCGGCAGCGGGGGAAGAAAAGGGCACCCGGGCGTGGACACTATAACAAGGATCGCCCCGCGATTATCGTTTGGGTCAGTCGAACCGGTGGCACGGTTGTCCAAGCGGTCAAAGATTTCACCCAATCCACCGTCCAAAAAGCGGCCGACTTGGCAGTGAAGAAGGGCAGTTGTATCTATACCGACTCCGCGAGAAGCTATCAGGCATTGAAAGGATACGTCCATGACTTCGTCAATCATACGAAAAAGGAATATGTTCGGGGAACCGTGCATGAGAACCGGGCAGAATGTCTGTTTTCGCTGTTGAAACCGTTTCTACGAGTCTTTCGGGGGATCTCGAAACACAACCTACCGGGCTACCTCGACTTTTTTCAATTCTTGAGGAATTTTCGTCAAAAGAACGCCTTTGAACAGGCCGAACTGATTTTACACGCGGCGTTGGATCCAAGCATTGCCAAGAGAGCAAAAAAGGGGAAGTTTGTCACATGTTTTGACCATTTTGGCCTGCTACACACTGCGATAAATTGAGCGAATACGGTTATCAGAAATAAAAAATACAGTTGCCAACTCGAAAGAAGAGAGGTCTGCTATGAAAGAAAGTGCATCGTATCCGAAATCTGCGCCCGCCATGCCACAGAACCCGCTCCTCGCCGACGTGTCAGATCCGACATTAGCCCAAGTTCTACGGCGCCCAACCTGCGAACTCGCACAGGCCACCCGCCCCGCCTTCCTCAGAAACGAGCAATCTCCCGTGCAGTGGTCTCCCCGCGACTGGGAACAGTTGGACGCGAATCGCAAAGATATATTCGATATGTCGGCGGTTGAGGCACAATTCGACGACGGGTGCTTTCTCCGGGATGGAGGTGCAGTCCTTAGAGAGGTCATGACGCCGAAAGCTGTCGAGGCGTGGACGGAGGCGTTGAAATATGGCCAGCAACTCAACGACAGGCTGCTGACGTCGGACTGGGGAAAGATCGACTGGGAATGTCTCGGCCGAACGCCGCCGACAAAATCTCTCACCGCAGATGAGATCGACAATGCGCTCGGAGGGAGTCAGAAGGTGCCTCAGTCGGACGATGAAGCGGGCGTGAAGACGTTGCGGCAACACAGTGTTTTCGCTGAATACTTCCCAGCGGGGCACGTCCCATTCTTGATGAACGTGCTCACTCACCCGCAGATGCTCCAACTGCAGCGGATGTGTCTAGGCTCCGACGAGATCTATTTCGATCACAACCAATTGTTGACGAGGCTGCCGGGCTATCCTGGTGGCGCATGGCACAGTCACAGAATCGGCGGCGGGGCAGACAACTGCGGCGTCGCTTCCCTGTCGGAGTACCAGGCACAGCCAAATTTCAACCTAACGCTCTGTTACCCTCAAGGCTTTGAAGCTGGCGACGACGGGGGCCTGAAGATCATTCGGGGCAGCCACCTCTTCCGCGATCCGGCGGGGTGCCGGGCCGCCACTGACGAAGAGATGCAGGAGGGCTGGCTGGCTTCACGGGTGCATCCCACCACTTCTGAGCCGCTTCAAATCGAATATCTCTCGCTGCCGCCGGGGTCGATTGTCTGCTGCCTGTCACACGCCGCGCATGCGGTGGCTCCCAAAGCCTTGGGCAGAGAGCCGCGCTGGTGCTCGCTCTACTGCTACAAAAAAGCGAGCGATGTGAGCAGTCACATCCAGCCGCCGCACTCGGTCCCGCCGGTCTGGGCGATGAAGGCACAACGGGGCGAGCTGCCAGCTGTCCTCACGGAGCTGTTTCGGCCCAGCTATGACAAGGAATTGACGGGCGGGCGTACCGATGATGCACAGCCATGAGAAGGCTACAAACATTGTGAAACGCTCCGCTGACCTTTCTGATGGTGCACTCTGTACACTATCACAACTCATCGCCATTCAAAACTGCTTCAATTGTACTGTATTTTCAAACCCCATAGCCGTGTTCGCGGTAGCACACGAAGTCGAACAGACTTATCCCATCGTCACCCTGTTCGTAGGCGAGATGTCCTTCACCAGCTCAAGTAAACCACACGAAATTTAAAGACGAGCCCCAGAATGCTGATAATCGATGCAACAATTACGTCGCCGATGACCAATCCCAGGAAGAAAGGCACAGTCCGACGATAGCCACGTACACCGCTGTAGGAAAGCAAGATACGCTTGATTGTCCAACTGATCAGAAGCGGAAACCAAAGCCCGGTGAATGTCCACCAACTTGAGACGACGTAACCGACCGGATGCAGAGGCCACTGAATAAAACGTAACCGCAACAGGAGCAGGGAAACTGCGAAAATAAACCCACCGACGGTATAGATTAACCCACTGATGCTGGTCTCACTTGGATTGTAAAGCCAGCCAGCCAATCGGTTGAGCGCTGCCCTCGCATACCATGACCGTGCTTGCTCGAGTCCAACCTGGTAGGAGAGGTGGAGGTGTCCCCAGGCTGCCGAAAATGCACCCACGAGAATGGCGAGTCCGAGTGCAAAGATGAGGTGGAAAGAATTGAAACGGGTTTGATGGGCTAGCTTGAGAGCTTCGAGTTGATGGGGCATCGGATGCGCGCGATAGGAAAGGTGGTTCAGCCAAAAAAACATCGACATCGCCGAAAGATTTCGGGGGCCAATTCGTCGTGTGCCTAGCGCGTCGGTCAACAGTAAGTCTGGTCCTGCATTGTAGAGGTCATGAGCCGGCGGGCCGAGTTCCGCGCGAATGCGTGTGATTGTAACAGACATCGCAAAATAGAGAACAAAAAAGAGAATGGCAAACCAAAGGGACATTCCCATCTGGACGCAAAACAGAACAATCAGAATCAGCCCAAACGCGGCGCCGAATGCCGCGGTTCGATAGCGCAATGCCTCGCCGATGTCATCAACTCCAACTCGGCTACTAAATAGATGCCATAGCACACGGCTAAAATGCTTTCGTCCCATCCACATCGTAAAGACAAACAGCCCCATCCAAACGCCGCGAATCTGTGCCATTTCACGCGGAAATCCAATCGCACCTCGCCAACCGAAGATGCTGCCGATGATGCGTTGAAAATGCCAGAACAGATGGAAGAACCAGCATGAGAAGCCAAGATCTAGCGGAATTAAGAATCCGACGCCAATCGCAAACGGAAAAAAACTAATTCGGAATCCGGGATTGTTCATCGCATTCCATGGCTTTTCACTCATCGGAATCGAACGATAAAGCGGAATGGCAGGAAAGGACGGATTAATCTGATGCAGACTATAAAGCAGGTTCAGGATGGCAGCAATTCCCACCCCAAGCCACATCACTCGATGACGGAAGAAGCGCATACCTTCTTCGGCACGGGTCATCTCGTAAGGGATTTGTGCAATCGGATATGTCAGTTTTTCGTATTCCTGCCACTGCT
The DNA here is from genome assembly GCA_022567695.1 of Candidatus Poribacteria bacterium. Lineage (GTDB taxonomy): Bacteria > Poribacteria > WGA-4E > WGA-4E > PCPOR2b > JADFGN01. The sequence continues at coordinate 2,775 of JADFGN010000169.1, read as the reverse complement.
TTCGTAACAGGATATTGATGCAGAGCATTGTCATGCCGAGAAGTAAGCAAAACCCGACCCAAATCAGCACAGGCATGAGCCACGCACGAATCTGCGCGTGGAGATAAAATGTCGATTGTCCCTCATAGAATCCACGAAGTATTTCCTGATTCTCAACGACAAGCCACGAGGGAAGGTATTGATGAAAGAGTTGTGCCCATTCGTTTTCGATAGTGGCGTACCAAAAACCGTTGCTCATCAGTGGGATGAGCACCTGAATCATATCGCGTCCGGCGAAGACGGAGGCCTGGCACAACATCGCGTAAATTGTAAGGAGTTCAGTCTGTGTGAAGGCGAATTTGGGGCGAAAACGACGCAAAGGCGCATTGATTGCCATCAACGCAATCAGGGTGAACAGAACATTGAAGAGGAGGGCCAAACTTGTGGGGCGATTGGAATCCCAGATGTAGCTTAAATGTAGAATCCAATAACTGTTAAAAGGAATCAGGATGATGCCAAGTAAGACGGCTCGGTAGGTGATAGAAGACACATGCAATAGGTCTGGATTTTTCTGGGACATCACAGAAGGATAAAAGAGGTAGAAATACCTTGACTGATAACAATAAATCCTCAACCGATGACGGTTTCATGACAGTCTTAACGGGTGTCATATGTTATAGAAAGGTTGAGCGTATCGTCGTTGCTGGACGGAAAAGCAAAGACGGAAATCGTTCTCTCTGGGGTGACGTGTACAACGTGCATCGGTGGACCATTTCGATAAAAGAATCTCGGATTTTCACTCATCATAAAACCACCATCTTCAAAATTCAACCATCTATTCGGTTTCTCAAGGTCTGGCCTATCTGGACGACACAGTGTCCAATAATACTCTCGCACCTGCTTTATCTTATCCATGGTCTTATATCCGACGACGAAAAACTTACGGTCATCTGTCCAGCCTCCTCCGCTACCACCAGTAACATTGGAGTACAGCCAATCCCCTAAAGCGTCCGCAGTTTGTTGCTGGATTTGCTTCGAGCGTTGGTCATTAGCATTCATAGTTGTCCCTCCTTGTGCTGTTTTTAGCAAGGTGATTTGACTGGGAATCATAACGTCACCTGACAATAACTATGCCAACTCTTCTCACCAACCCAATATTTTATGCTTATAAGAGTGCCGTAAGCGTCAAAAATACGTACGCCACTTGAAAACCCGCATAGAAAAAGGCATCGGGAGCCTGTCCCAATGCCTTATCAGTCATAACAGGTCACTATTGTATGCATTGTCGATTTGGCGTCAATCCGAAAATCGCGGGCAACCACTGAACTGTCATGTCAACTTTATCCACGCCCAGTATTTTTCCCTCGCTTCAAATAAAAGGTTGTCCCACATACGCTTCTTCTCTGTGTAGCGTTCTGATACTAATTTGCGTTTAGAAACCCGTTATTGTATCCTAGAGGAAACTAAAGATTCAGAGGATACAATCATGGCCAAAGTCAGTCAAGTGAAAGATTATATGTCACTTGAAGAGATTAGAGTTCGCATTCGCACCCCCAAAGATCCAGATCAACAAATGCGGTGGCAAATTATATACACAGTTGCTGCTGACCCACGGGTTGCCACAATAGTGGCAACCCAACTCGGCGGTAGTAGATGGTTAGTCAGTTCTGCCGTTGCTCAATACAATCGATTCGGTCAGAAAGCATTCTGCGGACCGGGAAGAGGAAGACATCGTAGCCGATTTCACCGGAGTTATAATCAGGAAGTCAAGTTCCTTCAACCCTTCGTCAATCGAGCCATCCGTGGACTAATCCCGACGATAACTCCAGTGAAAAATGCCTTTGAAAAGCGAATCAGGAAAACCGTTCACAATTCAGTAATCACAAGGCTTTTACAACGCCATGACTGGAGAAAGGTTGCTCCCAGACCCCAACACGTTAAGCACAATGACTCTGACGTTGGGTTGTTCAAAAAAAATTCCCACGCCGGGTTGCCCGTGCCATCAAAGAAAGAGATTCATCTGACAAACGCCCCGTGATGATATTTGCCGCCGATGAATCCAGATTTGGTCGAATCACAACAACAGGAAGATGTTGGGCACCCAAGAGGATTCGCCCCATTGCCAAAGTGGCTATAGTCCGTCAATATGTCTATCTATTCATGGCAGTTTGTCCTTTGACCGGCGAATCAACTTCGTTGATTTTGCCATGACTCAACGCACAAATGATGCAGATTTTCTGAGGTCTGCTTTCAACCGACTTTCCTCACTATTTCATCGTTATGCAAATCGACAACGCAGGTGGACATATTGCCACTGAGCTTATCCTAAAGTGTGGAGTTAGAGGTTGACAATCAGGGGGAGAAGCTGACCACGTTGGACGGGATCGAGCGGACCTTCGATTCCGAGACCGTGCTGGTCTGCGACCGCAATGGGCCCTCGGGAATTGCCGGAATCATGGGTGGCCAGGCCTCCGAGGTCTCCGACTCGACGCCGCGCGTACTGCTCGAGGTCGCGACCTGGAACGGGGTCAACATCCTGCGGACCTCGCGCATGCTCGGCCTGCGCTCGGATGCGGGCGAGCGTCGCCATGCCGTCGAGTTCGCCCGGCATCCGCAGGTCGAGGAGCACGGCGTTGATCCCGCCCGCCGCGAGCCGGGCCAGGGCCTCGCTGCCGCTCGCGGCGACGACGGGACGATGGCCGAGATCGCCCACCGTCTCCGCCAGACCGTCGCGCAGGGCGGCGTCGTCATCGACGATCAGGACGGTCGCCATGGCAGCTCCATGATGAAGGTCGC
>JADFGN010000715.1 GCA_022567695.1 Candidatus Poribacteria bacterium | reverse complement strand
TAGTGCTCCCGAGGAATTCTTGTCGCTGTGGGAAGGCTTGTCGGACAGCGAGTCGGGTAGCGGGGCTTGGGCAATTGATTATCCAGACGAGGATTTGTAGTGAGTGAGAACTCGTGGGTTTAGCTACAACAGATGGATGGCTTTTGGATGGACTACGGCAGACCGCCGAGTTGACATGGCTACGAGGTACCTTATAAATGAAACACACGTCCTTTCTTGCTTTTGTTGCGTACCTATCAATGGCCTGCTTACTTCTGATTGCTGATGCTTCAGCCATTCCACAGCAAATTACGGGCGAAGATGGAATGCGGATGGTGCTGATCCCCGCAGGTGAATTTCAGATGGGAACTTCTGCCGATGAGGTCAAGGAACTTTGGAAGGAAATCAAGGAACTCAGAGATAGATACCGGCGCAAAAAACAAAGGGAGGCAGAAGCGCATGGGTGTGAATATTGGTGGCCTGACATATTGTTCAGGCGTTTATCGATCGACGCCTTCGATGATGAAATTCCCTGTCATACAGTCTATCTCGATGCATTCTACATCGATCAACACGAAGTCACCAACGCACAATATCGGCGTTTTATTGAAGCAACTGGATACGCAGAACCGAAGTATTGGCATGAACCGCAACACAATCAACCGAATCAACCGGTGATTGGTGTTTATTGGCATGATGCAATGGCTTATGCGATATGGGCGGGAAAGCGATTACCGACAGAGGCAGAATGGGAATACGCCGCCCGCGGCGGTTTGATTGGAAAACGGTATCCCTGGGGAGATGAACCGCCTGATGAAACCAAAGTACAGCGTCATGGAGAAAATGCCGTGGCTGTTGGAAGCTATGCACCTAACGGTTATGGGCTCTTTGACATGGAAGCGAGTGTTGGGGAATGGTGTCTCGACGAATATCAGCCCGACGCTTATCAGCCAAGTTCTCACCTCCCAAGACAGCAAAACAATCCATTTGTCGGCGGCGACATCGAGTCGTTCGTTAAAAATTATACAAGTGTTGAGACAGAACATGTCCTACGCGGTGGGGCGTGGAGTAGTGATGGTGGGGCGTGGAGTAGTGATTTTTTGTATTTGCGTATTGCGAATCGGGAGTACGGAGTATCAACAGATAGGAGTTTCCGCATCGGCTTCCGATGCGTGAAATCGGCTCCCGTGAGCGAGAAGAGCGATTAGCGCAGATTTTCTTAACCATCAGTGTCTAACACTGTCAATTATGGCAACTAAAATGTTGTTTGAGGAGGAATTTTCCGATGGCTTCAAAAGAGATTACACCCGCAGAACCATTTATTATCGGCAAGAATTTAGGCTCAAATTTAGATTTGGACTCAGCAAACTTAACCAACACGAATGCTGACGGTAAACCGGTCATCGAACCCACCCAGGAGCAGAAGTACACATTTGACGCGAGAGGTTGGTTACTTATTCCGGGTGTGCTGACAGATGACGACCTCCAGGAAATGCGCGATTTCTGTATTCGTTTGCGCAATGAACCCGAATCCATTCCTGAACATGAGCGATCTACCCTTGGCGGTCCCTTGCAAAAATTATCAGATCACCCGCTCGTTGTTGGCTTCATGAACGAATTTGTAGCGCATCCTCCGTTGGCAAACCAAGAATGTTACGGATTTCGCATGGAGTCTTGCAGCCTCTCCTACCGGACAGTCGGTGATGGTCGGTTTGCACCGCACAACGGAAATGGGATGTTGCGTTTCCCGGGCGATTCGCATTTGTATCGGTGCATCCCTGGCAAGGCCTACAGTGGCTTGACTCGCGTGGTTTGGGAACTGAATCCAGTAAAGAAAGGCACAGGAGGAACGCTATTTGTCACTGCAAGCCATAAGGCGGTGTATGCCGCACCGGAGAGTATGCGTAATATTGACTCTTCGCTGTGGGAAACTTATTCTTGTCCGGCTGGGTCCCTGCTGTTTTTCACTGAAGCACTTACCCATAGTACCCATCCATGGACAAATGAAGAGAACGACCGGCTTGCCATATTCAGTTGCTACAACACAGTAAACAGCAAATGGCACGACTGGGATCCGCATCCGAAATTGCTTGAATCAATGCCGCCGAAACGCCAAACTCTTTTCCGGCCCGTCCGTGCAGCAAATAACCTAATCAATGAACGCTACTATGGTTGATCGATTCTGTATTTGACATTGAGTTGAAGGTGGGTCATTAGACTCACACTGAACCGCCGGTGAGTTTGTGGAGGCGTTGTAACTGCTCATTATCTGCGATGACAATGAGTGCGTAATCTACATCTAGCGTCAGATTACCAGAGGGGTTATAGATGAATTTACCTTGTTCGTCTCGGACAGAAACAACAACTAATCCTGTGCGACCTGGAATGCGCGCTTCGTGAAGGGGCAACCCCACCAGTTCTGAGCCTTGTTGGATAACAGACTCGGAAAAGCGCATTGTCATTTGATGTTTGAGCATAACGTCCAAAAAATCAACAACATCTGGCCGCGCCACGACCGATGCCAACCGTAATCCACCGATCTGATCCGCCAAAACAACCTCATCCGCACCCGCCCTGAGAAGCTTAGCGGGTGAAGTATCTTCGACCACTTTGGAAACAACTCTCAGGTGAGGATTGAGTTGCTTTGAACTCAATACAACGAATAAATTGCTTTGATCGGTCG
>JADFGN010000714.1 GCA_022567695.1 Candidatus Poribacteria bacterium | reverse complement strand
CAGTGGCGAATCTCGACTTCTCATATCTCTTGCCGATGTCATCGAGGCAAGTTGCGATGAAAAAGTTCAAGGAAAACTCGCGTGGTTCAATCATGTGTTGTTCAACACAGACGGAACTCGGATTCTGTTCTTCTGCCGTGTCAAGAGACCGCAAGGTCGGTATACGTCGCTTTGGACGGTGAATTCGGACGGTTCTGATTTGCAATGCCGAATTCCGTTCGGGTATCGAATTTCACATTTCGCATGGCGTAATCCTAAGCGCATTTTGGTCTCATGCGATTTTCTGGGTGACATGCACTTCGTAGAATTTACAGATGGCGAGGGTGATTTTACGCCAGTTGGAAAAGGCGTTTTACCCAGTGATGGTCATGCGTGTTTTTCGCCTGATGGGCGTTGGCTCGTTTGCGACACCTATCCGCAAGGTGCCGAGCGTCTTTCCGAGCTCATGCTTTACAATGTGAATGAAAACCGTAAGATTCGCTTGGGGCAATTTCATTCCGAAGCGCAATTCACTGGCGACATTCGATGTGACCTGCATCCGCGCTGGTCGCCTGATGGAAACGCGATCAGCTTCGATTCTGTTCATGAAGGCTCCAGACAGATATATCTCGCCGATGTCTCGGATATTGTGAAATGAAGATTCAACACTTGCCTCTCATTGAGAAAAGACCGCTATCCAGCATAGCGGACGGACGGCCTGCGACACTTTTGACAACCGAACCTGTTTGGCATCTCACCAAAGATGCGATCGATATAAATCCCAAACGCACAATCTACGTCGATCGGGCGACGGTGGATTATATGGATGGGCTTATCCCGTTGTGCGAGGGAGAGGTCGTGTACGGCGTTGGCGGTGGGCTGGCGATTGATGCGGCAAAGTATGTGGCGTCGAAATGTGCAATGCCACTGATCGCTGTGCCAACCATTTTATCCACGGACGCCTTTCTCACCGATGCAACCGGGGTCAGAGTCGGTGGGTGTGTTCGCTACCTTTCCTCCAAACCGCCAGAACTTGTCATTGTGGACATAGATGTATTACGCAGCGCGCCACCTGCGATGCGTGCGAGTGGCGCGGCCGATGTGCTGTCGATTGCGACGGGAATGTGGGATTGGCAGGAGGCTGAGAGATTGGGGGAAAATCCACCCGATTACCACGTCACACCGCAAGCAATTGAGATCGGCAAAGCAATCCTTCAGACGTTGCTGGACAACGCGAGAGAGATTGGCAAGGGGACACCAGAGGGTTTGACAATCCTGTTGGAACTCTTGTGCATGGAGGTTCAACTTTGCTATCTGTGCGGGCATAGCCGCGTCGAGGAAGGGAGCGAGCACCATTTTGTTTACGCATTAGAAAACCGATTGACGGGGCACGCTCTGCACGGCGATCTGGTCGGGCTGGGAATTTTGCTCATGTCATCACTCCAATCCCAGACGTGGCATCGATACCGACATGCGTTGGACTGTTTGAATATTAACTACCGTCCTGCCGCCGTCACGACGGAAGCGATTATCGACACCCTTGTCAGTTTGTTTGATTATGTCCACCACCATCAACTCCCATACACCATCGCGGCGGGTTTGGCAATCACCCAAGATGTCGCCGAAGCAACAGTGGCGGCAGTATTGGATTGACGACAGTTCTGAAATATGCGAATCAATGAATTGATAAATCAGAGACGCTAAAAAATAACCATCAGTTTCTGAACTTTGCCTAACCGAATGAGAGCAAAATTCGTCAAACAGTCAAGAATCAATCAAACCAAGGTTATCCAAATTTAAATTTCAACTTCCTCAACAATAAGGAGGTCACACCTATGTTAAGCTTTCGATCTTCACTTGCAGTGTTCACGTTCTTGATGGCGTTGAGTTTGACGACAGCAAACGCCGCAGATATAGCTATCGTCGATTTCGCGGATCAGTGGACGAAGAGTGATGCACTACGTCAAACCTTAGATGAGTTTGGCATCGAGTACGATGACTTAACCAAAGATATCGAAAATGGCAAATTGTCATTTAAGGACCAAGGGCTATTCTTTATCGGGAGTATGACAACGAACAACGTCAAATTGCATCAAAGTCTGGATAAAAATGCGAAAGAGATTCAAGATTTTGTGAATCGCGGTGGCATTGTCATTGAGCCGACACAAGCCGATCAGAATGAAGCGAATGTCGATTGGCTTCCTGCGGGGCTTACCTGCGTTCGCAGTGATCCGGACAGAGCCGATTTCAAAATCAAAGAGGCAGGCCATCCGCTTTTCAATGCGCCCAACAAAATGACCGATAAAGACTTTGAAGGCTGGGGACATCAAGGCTGGCCCACGGTTTGGGAAGTGATTGCGAGCCACAAAGGGTTCGATGTCATCGCTGAAAGTCAGGGAAGTGCGGCCATCATGGAAGGAAAATTTGGCAGCGGGTTGTTTGTCATGATGTGCCTTGCCCCGGACAAGTATCACGTTGTTGGAAATGATGACAACACGAAGAAGATGGCAGGGCTTTTTATGGAGAACATTCTGGAAACCTATACCCCCCAAGCTGTGGAGTTGACGGGTAAGCTGGCAACAACATGGGGCACGTTGAAGCGGTTGGGGCGGTAAGCAGAAGGAGAGTAATACACCGTAAAATAAATGCTGAGCGTAGCTGAATTCGCAAGTTGCTTTGAATCCCGTGAAACGGGGAATTT
>JADFGN010000168.1 GCA_022567695.1 Candidatus Poribacteria bacterium | reverse complement strand
TCCTGCGCCCAAGGCATCCAGATTTTGAGGTCGTCAAATGTTTCGCGAATGGCGGCGTTCATCTCGGCACCGTCGCCCGGCTGTGGGGCACGAATGATCAATCGCTCGGATTCAAATGATTCGGGGAAATCGACGAGTATCGGATTCACGCGCCAAAGTATATATCAGTCTCGGCAAAAAGTCAAAAGCAAAATTGACCCTTGACTTTGTGGCTGAACTCTGGTAGATTTTCAATTGAAGGTCAGCGTGATCAGATATTGGCGTTGTAAAGAGCGAAGGGTGAATTGCTTGAACAGAACCTCCAAGAACTCGTTGCTAACATTTCTTTTTTGATGTAGAATTAAGATTCATTGACTTTACAATTTCAGCAAGTGTCAATTTCCGTGAATTTCACTTTTACGCTTGAGGTCACCGGGATGAACCAACAGATCAAAAACAGACTCGACAATCTACCCGCTAGTTCCGGCGTCTATTTGATGAAGGACACCGAAGGAAACATCCTGTACGTCGGAAAGGCAGCTTCTCTGCGCCAGCGTGTGCGCTCTTATTTTCAAACCGGTGCCCAGCCTCATGCGATGACCGGACCTATGTTGCGCTATGTCGATGATGTGGATTACATCGTTACGGAAAGTAACGTGGAAGCACTACTCCTTGAGAATAATCTCATTAAGGAGAACCAACCGCGCTATAACATCAAGCTCAAGGATGACAAACGCTATCCTTACCTGAAGCTGACAATCAACGAGCCTTTCCCGAGACTTGAGATCACCCGCCGACTCGAAAACGATGGGGCAAAGTATTTCGGTCCTTTCGTGCATGTTCGCGCCACACGCCAATCCATCAAACACCTGACGAAGGTTTTCCCCATCCGCACGTGCAATCTGAATCTCAAAGAATCGGAGAATGATTATCGTGTGTGTCTGGATTATCACATCAAACGCTGTCCCGGACCTTGTGCCAATCTGATCGGCGTCGAGGATTACGCGCCAATTGTGAAAAGCGTTCGCCAATTTCTCAGTGGGAACACAAAGGCTGTCATTCAGGAACTCACAGAGAAGATGGCACAAGCTGCCGCCGACCTTGACTTTGAAGGTGCAGCAAAATACAGAGATCAGATTAAAACCGTCCAACAAGCCATTGCCAAACAGAACCTCGATAGCCCTTCTGCCACTGATGAGGATGTCATCGGCATTGCATACAAAGGGAACGAGGCGTGCGTTCAGGTGATGATGGTGCGTGACGGGAAGCTGATCGATCGGGAACACTACTTTTTGAACGATGTTGATTTGCAATCGCCGATCGACTCGCTGACGGCTTTCATTCAGCAATACTATCAGAACGCCTCATTTACACCCAAGACGATTATACTGCCGAATGAAATTGAAATGCCCGCAACCATCCAGAGATGGCTTTCCGAGAAGCGCGGCAACCGCGTCACGTTGCATATTCCTCAAAAAGGGCGCATGCGTCAGTTGGTGGATATGGCGACGAAAAACGCGGACATTATCTTGAATCAGAAGGAACTGAATGTTGTGCTGAAAGTGGGGGATAATCCAGCACTCATCGAATTACAGGAGGTGTTAAACCTTCCCCGTCCACCGCAACGAATCGAAGGCTTTGACATCTCAAATCTCGGCGATCGGTTTGCGGTCGCCTCGATGGTCGTCATGGAAAATGGTGAGCCAGCGAAATCCGAATATCGCCGCTTCAGGATTCGCACCGTCGAAGGCCAAAATGATTTCGCGATGATGAAAGAGGTGGTCACTCGCCGATTTCGTCGCGCAATTGAGGAAAACCGTTTCCCCGATCTGATTCTCATTGATGGCGGCAAAGGGCAATTGAACGCTGCCTCCGAAGCACTTGAATCTCTCGATCTAACCCACTTGCCAATCATGGGGCTCGCCAAGCGATTTGAGCATATTTTCCTGCCAAACCAACCCCATCCGATCGTTCTTCGGCATGACAATCCAACCCTGCATCTCATTCAGCGTCTGCGCGATGAAGCGCACCGATTCGCCGTGACCTATCACCGAAAGCTCCGTAGCCGAGAACTCAGTCACTCAATCCTCGACGAAATTCCAAATATCGGTCCCAAGCGGAAGCAGGCTTTACTCCAACATTTCGCGTCCATTGAAAAGATTCGTCACGCCAGTCTTGATGAACTCCTCGCTGTCAAAGGGATTACGCATCGTGTTGCCGCCGACCTCCGCAAACATTTAAGCAGGCGCAATGCGTAGAAGGATGATGCCTGTTCGATTGAACCAACGAAAGGCACAAAAATTGCGGCTATTGCGTACGAATTGACAAGGAGGATGCGCTATGTTATCGATAAATGGTATTTATGATGGAAAACAGATAATCCCCACAGAACCCGTTCCGCTGAAGGAAGGAACCCGTTTCAAAGTCATTATCACCTTCATTGAACCGATTGAAGACAAGAAAGAGGGGAAAGCAGAACCAAATCCCACGAAGTGGGACTTGAGCAAAATTTGTGGTGCTTGGCAAGATGACCGTGATGCTGAAGAGATTATCGATGAAATTTATAAAGAGAGAGAAAAATTCAAGCTTCGAGAGGCTACGCTGTGATGTACTTTTTGGACACAGATACATGTGTTTACTTATTAAAGGGCGATCAGAATATCAGACAACGAATGGAAGAAGAGGGCAAAGAAAATGTCTATGTTACCATCATCACACCGTGTGAACTTTATTTTGGGGCATACAATTCGCAGAGGAGGCAGGAAAATCTGGAAGTCTTGGATGACCTGTTCAAAAATCTTGAAGTCAGACAAACGATTTTTGAGGTTGCTCAGATTTTCGGCGAGATTAAAGCACGCTTGAGAAGTGAAGGAAAGATTATCAACGATGCAGATATTCTGATTTCAAGCATTGTAATTGCTAACGATGGTATTCTTGTCACAAACAACACCTCTCATTTTGAACGTATCCCTGATTTGAAATTAGAAAACTGGCGACAGTTGCTGTCATAAGTTGCAAATTCAGCCTTTCACAACGCACCAAATCGTGCAATCCAAGTGGCCTAAGCGGTGCAATTTCTGGTTAGAGTTTGGCAAATGGACCAAGTTTCATAGAGAGGAAAGATGGATGAGTGAAGGCAAAATAAAATTATTTGGTATTTTGACAATTATCGCGATTGTCTTTGTGCTACACATCAAACTATTTCGATTCGCCGAGTTTGTCGACCAAGGTGCGTTAAGAACACTGGTTTGTCTAGGACGAGCGATAAAAATAGATACAAGCGAAACTGTAGATCAAATCGTAACCTTTCGGGTTATCTCTGGGCAATTTCGTGGACAGACGGCTCAAGTAAACAACATCTGGATAGGCAGGGCGTTTGGCGATCGGGTCCTCCGAAAGGGAGATGTGCTTTTCCTTGAGATTCCCCTCAAACGCCACAACCAGACAACAATCGGAACGGTGCGAATGCTTGAATACTTCCGCACACCGTTCCTGCTTTATTTGGCGGGGTTACTAGGCGGCTTGATGATTCTTGTTGCAGGCATGAAGGGCGTGCGTTCTATCTTGACACTGTTTGTCACGGCACTGGTTGTGCTGTACGTTTTAGTGCCTCTGACAGTTAGAGGCTTTAATCCAATCGCTGTCTCATTGCTTGTCGCAACGGTGTTGACACTTACAACCTTTGTTTTAATTACCGGATTCAGTCCAAAAGTCATCTCCGGTGTTCTTGGGACGCTTGGCGGATTGGCGGCGGTTGGAATCCTTTCTGTGATTAGTCAGAAAGTAATGATTTTGACCGGATTGGCGAAGGAGTTCGGATTTCTCGAACTCGGTATCGCCCTTTGGAGAACGCCGGTCTCGCATGACTGGGATTTCGCAGGGCTACTTGCGGCGGGGATGATTCTGGGGGCCGTTGGCGCGATGATGGATGTGGGCATGTCGATCTCTTCATCTGTTTACGAAGTCAAGCAGGTCAATCCGAATATCACTGTGCGGCAAGCCATCCGCGCCGGTCTGAATGTGGGCAGAGACATCATGGGAACAATGGCGGATACGCTCATCTTTGCCTATCTGGGCGCGCATATGGTTACGATGTTGCTACCCCGAATTGAATTTCCTGAAGTGGGAATGCTTTATCCCTTCCTTCGGCTGGTGAATGCGGAAGGAACGTCCGCCGCTATCATACAGGCTATTGTTGGAACAATTGGATTAGTTTTGACCGTCCCGATTGCCGCAACAATCGCTGGCATTCTTACGAAGTACACGAAAGTGACAGCATCAGAGATTCATGAAGATCTTCCGTCCGAAGAGGAATTAGAGGAACTTTTCCGCACTGACGACCCAAGAAGCAAATCACGTTGGGCAGTGCCGCTTGCTCTGATGATTGTTCTCTTTGGAACACTATTCCTTTACCATCGAGTCAACCGTGCATCCGCAACGATTGTTGAGAATCGTGATGAAAATGGGAATCTTACCTCTAGGTCTGAGTATGCAAAGGGCAGGGTCCTAAGACTCCTCGAATCAAACGCAACGTTAGTGTTCAAAGTTGAATCGAAGCACGCAAGTGATTTGGACAATCGCAAAATCTCGGACGAGTTACGGGGTGAGTTTGAAAATCATAAACTCCCTCTCTCTCGAAATGTCAATGTGTCGATTAAGAAGTGGAAAGATAGCAGGTGGCTCATAACCGATAAGGATAACAAGCAAACATACGCTGTCAGAAAAGATGCCGATGCGCTCAACATTTACGATGCGACTACGGAACATCAGATACTTGAAATCGAGATACTTTCAGGGCTTTATGAAGGGCAACGGGTTATGCTACGGAATATCGTCAATCACGATATGCCATTGTTGAGTATCCCCGCTGAACCGGGGGACATTGTCCTCTGTCGCCTTGGGGGAACACCAGATCAGATTGGTCTGGTCAATATCGTACAAGAGTATGGACGTGATGGATTTTTGGTATGGATGCTCGGATTGATGATGATTTTAATCATCATCGTCGGACGAATCGAAGGGGTACGTACGGTGTGCGCTATGGGCATTTCAGGGATGATTATCTATTTCATCATGCTACCCCTGATTTCACAGGGGCAAAACGCTGTGCTCGTTGTAACGCTATCCTCCGGTCTAATCGCTTTTGTATCTCTCGTGTTTGTAATTGGGCCCAGCCGGAAAACCTTTTCAGCCGTGCTTGGTACAATGGGGGGTATTCTTGCCGCAGGTCTAATTATCATGTTCGCCCAAAATTACCTTCATTTTTCCGGTTTGGAGAATGCGGTCTCAGCAGACATTGTCGAAGCAACACGTACACCACCTTTTGACTTCCGTCAAGTATTGCTCGCCGGGATGTTGATGGGAGTCCTTGGCGTCGCCGTAGACGGCGCGATTGAGGTGGCTTCGTCAATGGAAGAAATTCGCCGCGCAAACCCACGCATGCCGACCTGGAGGTTGATGGCCTCGGGAATGAACGTCGGTACCGACATTCTCGGAACAATGATAAACACGTTAGTATTTGCCTATCTCGGTGTGGAATTGCTTCTGGTCATGGCGGTGACGGCTCCGAATCTGGACCTTTTCAGATCGCCGACGGTTGAGCTTTTGAGCATCGGAATTATCTCTGCGGAGATTGTCCGCTTGATTGCTGGTACGCTCGGTCTCGTCATGGCAATTCCGATCACAGCGATAATTTCCGCCGTATGGTATCGAAAACAGGAGAGAGAAGCATAATCCACACGACTTTTTCACTAGACTTAGCAACCTCTCCCCCGGCCCCTCTCCTACGAGGAGAAGGGAGATACTCCCCTTCCCTCGCAGAGCCTGCCCCGATCCATCGGGGGAAGGGGCCGGGGGTTAGGTCTGATTGCATTCGGATGATAACTGAAAACTCGTATAATCCAGAGCGGACCACGAAAAAAGCCCCATGCTTTTGAATGCACGGGGCTAAATGGCTTGACGTAACCGTTCAGGTGGGAGTGTGAGGCTTCGCGGGAGCGTCGCCCTCCCATGACGTGACAGGGAAGCCATTTTCGTGCATTTTCTCCACAGACCCCGAACGGTTACCAGCTTGACTTTGATAAATAGGATTGCAAACGCAAAGCTCAGAATCGTTTCCGAAAGACAAGCTGACTTTCAACGGCATGGGATAAAACAGTCGTTTGCATATCCAATTCAAAAGGTTTAGGAAATGTCGCTTGAGAGGCAGATTTCTTGTTATAGTTCTTGGTTGCAATGCGGGCTTCAACGGCACTGACAACGTGGTTCAAAATGACCAACCCCAGAAAGGTTCGCGCTAATTCAAATTTGTCGTTAGCATCCTCTCTCAACCTTAAAGCATTGAGTCTTCCAGGAGAATCGTCTTTGCCCTCCCGGTCTTCATCCTTGAATGCGGCTCGATCCTCCCAGTACCATTTCCCCGTCCGGTCAAGGGGTTGCCCATTATCTTCCGTGTAAACATTGTGCCAGTTATCGAACAGTGTTGCATGCTCGAAGTCCTCAACTTCATCCCATTCTTCAAATTTGCTGGGGCCTTCAAATATCACATTCTCTCGAACCACATCGCGGTAATCATCACGGGTATTTTGGGCGTTGTTGTTTGTTACAAAAATTGCTGCCAGTAGTCCGACTTCGGCAGCAATTTGAATGTAACCGCGCTTGGCATTGATGTAGAGTTGTCCTGAACCCGGAACAATCAAGGATGACAAAAACGCGCGGTTGGGAGATTTCATCGGCTGCTCCCGATTAAGGGTTTCCGGTTGTTCCTCTAGTGTTTGTGTACCGAGTGCCGAAGTGAGCAAAAAGTTGGTGAATGCCGCGTTGGCACTATTGTTAGCTTCATCATTGGATGCTACGCATAGGGATGTAAATGAGATTCCGATAATCAGTGTCATCGAAGCGATCCGAAATTTCTCCATGTTCTTCTCCATTCAACTCAACTAATTTTTAGCCAGCGAATGAATTCGCGCCGACCCTAGCCAAGTCCACCTTCGTGGACTATTAGTCGCCGACGGGCGACTTTGCAGCCGTTGGTGCAGTTTTAACTGCGTTTCAGAACTTGAGTATCAGGGCAAAGACGTTTAACCGCTTATTATCTGGACCGCCGCCAGGAATTAATGCGTAGTCAAATTGATAGTTGAGCAAGCGGACTCCTAAGCCGTAAGTTATGTGATCAGCCAAATCTGGAAGATTAATCCCAGGATCGTCCTTGTAACCCACACGCAAGGCGAGAAGATTCGCAAGCCAATATTCGACCCCGACTCCCTTCTGCATATTCTTCCACTCAAAAGCGTGTATGCCAACTCCGCGGTCTGAAAGCAGATCGCCTCGGGTCACGCCAGGGTTTTCGGCTAAGAATGCGTCTATTCCTTCATCATCATCCTCTTTCAGTTTATCGATAAATGACGTGAGTTCGCCTACGATTCGCAGACGGTGATTGTTGTCTTGGTAGAGTGTAGCTGCCGTTCCTAACCGGAACACACGGGGCAATGGATCACTTTGGTTTTCATCCTTGAATTTGATTCGTGTTCCCCAATTTTGCACAGCCGCGCCGATTGTGATCGGAATCGGGACACTTGGCAAATCATATTGCAGACCCAGATCGACCGCAAACGCGCGTCCACTTTCTGGGCCTAATTTCATCTGGATAATTTTCCCGCTTATTCCTGCCGATAGTCGGTCTGCCAGCCGGTCTGCGTAAGAGACTGTCCACGCCCAATTCGTCCCAAGATTTTCCTCACGAATTGGCTCAGGCGAATCTGTTGTCACGAGAATTGTTCCTTGTCCTTGGATTTGAAGCGTTGTGCCGAGTGTTCCTCCCCCTTCAAGAGGTAAGGCGCCAGCGAAAAATGCATAGTACAAACCGTCACTTGCTTCACCAAAGAGTTGGCTGTAGTCTGTGTATGAGATTGCTGCCTGTTTTTCTTTTTCTCCTGATTCTTTTTGGGGCATAGTTGCCAATCCACTAGGATTCCAAAAAGCAGTCGTGACATCGCCAGTTGTGGTGGAGAACGCATCACCCAAGGCAGCCGCTCGCGTTCCACCACCGAGATTGAGAATCTGAGCACCGGTACGTCCCGGTCCTGCCAACACTGCCGATGGCATCAGAATTATCATGGAAAAAAATAGCGCAAGAATGTTGATTCGTTTCATTACTTAACATCTCCTTCAATATGAGAAAAGTCACCACAAATTACGGGCTAGAAAACGGGAAAAGTCCTGAGTTGGTTTACAGAGGGACATGATGGATATTGCAGAAATCCGTGGGTTCATTTCACAAGTTCACCATGCCAACTTTCTCAGGCTAATATGCAACTCATAGCAAGTAGATCTTCGTAGGGTGGGCTAAGCCCACCAAAACGCCGATCGGTGGGCTTAGCCCCACCCTACAGTTTAAGGACGTTAACGAAAACGGTAATCGCCTTTATTTTTTGAGGTTTGGGAAGTTTACTCAATACGAGTTCATGGATAATATCCTAATCTGAAGATGAACGCAAGAGAAAAAAGCTTGACAATTGCTTTGTATCCGATTTTGGCGTGATCAAATATTTGACTTGAACGTATTAAGGATAAAGCCGTCTAAGAACTCAAATATCTTCGTTGCCAGATTATCGAATGAGGGGAAATATAATAATAAGAAATGGGAAAAGTTGTAGATTTAAAAATCATCGGGATTGTCGTTATTGCGTTATTAATCTGCAACGTGTGTAGCGCGGACGATCCGATCCTCAGAAAAATTGAAGCGGTTCAGACGAATTCACCGCCTAAAATTGATGGCAAATTAGATGACTCGTGCTGGCAAAAAGCGGCCCAAACGGGCGAATTTATCCAATTCCAGCCCTTATCGGGTGAGCCAGCCAGTCAGCAAACAAAGGTGTACTTGCTCTATGATGAGAATCGGCTCTATATCGGCTTTGAGTGCTTCAAGGATGATATGAACAACCTTGCCGCAAATTCGACGCAACGTGATTCATTTTTCTTTTCCGATGATCATGTCGAGGTGCTTGTGGACACCTATCTGGATGGCCGAAATTGTTATGCTTTCGCGTTAAATCCTCTCGGTACGCAAACGGACCGGCGGATTACAAACGAGGGGGCAAATGTGAGGCGAGGCGGTTCTAATCCGGGGTCCGCCATCTCTTGGGATTGCGATTGGGATGGACGTGCCGCAAAATACGAAGATCGATGGACGGCGGAATTTTCCATTCCGTTTGCCGAACTCCGTTTTCCGAAGAAGAATAACCCTCATGTGGCTTGGGGAATTAATTTCTGGCGGAATGATGAATCCCGTGAAGAGGAGCAGTCATGGGTAGACTTAGCCGATCGGCAATACGCAGTTTCACGCTTTGGGCATCTAACGGAGTTACCGTTAGAGGGGCTCGTTACCAAACGCCCGTTAGAACTAAAGCCCTATGCCGCGATAAAGCCTGAGAAAATATCAGGTCAAGAGACGGATCTGAATGCGGATACCGGAGTGGATCTTCGATATCCGCTATCGAGCTTGACGGTAGATTTCACACTCAATCCAGATTTCGCGCAAATTGAGGCAGATCCGGATGTGGTCAACTTATCTGATATACCGCTGAGATTTCCTGAAAAACGCCCTTTTTTCTTGGAAGGAAACGAGCTGTTTCAAACACCGATTGAGCTATTTTACAGCCGTCGAGTTGAAGATCTCATGAGAGGTGGAAAGGTCGTTGGGAAGATTGGCAATTACAACCTCGCCGCAATGAGTGCTCAAGCGCGGCCGGAAAACGACAGCGCACTGTTCCACGTCGATTCCAAATTTCAGAGTGATTTGAACGCCAACAAAATCCCGGTGGCGCTACAGCGGCAGTTTAAAAATAACGGAATCTTACTCTCTGAGAATGCTATGGTTTCGACTCAAAAGAAAAACACAAGCTGGCTAATAAACGATGAAGAAGAATCAGGGTTGCATACTGTCAGCAAAGTGGGAAATAAGCTAAATATTTACGATGACGATGTCGGTGAAAAAATTCTTGAAGAGGACATCCTCCCGCCCGATGAATACAACTACTCCGTTTTCCGTGTCCAAAGAGAATTTGGCAGAACTTCATCGATTGGGTTGTTGGGAGTGAGCAAGCAACGAGGAAGCTTGTATGACCGTGCATCAGGTGTTGACGCCCGCTTGACGTTGCCAGAAAATGTAAACCTCAGTTTGAATTACGCGAAAGAGTGGAAGTCAGGTTTCGAGAGTGATGACATGACCCTTATCGAACTCTCTCGTAGCACGAACACTTTTTCATTCAGGGCACTGTATGCGGACATCGGCGAGCATTTTAATGTGGAAACGGGATTTGTCCCGCGTATCGATCGACGTGGGGTCGTGTTATCTACCCGATACAATAAGCAATATAAGGGATTGGTGCAGCGTCTTCGTGGTGAAGTCCAGTATGAACGGCTTGAAAACCATGCCGGACAACGTATGAATGAACGTCGTGGTATGAGCGGCTTACTTGGAATCAAAGATTTCTTTTTCCTCCTTGGGCCAGAATGGTATTACCATGTCAATGATGATGATGTCGCGTATACAGATAAGACCGTGAGATTTTTCGCGGGTTGGTTTCCGCCCAAATGGGTAACGATTCGGAACATTGGGACGGTAGGCATCCGGGACGATAAGGATACTTATTTCATTCGCCCAGAGATTACTTTTCGGCCGACATCAAAACTGAACTTTGAAGTGACTTTGCAGCGTTTGATAGAAGATGGCGAACTTGAGCAATGGACTCGCCGTTTGACCATCAACTATCAGTTTGCACAGCGAATGTTTGCGCGGTCTAGTGCAGAGTTTACGTTAAGCAAAGAGCGGCGTATTTTTGGTTTGTTTGCCTACGAGTACCGCCCCGAAAGTACATTTTTCATTGTTTATAATGATAATCGAGACGAAGAGGGAGAGACCGAACGTATCTTGTTTGTCAAGATCGCCCACTTGCTAAAAGTGGGGTTATTTTAGTAGGACTTACATCTTGACACCGCCTGAGCACTCTGTTAAAATAGCGGGTTGATAGAGAGTAGGAATTATACATACCGCCCTGTGCATCACGCATGGGGTATTTTCGTGTGGGAATATGAAACGCTATCAAAATTGGATTCTCGCTGGTCTTTCAGGAATTCTTCTTGTTTTAAGCCATCCAAATTTTACAAAGTTTAATCTTTTTCCTCTCGCGTGGATTGCACTTGTCCCACTACTGATTTCTCTGAAATCCATATCAAATTGGAAATCCGCCTTCTGGCTTGGCTATACCACAGGGCTAATCTTCTTCTTCGGTCTAGTCTATTGGATCGCGCTGCTTTACCCCTACGCGAACATTTTCGTGACGACGCTCGGATGTATCGCCTTGGTCGGTTACATTGCGGTCTATGTCGGCGTTTTCGCAGGCCTGCTACATTGGTTACCGTGGCGTTCCGGTCTCCCTTTTATCTTCATAGCGGCGTCGATTTGGACGGGATTGGAATGGGTGCGAGGTTGGCTGTTGACAGGTTTCCCATGGGGTAGCATGGGTTACACGCAGTGGAATAATCTTCCCGCTATCCAGATAGCATCTATCACGGGGGTACATGGAGTCGGCTTCGTTATTGTGCTTTTCAACGCCGCCATCGCAGATCTCATCCGTGCCTATCCGGATTGGAGGCGTCAGGTTAAGGCAATTGTATTGCCAGTTATTATTGTTATCGCCAGCTTTGCCTATGGTATCTTTTGCCTATCCAATTCTGAAGAAGCGACTGATTCTATAAAAATTGCACTTGTTCCCGGCAACGTTCGGCAGATCGAAAAGTGGAATCCCAAACACTTCCCTAGAATCTTTGACAAGTATATCAGACTCACCGAAAAGGCAAACACCGCCAATCCAGACCTGATTGTTTGGCCCGAAACTACCCTCCGTGGTTCGATCCTTTCAGATCAAGTTAATCCAAATATTCGTCAATATAACCAAAGATTGAAGCAAATGTTGGATAAGCATCAGATATATCTACTTACCGGTATGGTAAATCTTGAACCTGCTGATAACGCTTATTATAACAGCGTATTTCTTCTCTCCCCGGCCGGTAAGAAACTCGGAAGCTACTCTAAGATTCACCTTGTGCCGTTCGGAGAGTATGTTCCGCTGAGTCGTTATCTTCCAAACCTGATTCAATTTAAGCCATATGAACCAGGTAAGTCGACAAAGCCGCTACCTTTCCCAAATACTAAGAATACACAGATTGGCATCTCGATCTGTTTTGAATCCGTTTTTCCCAATCTCTTCCGCAAGGCGGTCAAAAAAGGGGCGAATGTGATGGGAATTCTCACCAACGATGCCTGGTTCGAGAATACGGCTGCGCCAGAGCAACATTTAGCAGTTGCCCCGCTTCGCGCTGTCGAGAATCGCGTTCCTGTTTTCCGTTGCGCCAATGGAGGCATATCATGTATAATTGATGCATTCGGCAGAGTGACGACGCGCATCTTGCCCGATGATACTCAAAGTTTCCTAATCGGAGAGGTTCCCTTGAGCCATCAGAAAAAGACGTTTTATACCCGATACGGGGATTGGTTTCCAATTCTCTGTTCCTTGGTGAGTCTCGCGCTGATCGGTTATCAGAGTCGGATTTGGGTTGCCGCAAAGTTCAGCCGCCAAGCGTAATTGAGGTAGACACGATGTTGACGCAAGACGAACTCAAGCAAATTGAAGATTATATATTTGAAAAACTTCCTCAAGTGTTAGAGACGGATGCCCGTTTTGCCGTTTTGATTGAAGGCATACTTGCGGAGAAGTTTCCGCGCCGGAACGAATTTAACCGACTGCTTGACGAATTAACTCAGTTGCGACTTGATCAAAATGCAAAATTTGAGCAGGTTGATGCGAACATCGAAAATCTTCGACGCGAACAGAATGAAAAATTCCAGCAGATTGATAATCGACTCGATAGAATTGATAATCGACTTGATAGAGTTGATAATCGATTCGAGCAGATTGATAACCAATTCGAGCAGATTGATAGCCGATTCGAGCAGATTGATAGCCGATTCGAGCAGATGAATAACCGATTCGAGCAGATGAATAACCGATTCGACCTACTAACC
>JADFGN010000167.1 GCA_022567695.1 Candidatus Poribacteria bacterium | reverse complement strand
GAGCCAGTTGAATACCCTGCGGTCGAAGGCAGAGGCATCGCCGACGTACGCCGCCTAGCACGAGTCATGGCCTTTGTGCCCCGTGGCCGAGCACGCGTCATCCTCGTAGACGAGGCACACACGTTTACCGATGAAGCTAGGGAGGCCCTACTCCCCGTGCTAGAGAAACTGGCCTCGATCAATGTCCTTGTCCTCACCACAACAAGGCCTGACTTCGATGAGGCGTTCCTTTGTATACGGATAAGAATCATCTGCCGTTACTGTGGAATATTCACCGCTCGCATCGAACAGCAATATTCCGCTTACTTTCTCTGCTCGATATACATTCAGCGACACAGGACTCCGACCTTTTAGACGCCGTAAAGTTTTTGCAAGAATATCAATATGCCCGTCGGGATTATCTTGAGGCGGAGATTTCCTTAGAGTTTGCTTCCCATTGCTTGTGACGTCTGGGAGGCCGTCTATATCCTCGATGGACTGCTGAAAAATACTTCTAAACTTCCCCTTCGTAGTCGCCGATGAGCACAATAGAATTGGCAACTACCAGCAGCAGGCAGATGAACATCGCTGTCGCAAAGCGAAATCCCATCAGGTTGGCAAGCAATTCTCGCCGAAGGAGTATTAGAAACATGGCATCACCTCTGGAAAATGGCGACTAGATCTGAAATCGCTGAAGAATAAACTCGGGTGCGAAAATTCGAGTTGAGAGTCATCGTCCGATATGCTCGAAAGAAGATCCTTGTTGACTTTGAAAATCATAAAATTCGGAGTCCGAAAGCT
The DNA here is from genome assembly GCA_022567695.1 of Candidatus Poribacteria bacterium. Lineage (GTDB taxonomy): Bacteria > Poribacteria > WGA-4E > WGA-4E > PCPOR2b > JADFGN01. The sequence continues at coordinate 12,305 of JADFGN010000167.1, read as the reverse complement.
CCCTTTTCGCAGTAAATCATGCCATCCATTGATTGTAGTGACGACTTCAGTCGATGTTGAGAGCGATTGAAATCTCCACTACGATTGAATGCACAATCTCCTCTTCGATGTATTCAAAAGAACACGGAATTCCCTGCTGATGGTTATAGCTTCCTCTGTCGGCAATCTTCAAAAGGGAAAGCCGGAGTCATTAACAAACTCACTCAATGATGGTAGTCTCAATGCAGTTTCGTTGTCCCAGTCTCAGGAAAATGAGGCAGATGCTTGCTGGAAAGATTGGGCGTTGACTCACGCCGTGCCGGCTTTAATCGACTCATTGGACCACTTGCAAAAAACGCCGGCTTTGGCGGCTTTTGCGGCGTTAAAAGAGATGGGCACGCCCGCAGCAACGCAAGCCATCGAAGCATTTGTGGCGCAACTGCTGACCGTGGGTCAGCACCCAGCGCAAATAAAGACAAGACAAAAAAAGCTTGGTGGCCGAGCGTCATAAAAAAAAGCCTCTATATCGAGGTGCACAAGTCTCTATCAGACCCAGCCATGCAACACTGCCATCCATTGCCCGCCATATCCACGTATCGATGACTCTGCTTTGACCTACCCGACCCGCAAACCAAATTCCCGGTGGTAAGCCGCGACGCCCCCTGCTTCTAGTTTTCGTTATTAAGATATTCTCCGTCGATCCATCGAGGGGCGGCAATCAGACCGATCTATGGACCTGAACCGCTTAAGTCAAGAAGGAAAACATGTCGTCCCACGAGACGATTCCCTTCGCGTTGCGCTTTGATGAGTCTTGGCCCTCCTAGATATTCACCGCTAACCTTCCAAGTCGTGTCTAATACGTACTAACTACCATTGAACAATGTGGTAGATTGCATCCGCCGCGAGCCGAATTACGAGGGATTCATGAGATCCATTATCACTAATTGTCACGGCCTTCCGGGTTGCGTAACCATTCTCGTCGAGCGCAATGACCTTCGGCGTTCGAGCGCTTTGCTTGCGCAGTTTTAGTGAAACGGTGACATCAATTTTTTTTACGCCAAGCGGCGCACCTCCCAAGTCGATAATCTCACCGTCCTCGGACTTGAAGCCGTAGGGCCGCTCTTCCGTCATCGCTTGAATGAGGATGTTCTTTGAAACCTTCAGCGGTTCACCATCAAGAGAAATGACCATCACCGAAGCAAATTCATTATTGGAGGCAATTGTCACGTCTGCCAATTCGACCTCTCCCGCTTCGGCGAGAAAACCGGCAACACCTTGACTGCGTGGTGTGTCTACACGAACAACCCCGCGTCCATAATTCCAAAGGATTTCGTTCGTTACACTGCGAATCGTCTTGCCCTGGCGATCGATGAATTCTGTGAGATCTCGCTGGCTAGATTTTTCTGGCTGTTCACCGAAAGTTCGTACCACTCTACCGACATAGAAACTCAACGGATGGAACTCGCTGATCTGTCCTGTCGTCCGTTTATTTTTAGGAATATCCTGCTTGCGAAGTTCATCAAGTGCTTGCGCTGTTGATGTCCCGCATCCTTTCATGGCGTAAAGATCTTCCAAGTCGAGAATCTGATAGATTACATTTTCGGCTTCCTTTACGTCACCTCGGCGATATTGCAAGGCAGCGGCAGGAAATGTCCCTGCAACCACCGGAGAACTTGCTGTAAACTTATTCATCGTTGTGTCGCGCACAAAGTTATTGTTGACTGCAAAAAAGAAAAGGCTATCGAGCCCTTGCAGTGCCCCGTAGGCAGAACTCAGAAAGGTGAAGTCGGCCCGAAAGCGGTTCGGATTCGTCCACCCAATCTCCGAGATTATGTGAGGATAACCATCGATCTGAAATACTTGCAGCGGTAAATGTTCAGGATTTTTAACAGCCGCGCGATTGGCAAAGGTATGTCCAACTCGCACGGAATAATTTGAACCTTCGCCTTCGTGCTTTCCGCCAAAATAGCCGTGTCGATCGATCACGTCTCCTGCGGTGTAAGTGTAACGCTCAAGCGCATCAAGCATCGGCCCATCAGTGACATGCCAATTACTTGGCGAAATCAAACTCCCCACCCTTAAGTCCTCTTTGAAATACTTGACTATCGAGGTGTAGAATTTGCGCTGATGCTCGGTTAGGAAGCGCACCTGATCGCCGATTCGCTTAACCTTATCTTGACCCCCGGCCCTTGAACCGTCAGTTGTCATGTGCCATGCGTCAAAGAGTCCGGCACGTCCTGTTGCGATATTGTCATCGGGATGCTTCACACTGCCCCATGCGGAAAACGCTTTCTCAAGCGAACCATAGCGGTCGCGCAGCCAACGCGCATAAATGAACTCCAACTTTCGCCAGTGTATCTCAGGGATGTTGCGTTTGGTGAAGGTCCAAAAGAAATAGCTGTCCTCGTTGACAATTTCGATGATAGCAATGGCAGGGTCTTGAGCAAGCGGAATCCCTGTGTACGGATTGACTGTATTCAGAAGCCTTTTTGCCCAAGATTTGTAGATTTCCTGCATCCGCTCATCGAGGTACAACAATGCGAATGGCTTCTTGTTTTGTAATGTTTCATAACCCTCAATGCCGTAGTGTGGTTTAATCTCAAACCACAGCGGAAAGTAGAAACTCAAAGTGGTGTAAATCCCCTCCCGCTTGAGCGCAGCAATGAGATAGAAAAGGTCGTCTAAAATTTTCTCGTTTACCTTCGCCGGATCGCCGGCGCGATCAAAAATTGGACTGTGATAACGGGCCATATTGACGCCGAGTTTTGCGAGTCGTCTCGCTAGGTAATCTACCGATGCCCGATTCTGTCCCGTGTTGTTGGCACTCAGATTAACCGCCCAGAATCTGACGCGCTCACCGTTGCCCAGTGTAAAATTCAACCCGTCTCGTCGGACGAAGCCGTGTTCACCAGCGAACCTCTCGTTGAGAAATCGGAGGTCTAATAACGCCTCATTGCTAAAAGCGTCCAGATCGGGTTCAAAGGGAAAATAGCCGGTGTCAGCCAAGCCAGACTTCTCACCCGGTTTCAGCTTACCATTAGGCATAAAAGGGCCCGGTGTCAGGATAAACGCATCAAAAGCAGCGGTCAACGATTCTCCTTCTTTCACCAATAATCGCAATTCAAATATATTTCGACCTTCGGTTAAGTTCACCTTTCCGAGGTACACCCAGTTTGCACCGAGATGTGTGCGAATATAAGTGTTGTCGGCAAGTGCAATGTCCCTCCCACAAATTCGCCATCTGTCTTGATTGAAGCTCCATTTAAAAGGCCCATGCTTCCAGAATTTGCGCGTCCACAAATGGTATGCCCCGTCGGTAGGAACATCGACCTCATATTTTGCAAATGCCTCCTCCTTGTCCCGTGCCCCAGCGTTGGTCAGCCAGTCTCCACCGGACAACAGATGACGTTTGGATTCAAATGTCGATGGCGAAAAATGGGTTTCTTTAGGGAAGTTCGTTTTGATGGGGGATTCGCCTTCCCACCATACAAAATCTGCTCTGATCGGAGATGCGATGGTGATAAAGAATGTCATTAGCAACAGATATTTAGTCATAAGAACTCCAGTTTATGCTCAGATTAGATACTGTTGGCGAACTCCGACGAATCGTCCAATTGGGAGGGTGAGGCTCCCGCCGAACCCATGATCGGCTCAGCGGGAGCTTCGCCCTCCCACTCTTAGACCAACCACGGATGAATTCGCCAACAGCATCTGATTAGATGGTGAAATGAACAGCCCTCCAATTGACACTGGATGGGGATTGTGATATACTTGCTCTCATCGGAGCGAGTATTGCATACTGCTCCACAATCTGTACGCAAGGAGCAGCGATATGAATATACCTTCTGTCATCCGAAACTCCCTCAATGAAGCACAGCATGTCTTGAATCAGTTTATTCAAGCCCCCCAAAATATTGAGATTATGAACGAGGCCGTCGATCTGATCAAAGATGTTTTCGAGCGGCGTGGTCGGATTTTTGCTTGCGGGAATGGTGGTAGCATGTGCGATGCCATGCACTTTGCGGAGGAATGGACGGGGAGATTCCGCAAAGACCGCCAGCCGCTACCCGCAATGGCTCTAGGCGATGCGTCACATCTTACCTGCGTTGCGAATGATTACGGATATGAGGAAGTCTTTGCCCGGCCAATCCTCGCATTTGGGCATGCTGGCGATCTCTTGGTTGCAATCTCGACGAGCGGAAATTCGGTCAATGTTCTTCGTGCCGCTGAAGCTGCGAAATCGAGAGAGATGAAGGTTCTGGGCATGCTCGGTAAAGATGGCGGAAAAATCAAGCCCCATTGTGACCTTTGCCTCATTGCCCCCGGGAGTACATCCGATCGGATTCAGGAGATCCACATGATGGTACTGCATATCCTGATTGAGAGCGTCGAACGGCTGATGTTCCCCGAAAATTATGATGAAGGTTAGGCAAGCAGATCGGGTAAATTGCTACAGATTCCGTAAATATCGCGCTTAGAAATCTCCCGAATTTCCTCGGGGCGTTCCTCATGCCAGATGAGAACTTTCAGTCCAGCCGCTGCACAGGATTTCATGAGTTCGTCGGTCAACAACGTATGCGGAGCGGGATGCCGTTCCCAACAGAAGTGGATACAATCGGCGAGTGCTTCCTGTGCGAAGGCGACGAAATTGATTTCCATCTCTCCTGTCAGCATAGACGTCATCAACTCTGGCGCGAGCGTTTTGGTACGACGAACTTTTGCCGAGTCAAAGGAACCGATAATCACCTCATCCTGCATGTTGTTTTTTCGGACGAGCTCTATGACGGGCTGTTCGGTAGCTTCTCCTTTTAACTCAATGTAGAGCTTGCATCTACCCTTCACGCAATAGATGGCTTCCTGTAAGGTTGGGATCTGTTCGCCCTTCCCAACGTTAAACTGCTTGAGTTCATTTAGTGTCAAATCCTTCACTGCGACGTCGTTGATGTGTGCGTCGTGAATCACCACCAGATGCCCATCCTTGCTGAGATGGATGTCCAGTTCAATCATATCCGCGCCAAGTTCGATTGCTTTCTCAAACGCACGGATAGTATTGTCCGGCTCGTAGCCTGATGCGCCCCGGTGGGCAATCTTTAGATAAGAAGTCTTCGCTTCTTCACGGGGATTATTCCTCCAAGACTGACGTTGTAATTATAGCAAACGTAGAACGCTGAGAGCAATACTAAGCTTCAGACCCAATATTTGCCAAAGGAGACCTTTCATGAACGGAGCACACTGGTTAGTCGAAACGCTGCAACGACGCGGCGTAGAATATATCTTCGCACTCTGTGGAAATGGACTCAAGCCATTCCTCGATGCGTGCGTCGATCTGCAGATGCAAGTGATCGATGTGCGAAACGAACAATCCGCCGCCTACATGGCGGATACGTGGGGGCGCATGACCAAACGGCTCGGGGTTGTCGCGGTGAGCGCAGGGCCGGGTCACACGAACGCGCTCACGGGGCTTGCCAACGCATTCTGGGATGGTGGTCCAATGCTGCTCATCAGCGGATGCGCTACCTCACAGACACGTGGCATGGGGCATTTTCAGGAACTCGATCAGGTGGAGATGGCAGCCCCAATCTGTAAATATGCAAAGTTCGTCAACCGCATCGAACTCTTGGAACATGAGTTCACCAACGCGCTCGGAGCCGCACTATCCGGGCGTCCGGGGCCCGTGCATCTCACCATACCATCTGACGTTTTCGAGGCAGAGATGGCGGATTCAACCGTTCATGCCCCTTCTGCCATCGCGCAGGTCAACCCGCAATCGTCCGGAGATTCGGCACTCGTGCGTGATGCAGTGGAACAGTTGGCAGATGCGGAACGTCCGACAATAATCGTCGGCAATGGGGCGTTCTATGCAGACGCTGGAGAAGCACTCGCCGAATTCGCTGCTTTGACGCATATCCCGATCTTTTCAAACATCTGGTCACGCGGGTGTATCGAAACCCCGTTGCACGAATACGTTGGTACGACTTTCAGTGCTCCAACCAACGGTGCATCTGTCGGCCTGGCCGAAACTGATGTAGTGCTAGTATTAGGCGCGGCGATCGATTACCGTATGGGATATGGGCGCCCACCGACCTTCTCCGAATCTGCACGTTTTATCCGTGTCGATTCCGACCCGAATGAGCTATCGAAAACAATTGAGCCAGAGGTTGGAATTGTCGGCGATCCGCGGTCAGTTCTTGAGCAGATGATTGATACAGGCAGAAACCATACGTGGGAACATCAGGCGTGGCTGGAAAAGCTACGAGGACTGCGAGAAGCATTGCTTGCAAAATGGGACTCGCGCGGGCGTGAAGATGTATGTCCACTCACGTCACTGCGAATCTGTCGGGAGATTCAGCCGTTTCTTGATGAAGATGTGACCTTTCTGATTGATGGTGGAAATATCGGTAGGTGGGCAAACATGGTTCTATGGAATCGTCATCCGGAGTACTGGTTTACTTGCGGCGCAAGCGGCGTTATTGGTTGGGGGTTGCCCGGTGCCGTGGTCGCGAAGTTAGTGCGTCCCGAAAAGCCAGTGCTGCTGTTAACGGGCGATGGTTCGGCGGGGTTCACAATCACGGAAATCGAAACCGCACTGCGCTTCAACACGCCGTATGTAGCCGTCGTTGCCCACGACAGCGCATGGGGTATCGAAGCGGATTCACGCCCACCAGATCGCCGCATGGGAACCGTGTTCGGTGAAATCCGTTTCGATCGGGTCGCTGAAGCCCTCGGCGCACAAGGTGTCTACATAGAACACCCGAATCAACTTGGACCTGCGATCCAACGTGGATTGGCGGCGGACACGGTAACGGTTATCCATGTTCCCACAGAGCTCGGCGGCGTTGGCTACATTGACAGACAGTACGCGGAGTGAAAGGTTAAAACGTGAAACGTGAGGTTGAGTCGTTGGGCTCTCCCAAATCTTTTTCTGTCACAATCCTGATGCCATGCCTGCGAAATAACGCCGCAACTACCCCATCACCATTGGTGAGGTTACCCGCGAAAGAACCGTCGTAGATCTGTCCACAGCCACAGGAGGGGCTTTTCGACTTGAGAATTGCGTGAGTCGCACCATGTGCCTTTGCAATTTGAAGTGCTCGATTAGCCCCCAGCAGAAATGCCTCCGTTTTATCCTCGCCATCCACAGTCATCACGCACGCACTTCCATCAAGGACATCCCCTCCATCGCCACCGACAATCTCAGCAGGCGGACGAGGAGTCGGCAAACCACCAAATTCCTCTGGACAAATTGGAATCACTTCATTCCGGCCAAATTCATTGGTGACTTGATCGTTTTCGCTGTCACCCCCATTGTAACGGCATTTAACGCCGAGGAGGCATGCACTGACGAGGATTTTTTTCATGGGTACAGTTATTACGGTTAGGTGCTAGCGACAACAACGCGCTCTATTCCTGAGTAATCCTGAATGAACTGACAGTCACTATACATTGCACTCGACTCGATGAGTTCTTGGACGTCGCGGCTTTGATTGTATCCAATTTCCAGAACGAGCTTGCCTTTTGGATTCAAGAATTCGGGAGCCTCTGCGATGATGCGGCGAATGATATTCAGACCATCCACTCCGGCAAAAAGCGCAACTTCCGGTTCATAGTTGTGTACGTCAGGAGCAAGTACGGAGCGATCTTTGATACTCACGTAAGGTGGGTTGGAGACAATCCAATCGAAGCGCGTATTTTCAAGTTCTTTCACAGCTTCAAAAAGATCGCCTTGTAAAAAGGTGATTCGATTTGCACAATTATGCTTGTCGGCATTCCGTTGTGCGACATCAAGTGCTTCCGCCGAAATGTCTGTAGCAACGATTTCCCAGTCAAGGAGATTAACAGCAAGGCTAATTGCAATTGCCCCACAGCCAGTCCCAATGTCAAGTAAGCGGCACGGTCTTTCTTGTTGCTCCAGAACCATCTCGATAAGTATTTCTGTATCGGGACGTGGAATTAATACCCGTGAATCGACATAGAAATCAAGCGACATGAACTCTCTGTGGTTTGTCAGGTAGCTCACGGGAGTGTGAGCCGACCGCTTTTTGATCAGGTTCCGAAAGACCAAAAGGTGCTCTTGGAAAACAGGCATATCAAAATTGAGGTATATTTGTAACCGACTTTTTTGCAAGACATGCCCAAGCAACAATTCCACATCAAGGCGAGGATTCGGAATATTGTGACGCTCAAAGTATTCAGTCGTCCACTGAATGAGATCGATAACGCGCCAAATTTTCACAGCTAAAGGTTCTTCAATTTTTCCGCCTGATCGGCAGCAGTTAAAGCTTCGATAAATCTATGGAGTTGCCCATCTAAAATTGTGTCGAGTTGATAAACGCTCAACCCGATACGATGATCAGTTACGCGGCTTTGAGGGAAATTGTAAGTCCGAATCTTTTCGCTTCGGTCACCACTGCCGACCATCGAGCGTCGGGTTTCTGCTCGCTCCGCTTTCTGTTCATCTTCCATCTTTTCCAGCAAACGCGAGCGTAAGATTTTCATCGCTTTCGCTCTGTTTTTATGTTGTGATTTTTCATCTTGGCAGGTAACGACCAGTCCAGTTGGCAAGTGGGTAATCCGTACAGCCGAATCTGTCGTATTCACGCTCTGTCCACCGGGGCCGGAAGAGCGCATTGTGTCAATCCGCAAATCCGTTTGATTGATAACCAGATCCACTTCTTCCGCTTCTGGCAAGACCGCAACACTCACAGCAGATGTGTGAATCCTACCACTGGTCTCCGTCTCTGGAACCCGTTGGACACGGTGGATGCCGCCCTCATACTTCAGTTGGCTGTAGATGCGATCTCCTTGGATTGAAAAGATGACCTCTTTAAATCCTTTGAGACCTGTTGGATGAGAACTCAGCAGATCGAGTTTCCACCCCTGTCTCTCTACATATCTTGAGTACATCCGAAAAATCTCTGATGCAAACAGACTGGCTTCTTCGCCCCCCGTGCCTGCCCGAATTTCCATGATCACATTTTTTACATCGTTGGGATCTTTGGGGAGCATGAGGATTTTGAGACGTTCTTCCAATCCATCTTTTTGCTCATTGAGGTACTTAAGTTCACTCTTGGCAAGCTCAACAAGTTCTTCATCGCTTTCATCCTCAACCAGAGGTAGCGTATCTTCAATCTCCGATTGCGTTTTTTGGTATTCTTTATATGCCGAAACAATCGGTGATAATTCTGAATAGGTTTTAGCAAGCTGTTGTAACCGCCGTCTATCCGCAATTTGTTTGGGATCGGCTAATGATTTTTCAATCTCTAAATACTTCGCTTCAATATCTTTTACCTTATCAAACATCTTCAATGACCACCTTCGCATGTCTAATGCGCGATGCGTGAAACCCTAACTGTCCGATGTTAGCCCATAACGTCGGCGGAAGCTCTCTACACGACCCGCAGTGTCAATGATAGACTGTTCCCCTGTGTAAAATGGGTGGCATTTTGCACAAACATCCACACGCATTTTAGATTTGATAGAGAGGGTTTTGTATGTCGCTCCACATGCACAGGTGATGACACAATCCATATTTTCGGGGTGAATATCCGACTTCATAATAATAGCCTCCTTAATGTGCTTATTTTTAAGCCACTGGGTAAAAGTTAAAGATTACAGCTTGCGATTCGCAAGCATTTTCTAAGCAATGACAGAATATCAATGAAGCTACCATTTATGTCTTCCTGCACGTGATGGCGTATGTTTTGGGTTGGTATCCACCATCATTTCAAGAAAGCCTTCATTGGTCTGCGTTTTGCCTAATTGCTCCAACAAAAATTCCGTGGCTTCAACGGTACTCATCTGGCTCATAACTTTCCGCAAAAGCCAGACTTTGCTAAGAGCCTCTGGCTTGAGCAATAGCTCTTCACGCCGCGTTGCCGATTTACTCACATTGATAGAGGGGAAAATCCGCCGATCCAGCAGAGAGCGTTCCAGCCAGATTTCCATGTTTGCAGTCGCCTTAAGCTCTTCATAAATTGCTTCATCCGCGCGGCTTTCTGTCTCAACTAACACAGTCGCCATGATTGTTAGACTGCCACCTTCTTCAATCTTCCGTGCCGAACCGAAAAACTTTCGTGGTTTTAGGAAAGCGAGTACATCCAAACCACCTGACAACGTTTTGCTGCTGGATGGAATAATAACGTTACATGCGCGTACAAGACGTGTCATACTATCCAACAGGATGACGACATCCTTGCCATATTCAACCAATCTCTTCGCCTTTTCGATGACCACCTCTGTGACCGCCACATGCCGCTCCGGGTGTTCATCAAACGTTGAACTGATAACCTCTCCCTTAATAGATCTCTCAAAATCTGTCACTTCTTCCGGACGTTCGTCAATCAAAAGGGCGATGAGTTCAACTTCTGGATGATTCGTCGTGATACCATCAGCGATATTTTTCAGCAGTGTGGTTTTGCCACTTAAAGGCGGCGCGACGATTAGACCCCGCTGACCTTTACCGATTGGTGCCATCAGATCCACAATGCGCTGTGAAAACTCTTTTGAGTCATGCTCAAGTTTCAACAGCTCATAAGGATAAATAGGTGTTAAATTATCAAAAAGAATTTTCTCCTTTGCGAGTTCAGGATCTTCACCACAGACCTTTTCAATTCTCAGCAAAGCAAAGTAGTTTTCTTCTTTATCGTCCCCTTTCTTAGGTGGACGAATGTATCCCTGTACCTGATGACCGGTGCGGAGATCGAACCGACGAATCTGAGAGGGAGATACATAAATATCGTCGTTGCTTTGTAAATAGTTATAGCGAGATGACCTGAGGAAACCATATCCTTCAGGCAAAATTTCAAGGACTCCTTCTCCAAACAGCAGGTCACTATTTTGTGTCTTTGCTTCAAGGATCTTTGCAATCAACTCTTGCTTTCGGAGTCCACTGTATCCGGTGAGCCCGATTTTTCGAGCCATAGCATTTAGTTCTGAGATTTTCATTTCTTGGAGTTTAACAATGTCCAAATTCTCCATAGTTTTTGCTCCTCATTTCACCTACACGTAATGCAGATATTCCATAGGTCGCGTACAATCATATACATTTGCGACGAATGGGCATAACATAAATCTGTGCAATCTCTAGTGAAAATGCACAATAACATCCCGGGGAAACATCAAAATCGAAGTCAGGAAAAATTTCTAGGTTTGACATCCTCAATGGGAAACGGAGGGATTCATTTTTACGGCACTACCAATTTTTGATAGATAACGTTCTGTTAAGTTTAGGCAGTGGGTTTTCTGCGGCGACTTGAGTTGCTTTATCATCCACGACTAAAGCAACTACCGCCGACCATCACTTCATAATTGACAAGAGCAACCGTTTAAGATTCAAGTCTTACCAAGCTGAAGGATGGAAAGCGTATGGACCACCAATTCCGAAAATTCATCAGATGCAATGTTGTACACTGTTATCTAAGTAATGACTAACCTATTATATTCAGGTGAGTGAAAGTACGATGAGTTGTGGGTTTTATCCCTGAAGATTTATTTAACAGTGTAGGAGTGGAGCATTCGGATGCTATTGTTACACGTACAACCTTGCCCTTATGAGCCAAACAGCCACAATTCAGCCATCCAAACTATCAGAATTTTGCCGACTTGAGTGAAAGGATTGACTTCCCTGCCCTCCCTGATAAATTTTTGCAGATGACTTTGGGACGTTCTCGGGGAGATCCAGAAGATTTGACTCAAGCATCCGTACGCAAGGGAATAGGTCTCCCACGGCTTTTCTAACATTTTATCCAATGAGAGCTTGAGTTAAGGATACACAAGGTTGGGCAACATATAGAAGAGGCTTCAAATCAAAATTCGAAGGTGGCTAACAATAAAGCGAATCTTTGCTGTGGATGATTGTCGGTAGGAACTTCAATCATGACTGGCAAAGTATACACCAACAAGTTATTGGGCGTCAAGGTCTTTTATAAGAAAACGTTGTAAAATGCAAAAAAAGTTTCAACTTTAAAGGATTATAAATTCCCAGAGTTCCTCGAATTGCTTTACAGCACAATGGCATTCTGAGTGCGAATTCATCCACAATCCATTTACTTCCATCATTGAACAAGATATTATCTCGTGTGACAGACTCGGAATTTCTCGGTGGGGATTCTGGGGGAATTTCCAATTATAGGCAGAAGGTTAAGGTAATGTCAAAAGGGAAACGCTTATTGAATGGACGGCGAAGTCACAGGGGTTTGAGGGAAATAAATGACTGATTTAACCGTCAATCCTTAATATCCTCGCGATCAGGTGTCGTTGTGAATTCAAAACTCTGTTTCTATCCCAGTATGTGTTTGGAATCGCTTTACTTTCTGTTGTCTAAGGCC
>JADFGN010000713.1 GCA_022567695.1 Candidatus Poribacteria bacterium | reverse complement strand
CAACGTCGGCGGTTTGACCGAATCGATGAAGGTGGCGAGCATGGCGGAAGCGCACTACATCGATCTGATGCCGCACAATCCGCTGGGTCCGATCTGCACAGCAGCGACGGTTCACCTCGCAGCGGCGGTGCCCAACTTCGCTTGGCTGGAGGTTCGAGTTTCCCCCACGGAAAATGCTGGCCGCTATGATGATGAACTCTTTCCCGTGCAGCCTAAATTGGAGGGGGACCGCTTTGTGGTGCCGGATGCACCGGGGCTTGGAGTTGAGTTTAATGAAGAACTGGCAAGTGAGCAAACGTTCAAGTTCTGGGAAGCCCCACACCTTCGCCGACGCGATGGTTCTCATACCAATTGGTAGAACGCTTTCGACTTCAAGTCCGTTGCGAGGGAGGTGACAGATGCGCATTGAATTGAAGAACGTAACTTTGCAATATGATGAAAAAACGCCAACCTTTCAGGGAATCGATCTCAACGTGGAGACTGGAGACTTTATTCTAATTCAAGGTGCTTCTGGAATCGGAAAGTCGAGTTTACTGCGTTTATTGAATCGTTTGCAGGAACCAACGGCAGGAGAGATACGAATCGATGGCAAACCCATTGCCGAATTTGACGTGACAACACTACGCCGAAAGATCGGTTACGTTCAACAACTCCCCGTCATCATCGACGGTTCGGTGGAGGACAATTTCAATCTTTCATTTCGTTTTCGATCTGCTCGCTCACAGACGAAGCCACGCGCAGAAACAATACGGCAATTTATGGATGACTTCCTGCTCCAAGAAGTTCGATTAGCTGATGACGCACAGAAACTCTCGGTCGGTCAAAAGCAGCGGATCTCCCTGATTCGGATGTTGCTTTTACAACCGGAGGTGCTTCTCTGCGACGAGCCGACTTCTGCACTCGACGCTGAATCAAAAGAGATTGTGGAAAGCTGGATTGAGCGAATTAACATCGAAAAAGGAATTGGCGTGATTTTAGTCACACATTTAGATTTCGTCCCCAAACAGGTGAAAGCGAGAAAATTCCTTCTGCAAGAGAATGGACTTAAAGAGATGTAAAGAACCATGTCCTATCTTAGATCTAAGATGTTGTCCGAAGTTGGTAGATTTCATCGACGATTTCATTAGCAGGACGTGAATCTTCCCAACTTCCACATAAGCCCAGAAATCGTTGTGTTGATACGTCTGCTTGCTGTGCCCAATCTTCATTTTTCAATGCTTCAGGGAGTTGCGAAAGGTCTCCCGCAGCTAACTCCGCTTTGACCCTGTCCAAAAGGTGCCGTTTTTCACTCGGCTTTAATTGCTGAATGATTCGCATCAAATCATCGACCGTGATTTGTGTTTGAATTGTGACCTTACTCATTCAGATCGCTCCTGATCTTGAGGGATTTCATAGGAAATTTAAGTGATTATCAATTATACCATTCTGATATAAAAATACCACATTTGATATGATATAATAAGGCGTATTTTTTCGTGGAAGTAGACCGCGCCACGATGGACAACCCCAGATTCAAGCGCAAGATGCGAGGCTATGCGCGGTACTGGCTCGATGATGTGTTTACCGAGAAGTGGGGGTATAAGTCTTTTAGGGTTTTAACCTCAACCACCCATAGGCAGATATAGCTTGCGCCGAACCAGCCCCAACCGAGAGGGATTGTTTAGAAAGTGTAGTGAGCGGAGAGGAGTTGCTGTAGAGCCGTTGGCAAACCCCTGATTATCTGGTATTATAGGACAACAATGGAAACACAAACAAAAACATTCAACCTGCCCAAAGTGCTACGCAACTACTGGAGGACGAAGAAAATGGCAGAGAAGAAAATTACTGAAGCGTCTATACTCGCACTGGTTGGAGAGCATAAAATTACAGCTTCCAAAGGCGCGGAACTTTTAGGTATATCCTTGTGGGATTTAATAGATTTAGCCCACGCACGTGGTGTAGTGATATGGGACGATACCAAAGAGGACATGGAGGAAGACCTAAAGGTTTTGCATCAGTTTAACAAGATACGTCAAAAAGAGGCGGAATCCGTATGATAGTCGTTGGCGATTCTTCGGCACTTATCACATTGAGTGTTATAGGACAACTCCACCTACTAGAGAATTTGTATGGTGGAGTTTTTATACCACATGCTGTTTATGATGAGGTTGTCGTACAAGGGGCAGGGAGAGCTGGCGTATCGGAAGTGCGAGATGCCGACTTTATTTGGGTTGAAGAACTTGGTAGCTCAGACCAAGTCGCATTGTACACTGATGAGGTTAGCCCGCAAGACGCCGCGGTTATTGTATTAGCGAAAGAGAAGGGGGCGGATTTTATTATCACCCGTGATAGAGGGTTACAGAGAACCGCTCGGAGGGAAGGAATATCTATCATGAATGTTCGTGTGCTGTTACTTGCCGCAAAGCGAGAAGGTTTGATTACAGCCGTGAAACCTCTTCTTGATGAGATGAGAAACAGAGGCATACTCATGCGAGAGGGCATCTATCAAGAAACCTTGCGGCAGGCGGGTGAAGCCGACAACTCACACACAAGCCAGGACGCATCATAATTTCATGTTTCACTCCACGAGGTATTCACATGAACGTTGTCGAAATTTCACCACTTCAGTTAGTCTTGTGTCTCGGATTTGTCCTGATTGCGGGAATTAGTTCGCTGGTGTTTAGGTTAGGATTGGAAAAAGACCTCGCGTGGGGAACAGTG
>JADFGN010000166.1 GCA_022567695.1 Candidatus Poribacteria bacterium | reverse complement strand
TATATACTTTAATAGAGAAATTTAGTTAACTAACTAACACTTCTGTGCTCAGTATATACGATTATAAAGAAAAAAGGCAATAGAAAATGCGTGAGAAAACACTTGTCCAATGTTATGTTTGTATATTGTCATTGGTGATGGACATGGATAATAACCAACAATTGCGCAGGGGGCCTGTGGTCCATTAACCCCAATCCCCAATGGCCCACCGTATTGGTTGTATTGATTTACCGCCTTCCCAATTTCGCTTGAAGATCCACGGATGGTATGCTACACTTCCTTTAACGACTGGCACCGCCTGTTTCCAAAGGTTTTACGGCTAACCCGCATGATATTGATTTAGGTTTGTAATCAGGTGTTAAAGGGAAAGATGGGAGAATTAGCGAATCATCGTGAATCACGTTTTACGCTTTACGTTTTACGCTTTACGTTTTACGTACTTCTGCTAATCTCCGTGTGCCTACCTCACGCGCTTGCCCAACGAACAGATCCACTCGGAAATACAGTGTTTGATAAAAGTGGAAAAGAACTTTATAGAATTCAGGCGACCTTTGGCGTGTTAGAAGGAGAATCGACTTTACGGCGAGATGCAGAATTCAGAAAGAAGACCAGTAACCGCAACTTTTTCACGTTCGATATCCCCGGCGAAAACGTCCACCATCAATTGACCGTCGGTAACTTCCCGACCAAATTTTCGAGTTTTACGCTCAACAAAGAACTGTTTGATGCTGCGCGCTGGAATATCACCGTTCCGAAAGCGCGCGGAAGGGTTTCAGCATTTGTCGGGCGTGTGACGAATAACACCTTTTCACTTTCAGGGGAGCGGGCAAAGCCGATCGAAAACGTTGATATTTCGAGTCGGTCGGATTGGTTCATGGTGGGGCTGCGTGCAGAAGCGAACCTCGGTGCTTATGGCGTAAGGTTTGGTTCTCTTCCCAAGTTTACCCTACCACTTCCGCGCTTGGGAATCAATTACGTCAATCGATTCTTCACGAACTATGACCTCACACGTTCTAGCAACCCATTTCGAGGTGTGACAATTGCCAATCCACCGACAGCACTTTTTATCCGTTTTAGCGATGCGTCACCAGAAAATCCGGGCGGGGCAAGAATTTTCCGAACACGAGTCTTTATCGATGACGTGTTAGAATATGATGTCATCGGCGGTAGAGAGACGCCAGGTGTTTTGCTCCTGCCAAACGATAGCAAAAGTGGGATGGTGCTCTCAGATAATCGTGAGATTCCCGACGATGTGCGGGGGTTTAACCCCCGTACCAACAGTCGGGCATCCGAGATTGCTCCTACTGCACGATGGGTAGATGGGCAAGGAACGTTTACCTATCGATTTGAACTTTTCAATCCACAAAACATCAACAGCGTCCGATTTGAAATTGATATCGCCAATGATTATCAGGTCGAACTCTCAACGGATAATCAGGATTTTCGTTTGGAACTTAGTGCGGCGGGCAACGTTACAGACGAATCGAATCGGCGAGTCCGTCAATTTTACTACGGTGAATTGACGGACGAAACAACGATGGGATTTGATCTCCAAACGACGCTACTCGGATTTTCGATTGAAGCCGAACGTGCATGGTATTCTCAGACGATGCAGTATCCACTTCTCACTGGCAAAAGGACACAAAAAACAGTCGGTGCATGGTTCATCGATGTGAATCGAAATTTTGGACCGCTCACTTGGCGTAGCGAGTACACGCGAATTGATCCGTTTTATGCGGCGAGGAATTTTGTGGACGATAACGATGATGACGACCCCTACGCGGATTCACGTGAACCGGAGATTCTGATCGCCGGAAATACCCAAGACGATCTGGACGGAGATCGGGTCAAGGATTGGGATGATGATTTCCTGCTCTTCTTTGCCGATCCGCCCAAGTTTCGGCTGGGACTCAATCGTGAATCAATTGATTTTAATAATAACGGCGAACCGGATAACCTTGAAGATGACGATAAGCCCAACTATCGTATGGACTATGACGAAGGTTCTTGGGGGCATCATACCTACTTCAAAGTCGAACTGCCGTTTGCGCAAGGGCTTTCGATTATTCCCGGATATTATGCGAAGCACCTCACCCTAGAACACAAAAGCGCAAGAGGACTTTACAGCATCCTTTCGTATGCACCCAAACCAATTCCTCACTTTGGAACAATCCTATTTCGGCATACCTTTCGCCGTTCCCGCGACATCATCCCTGATGATGTTGTTATTCGCAGTACCGGGGAAAAGTTAAAGGACAATCTAGCACTCCAGAATTACCTTGGAAATATCTTCACAATGATTGCTGATTATACGGAGATTAATAATTTGACCATCCGCAGCAAGTTCAAATATCAGCGTGATGCACTGTTTCATACTCGGCAGCGTGTCATCGACACCGCTCTGATTAACCAGATTCGCTACGAATACAAAGTCCGCGAAGACCTCACCATCGCCCCCGCTTTTCGCAACGATCGGACGATTGGGTATACAATCCCTTTTGATAAACAGACCGCGGTTGATGTCATCCGGAACGCTTACATTTTGACCTTGACGCATCAAGTTGCTGCCCAGTTACAATTAAGTGCCGGGCTTCAATATCTCACATGGCGGGATTTCAATGATGCTCAGAACGATTTCAATCGGACTGTTGGCTTCTTTGAATTGGTGCTACAAGGAGACGCCTTCGGGCAGAGAATGGGGTTGCTAATTACCGCCGATTATGTCGTTCAAAATTTCCTTGAACCGATTGGCGGCGAAAAACGCACGGGTATTTCAATTTCACTGTTTTTGCTGTAGGCCAAGATTCATGAAGTTTCCTAACAGGTTTCGGAAACGTGTCAGGTCTACGTCGTTACCGAATTACATTCTCAATCTCGACAGGAATCGATTGCTACCCTGTGAAATAAATTATGAGGGGTAGTTGAATTCGCAAGAATTCAGAACCGAATTTTCGCAAATTCGGCTACATATCAACACCTATTTAACAATCAACTCATAGCAAGTAGATTTTCGTCGGGTGGGCTTAGCCCACCCGACAGTTTAAGGACGTTAACACCGTAATCGCCTTTATTTTTTGAGGTTTGGGAAGTTTACTCAATACGAGTTCGGTATAAGTTCAGACTTCCGAAGTCTTGGAGACGTCGGAAGTCTAAATTTTGTCCCGCTTACTACTACCTCAAGCTACTTAGGACCTCCGGTCGGTGCGGGGTACTTGCCGTCCGGGTGAAGATAAGTGCTGTAGGCGTCGGGAGAAACCAAGCCTTCTGACTTGAAGATAATCTTGAATTGGCCATTTTTCTTAATTTCGCCGATGTAAACGGGTTTCAGCGTGTGCTGATTGCTCTCGTGCATTTTCTTCTTTCCACCGGGAGCGTCAAATTCCAATCCATAGACCGCTTGCCGAACTTTGTCGACATCAAAGGATTTAGCTTTTTCGACGGCAGCTTTCCAGACGTATACACCAAAGTAAGCGGCTTCAATGGGGTCGTCGGTGACACGTTTTGAACCACCGGGCAAATTATTCTTCTCGCAATATGCTTTGAAGTTTTTCACAAACGCTTTGTTTTCGGATGTATTGATACTTTGGAAATAGTTCCAAGCCGCCAAATGTCCAACGAGTGGCGGGACGTCCATCGCTCTCAGCTCATCTTCTGCCACAGAGAAAGCCATAATCGGGCAATCGTCCGAGGTCAAGCCCTGGTTTGCGAATTCTTTGTAGAAGGGGACGTTGCTATCCCCGTTAATCGTGGACAGAACACACGCATTTCCGCCAGCCGCGAACTTCTTGATATTGTCGACGATGGTCTGGTAGTCTTGATGGTGGAACGGAGTGTATTCCTCAACGATATTCTCGTCCGGAACGCCCTCGCTCTTGAGGTAAGCCTTCAAAACCTTGTTCGCCGTGCGTGGGAAAACATAATCGGTTCCCAACAGGTAGAATTTCTTACTCCCCAATTCTTCTATCATATATTTGGCGGCCGGGACCAACTGTTGGTTCGGAGTGGCGGCGGTGTAAAAAACGTTGAGCGATTGCTCTTCGCCTTCGTACTGCACTGGATAGAAAAGCAGGGCATTGTATTCCTCGAATACGGGCAGACATGACTTGCGACTCACTGAGGTCCAGCAGCCAAACGTTACGGCTACTTTTTCCTTGGTAATCAACTCTTTCGCCTTTTCGGCGAAAAGGGGCCAGTTGGATGCGGGGTCAACGACGACTGTGTCAATCTTTTTTCCGAGAACGCCACCGCTTGCGTTAATTTCCTCAACAGCCATTAGAACAACATCTTTGAGGGAAGTTTCTGAGATTGCCATTGTGCCACTCAAGGAGTGGAGCACGCCAATTTTCACTTCATGGCTATCAGCATGTACATGTCCAACCATCCCGATGGTCAGAAGTAACAGGCCAAGGGTAAATATACTGTGCAATTTCGATTCAAATCGAAACATGAGA
This sequence comes from Candidatus Poribacteria bacterium, assembly GCA_022567695.1. Taxonomy (GTDB): domain Bacteria; phylum Poribacteria; class WGA-4E; order WGA-4E; family PCPOR2b; genus JADFGN01. Next base: position 8,750 of record JADFGN010000166.1, on the reverse strand, counting down.
TTTTCTCCTTATTTATACGATTTTAGAATTGAGAAGGCTTAATGTCATTCTGAGCCAAAGGCGAAGAATCTAGATCTTTCGCGTTGCTCAAGATGACATTTCCAAAAGGATTCTGTCATTTTCACAATCCAAAATATAGTCCAGCGATTAGAAAGTAAAAAGTGATTCTATTGCAAATATGGTCTCTTCTTTATCAATCAGGCGTTTGAATTCTGCCAACAATAACCAATTATCAGTTGCGCTGAAAGATGGACTGACAGTGATTTCTTTGGAGATCTCCTCCTCGTCTAGGTCTATCCCACTGAAGCGAACTGTCAGAGCAAGTGGTGCAGAGAGGGCATCTTCTAGCGAGAGGTTAACCAGTCCTAGAAAGTGAAGGCCATTGTCTCTGACAACCGGGTTACCGATCGCATCAACAGAAGGCCAGTTATTGAGTATGTCAATCTCACCAGCAAGCGTCAGCGGTCCTTGTGAGAAAGACACCCAAGCGTTAAGTTCGCTGCGTTTATCGTCTGCGCCAGTATCGTCTATTGCAAAACCAACTTTGGCTGTGACCTGCTCAACCGGCATCAAAGAGAGCTGCGCTTCAAAGCCAGGGTCTTCCAAGTCTGTATCGTTTACATCCCAAACACCAGATAAAAGAGCTACGTAAATTCCGATCTCTTTCGTCGGTTTCACACTGACTGCAACACCATTTTGGTAGGCTGGATAGGGGATACCCTCGGAGAAAGAGAATTGATACAAACCTGTGGGTTCTGCGGTTTCAAAGCCAAAGCTACTCAAAAATCTTCCGGCAGTAATACTCGCCCCAGGCAGGACATCTTTCGAAAACGTATAGGTCACAAAGCCTTGCTCCAGAACGACATCTTGACTTTGACCAATGCCCGCCGCAGGATGGCTAAAGCTGCCTGTGCTATCTATATCCACACGTGCAGTGACTGAACCGGAATTAAAGTGAAAATCTAGCTCGAATTGATCAAAAGACAGGCTCGCAGTTTTATCATCACCATCGTCTGTAATGACGGAAGACATATCCAGAAAACCTGAAATTGAAAGATTGTCTGTCAGTTTTATCTCAGCGGAAGCAGTGCCAAATGAAAAGGAAAGTGCTAATACAACTAAAGCAAATAAACACGTCTGAACGACTCTTGCGTTCGATTTAAATGGGATCATTATCGATCTCCTTCTGTTCATAAAATGGGGAAGATATAGCGGTTTAACAACTGAATCTTGACACTGCGGGTGAAAAGCAAGAGAGATGCCAAAAATCCATTTGGTTTCTCATCCAATGTCAAATTCAAATCATAACATCTCATTAATGCTCAGAGAATATAGAAACCATCTGAGTTACAGGAGTTGCGGCCAAGAGCAATTCCTGTGAAAAAACATCCCCATCGCAACCCCCAGCGCAATAAAAGGCAACATATTTGCTTAAAATTTCAGCAGCATGCTGTCCGAATTTTAAGCTCACGCCTGAATCTCGGCTGTTTGAATTCGTCGCCCAAAAAATGATTGCTCTCCGAGTTTGGGATGTGATAAACTCATAGCCACTATACTTGACAAGCCATTTTCACTTTAGAAGAGGGCCAAAAACCATGGAAAACTATTACAACATATTCATTTTTGTTGCCAGTTTTACCGTGATTGTCCTTGCCTCAAAACAGATTGGACAGTTCTTCGCCAGAGTCAAACTCCCCTTGATTAGCGGCTTCCTTTTTACTGGAATAGTTACCGGCCCCTTTGTATTAGGCCTGATTTCAGTAGAGACCACCGAAAGGCTACGCTTTGTGTCCGAACTCTCGTTGGCATTTATTGCCTTTGCCGCTGGAAGTGAACTGTACTTGAAGGAGCTAAGGAGTCGATTTAAAAGTATTAAATTTGTAACCATTGGGCTTGTCATAAGCACCTTTACCTTGGGCAGCTTGACCGTTTTTATACTGGCGGACTTTATTCCCTTTATGCAGGGGCTGCCAGTTGCCAGTCGAATTGCTATCTCCATTCTCGCGGGTGCGATTTTGGTGGCGCGTTCTCCATCTTCGGCCATAGCCGTTATAAAGGAGTTACGTGCAAAAGGGCCTTTTACCCAAACCGCAATGGGCGTCACTGTGATTATGGATGTTGTGGTCATCATCTTGTTTTCTGTTAACTCCTCTATCGCAGATGCCCTTTTAACGGGTCTTCACTTTAATCTGACTTTCATCATCTTGCTATTCGTCGAGTTGCTGGTGTCGCTGGTAATGGGATATATCGTTGGAAAAATCTTACAATTGATTTTGTCTTGCCGTATAAATCGCATCGCAAAGACAGCGGGGATATTACTGATAGGTTATGGTGTTTTTGCCATATCTACAATGATTCGTCATTTAACCCATGACAAATTGTCTATTGAAGTGCTTTTAGAACCTTTGCTCATTTGTATGATTGGCAGCTTTTTGTTGACTAACTCTAGCCGCTATCGCGATGAGTTCTTGAAAATTCTACACGACATTGGACCTCCGATTTATGTCCTCTTTTTCACACTGATTGGGGCTTCGCTAACTTTGGATATTTTGGCGAATATTTGGCAAATTACCTTGGCATTATTTGCGGTTCGTTTGGGGACAATATTCATTGGTTCTTTTACGGGTGGCGTGTTGGCCGGAGATAAGATGGCCCACAACCGCGTGAGTTGGATGGCTTACGTGACCCAGGCTGGCGTTGGATTGGGACTGGCCCAACAGGTCGCGGTGGAGTTTCCGGAGTGGGGAGAGGCTTTTGCCACCATGATTATTTCAGTAATCGTGCTGAATCAGATTGTCGGTCCTACCTTTTTTAAGTCGGCCCTTTTTCGAGTCAAGGAGGCACATCCTCGTGCGAAGAAATCGGAGCCGGATCAGATACATCATGCCATTATTTTTGGGTCAGACGGACACTCGCTTGCGCTCGCCCGGCAGTTGCGCGCGCATGACTGGCAGGTAAAGGTGGCATACACAAGAACTGGAGAGATAAAAAAGGAAGTCAGTTCGTATGTTGAGATTCAGCCGATGCCCGGTTTCTCGTTGGACGAATTCCGGCAGTTTGGCATTGGAGACGTCGGTGCTATTATTACCATGCTTTCCGATGAAGAAAATTACCAGATTTGTGAATTAGCTTACGAGCATTTTGGAGCGGTGAACCTCTTTGTGCGTTTGAGTCATCGGGCCAATTTTGATCGTTTCCGTGAACTGGGGGCTTTCATCGTTATCTCTTCGACCGCAATTGTCAGCTTACTTGATCATTTCGTGCGTTCCCCATCAGCGGTATCGCTGTTGCTCGGAATGGAGGAGAATCAGGATATTATTGATGTCGAAGTTCGCAACCCCAATTTGAATGGCGTGGCGGTGCGAGATCTGCGCTTGCCGCTGGATACACTTATTCTATCTGTTCGCCGTGGTGAGCACCTGTTGATTACACATGGCTATTCGCGGCTAAGAGTTGGCGATTGGGTCACGGTGGCCGGGGCCTTGGAAAGTTTGGAAGAATTGAGGTTGCGATTTGATGGATAAACAGTGCAGATACATTGAGCAGATGTTAGCGGTGAAATTCTTTATAAGCATAATAAATCGGGGACTTTTGTCGAATTCCGCACGCCTTTTGCTGGCGAATCGGTAAACAACCCCTGCAATTGCTGACCTTGGGTGTGAAAAAATCGGTGCCAAAACAGCTCATGCTCCCAATAAATTATGCTTACACCCTATTTTTTATGAAGCAGAATTCCGGATAAAAAGATTATACGGAAAAATTCCGTCTAATAAAGAGTTGGGCAGTGGTAGTCGTGTCAAAAGTTTTATGAAAGAAAATGAAAACATGATCAAATGAAAAGTTCTTTGTCCCTTGACTGGCTTGATCTTGAGCGACGTTGAGGGCTCTGCTCAAGCCAGCCAAGAGGGGGGAGAAAAGGAGAAAAATATGATATTCAAGAAAAGATCATTCAAGAACCTACTTTTTGATCTCTGGTATAGATTCGGTAAACCACCTTGGATCATCGACCAGGCGCAGCCTGACCTCATAGCAGCGGCAGAGAAGGGGGAAGTTCGCGGACCTACGGTTCTAGATATCGGATGTGGTGCCGGTAACAATGCCATTTATCTTGCCAGTCGCGGCTTCGATGTTACCGGAGTAGATGTTTCCGCCAAAGCAATAAGTATTGCCAAACAAAAAGCTTTAGAGGCTAAAGCCGATGTGACGTTTATGACGCTCGATGCTCTAAACATCGGAAGTCTTAACAAGAGGTTCGACACTTTAATCGACTTCGGACTTTTTCACAACATTACTGGCGACAACCGTGAGCGCTATGTTCTTGCACTTAGCGATGTTTGTGTGAGCAAGGGTCAACTTCTAATGCAGTGCTTCAGTGACCAAGCAGGAGAATATGACGTTTACCCCCATTGGTACCCTAAACCAATGAGCCAAGATGAGATCCGTGCCTACTTCTCAGAGGGCTGGCAAATTGAGTGGTTTCGTTTAGGGTTTGTTAAACCGACCCAGAAATACGAAAACTATTCGACGTGGCTAACCGCTATGACATCCACGAAATAAGGCATATGCTGGAAGAGATGCCAAGAAAGCGTACCAACCTAATTTAGGTAATTAAGCAGTAGTTACACAGGAGGTAACAAGATGATCCCTGGCGAATATATTCTTGCGGAGGACGATATTGTCGCCAACGTAGGAAGAAAAACGGTTGAAGTCACTGTAATCAATACGGGCGATCGACCGGTGCAGGTCGGATCACACTTTCATTTTTTTGAGGTGAATCAGGCACTACGGTTCGATCGGGGAAAGGCTTACGGCATGCGTTTAAATATCCCTTCGGGTGTCGCTGTCCGTTTTGAGCCGGGTGACCAGAAAACGGTGGCCTTAACTGAGTTCAAAGGGCACCGAATCGTTCACGGATTAAACAACAGGACGAATGGCGCACTTGACGACGTTGCGATCCGGGAAGCGGCGTTGAAGAAAATCAGTACATGAGAATTCAAATCAGCAGACAGGCCCAAGCTAAAAGTAAATCCTGTTATTATTGATTACGTCAAACAAAGGAAGAACGAAATGGCACTGAATATTCCACGTCGAGTATACGCAGACATCTACGGTCCGACCGTTGGAGATAAAGTTCGTCTTGCGGATACGGAGCTATTCATTGAGGTCGAGAAGGATTACACCGTCTATGGAGACGAATCAAAATTTGGCGGTGGCAAAACGTTGCGAGATGGGATGGGACAGGCTCCCGGCACAACAAGATCTGATGGCGTTTTAGATCTCGTCCTTACCAATGCGTTAATTTTAGATCACTGGGGAATTGTCAAGGCGGACATTGGTATTCGTGACGGCAAGATTGCGGCAATTGGCAAAGCGGGAAATCCCAATTTGATGGAAGGTGTTCACGCCGGGATGATTGTCGGTGCAGCAACAGAGGTCATCGCCGCTGAAGGCATGATCGTTACGCCGGGGGGACTCGATGTGCATATCCACTTTATCTGTCCACAGCAGATTGATGAGGCACTTTCATCGGGCATCACCACCATGATTGGCGGCGGCACAGGGCCCGCTACAGGAACGAATGCCACGACCTGTACGCCCGGACCGTGGAATATTGCACGGATGCTCGAAGCGGCGGATGGATTTCCCATCAATCTCGGATTCCTCGGGAAAGGTAACTCCTCGCTTCCAGACGCATTACGTGAGCAGGTCGAGGCGGGGGCATTGGGATTGAAGCTGCATGAAGATTGGGGCACGACGCCAGCGGCTATTGACTGTTGTCTTTCTGTCGCGGAGGAATACGATGTTCAGGTTGCTATCCACACCGATACCCTCAATGAAGCCGGCTTTGTTGAAGATTCAATTGCAGCTTTCAAAGGGCGGACAATCCATACCTATCATACTGAAGGGGCAGGTGGTGGACACGCGCCCGATATTATGAAGGTTTGTGGCGAAAGCTATGTTCTGCCATCCTCAACCAACCCAACCCGTCCATTTACAGTCAATACTATTGACGAGCATCTGGATATGCTGATGGTGTGTCATCATCTCGACCCCGCCATCCCCGAAGACCTTGCTTTCGCTGAATCACGCATCCGCCCAGAAACCATTGCCGCTGAGGATATTCTGCATGACCTTGGCGCATTTAGTATGATGGCATCTGACTCACAGGCCATGGGACGTGTTGGCGAGGTGATTATCCGAACTTGGCAGACCGCTCATAAAATGAAGGTGCAGCGCGGACGACTCCCCGAAGAGACCGGAGATAACGACAACTTCCGTGCGAAACGGTACGTCGCCAAATACACCATCAACCCCGCCATTACGCATGGAATTGATGCGTATGTTGGCTCAATTGAAGTCGGCAAACTCGCAGACCTCGTCGTGTGGCATCCGGCATTTTTCGGTGTGAAGCCGCAGCTGGTGCTTAAAGGCGGGTTTCTGGTATGGGCGGCGATGGGGGATGCGAATGCTTCGATTCCAACACCGCAGCCGATTCTTGGACGGCCAATGTTTGGTGCGTTTGGCCGCGTGCCTTACACGGCTTGTTGTACATTCGTCTCGCAAGCTGCGCAGGAGCGAGAAGTCGGAGCGCATCTCAAACTGCAAAAACCACTCGTCGGTGTGAAGAATTGTCGAGGGCTTAGCAAGGCGGCAATGATACACAACGATTATCTGCCCAAGCTTGAGGTCAATCCCGAGACATACGAGGTGCGAGCTGACGGCGATCTCTTGATATGCGAACCGGCGGAGGTGCTCCCGATGGCGCAACGGTATTTTCTGTTTTGAAGAGGATATGCGATGATTATCGTAGAAAATATTGTCACGAATAAGGGCAAGCAACAGCCGTTGGAGCGAGATACGGTGGCGTTGGATTGGGAAGGTAGGCAGAAATCCCGACAGCGACTTTTCACGAAAGCGGGGAGACAGATTGGTCTTGCTTTACCCACGGGAACAATCTTAACTCCGGGTGATGTTCTTTACCGGAACGCAGAAATTGAAATCGTCGTGGAAGGCGTTCCTGAGGAAGTCTTTGTTCTGCATCCCGAAACTCGTGATGAATTTGGTTTGATATGCTATCAGATCGGCAACCTTCACCGTTCCGTTGGATTTCAGGGGGACGCGATTCTCATCCCTTATGAATCTGTGCTGGAAAACCAACTGGACCGACTCGGATACGCTTACACCATTGAGGAACGAATCTTCACCCATGCCGCTCGGCAATCACACAATCCCCATGTCCACTGAAAACCATCCAAACCATGACTCTCTGCTTGCATTATTTCAACTGATCGATACCTTCTTCCCCACGGGGGCGTTTGCTCACTCTTTTGGATTGGAAACCTACGTCCAGGAGGGGATAGTCACAAATAGGACCACCTTTGAGGAACTGCTGCGATCGACCCTACATCACGGGATGCGGAATATGGATGCGACTGCCGTAGCTCTGGCATACAAAGCCGCTCAAGCATCCGACATTGAGCAGATAGTTATCTTGGATACCCGCCTAACAGCCCTGAAGTTACCCCGCGAATCCCGCGAAGGAAGTATAAAGATCGGTAAACAATTTCTCCGAAACGCCCTCCGGTTATTCATCGAGAGCAGACCCGAAACGTTGGAGGCTTATGAACAACGGATTCGTTCGGGAGAATGTGCGGGGCACCATTCCATCGCGTATGGCCTGGTAACGGCAGTTGCCTCAATTGATTTACCGCTTGCCCTGCTTGGGTATCTGCACGCCTACGTTGTCAGCCAAGTCTCCGCAGCTGTACGGCTGATACCTCTCGGCGCAACCGAGGGACAATTGATTATTCAGTCGATTCGTCCAGACCTTTTGGAAATTGCTGTGTTTGCACAGAAGGCCGAGATGGAAGACCTCGGGTGTTTTACACCGGGACTTGATATTCGTAGCATGCAGCATGAGCGACTCTATTCCCGACTTTTCATTTCCTAGAGATGCAATAATACATTGCGTTCTAAATCCCTGAAAGGACATCCTCGTATGAAGCCCCTGAAAATTGGAGTCGGTGGTCCCGTTGGCTCCGGGAAAACCGCGTTGATCGAAAAATTGTGCAAAGCCATGGGCAAAGACTATGAACTGGCCGCCATTACGAACGACATCTATACCCGTGAGGATGCGGAGATTTTGCTACACGCCCAAGCCCTTCCGGCCGACCGCATCCTGGGAGTCGAAACAGGAGGATGCCCACACACTGCCATCCGCGAAGATATTTCCGGCAATCTGGAGGCCATTGAGCAGATGACGCACCGTTTTCCGCAGTTGGATATTTTATTTCTTGAAAGTGGCGGAGATAACCTCGCCGCGTTCTTTAGCCCAGAATTGGTGGATGCCGCCATCTACGTCATTGATGTCGCTGCCGGTGACAAAATCCCGCGCAAAGGTGGACCAGGCATCGCCCGCTCCGATCTTCTCGTTATCAATAAAATTGACCTGGCTGACTATGTGGGGGCTGACTTAGAAGTCATGGAACGCGACTCAAAGCGCATGCGAGGTGGCAAGCCTTTCGTATTTACGAACTTACGACAGGGCAAAGGGGTTGAAAAGATTGTCTCGTGGATTCAGCGCGAATTGCTCTTTGAAGACGCTATTCACGTTGATCGATAGACTGATGCTGGTTTTCGGAGAGCGCTTTAACGGTAGGGCGGTAATCTTGCTGGCCAAGGTGCGACTGAAGAATTTCCGTAGCAATAAAAAAAAGCGTGGACATTAACATTCGCCGAATATAAAGAAA
>JADFGN010000165.1 GCA_022567695.1 Candidatus Poribacteria bacterium | reverse complement strand
TCATTGTCATCTCAACCCGTTTACCAGATTTCAATCTGCGCTTTCTGGATCGATTCCTAATTTTAGCCGAAGCCGGTGGATTAAAAGCCACAATCTGCTTGAATAAGATGGACCTTGTCGAGGGAGTGGAAAAGCAGGAGCTGATTGCTATTCTCGAAATCTACCAAAAGCTCGGTTATCAAGTTATCTACACCAGCATCAAAGACCTCCAAAGCATTGAGAATCTTGGGAAAATTCTAGCAGCTCGTTTCAGTGTAATTGTCGGCGCGTCGGGTGTTGGGAAATCCAGCCTTCTCAATGTCATACAACCGGGATTGGGTCTGCGTGTTGCAGATGTTGGCTTGAAGACGCGCAAAGGCAAGCACACGACAACCCTCGTGGAACTCCTTCACTTAGAAATCGGCGGTGATGTGGCGGACACACCGGGTATTCGAGAAGTGGGATTGTGGGGCGTCGATACGAAAGAACTCGAATTCTATTTTCCAGAAATAGCGGATTACATAGGGGAGTGCAGATATAGAGATTGCGTCCATATAACGGAACCCGGTTGCGCGGTCACCGAAGCCGTTAATAATGGAGCGATTAGCGACTTTCGCTATCAGAGTTATGTCGCTCTGAGAACCGAAAGTGATGAATAAGATTAAAAGCTAACATGCCAACAACAGCCCCAAATAATGTCATTAAGCAAAGTAACATTGAGCAATATTATCAACGCATCAGATTTCGATCTTCTGGTCGGTGAAATTGAAAGCGAATGGTTTGAATGCAAAAGGCAACCGTATCAGATCGAAAAGGAATCACAGAAACGAGAATTAGCGAAAGATGTGTCATCTTTTGCCAATGCTCAAGGTGGCTACATTTTTATTGGGGTCAGGACTAAAACAAGCATAACTCATTTTGGCGATGAAGTTGAAAAAATACGCCCGTTTGATCAATCACTTCTAAATACGAATCAGTATCATGACATAATTAAAGAGTGGGTTTACCCAGAAGTTGAAAACGTGTCAATCCAATGGAAACCTACGAAAAATGATAGTCGCAAAGGCGTCGTTGTTATCCATATTCCCGAACAACATGAATCACTCAAGCCATTCTTGATAAAGAAAACTCTGGATGGCGAAAAGTATTCGGAAATCGTGTTTGGCTATGCCAAGCGAAAAAGAGATATTAGCGACCATTTATCGGTTATTGATTTACAGGCGGCACTTCGTACTGGCTTGAACTATGAAAATACATTGAGAGACAGACTTGATAATTTAGAGTTACTGGTTCAGCAGCTTGTCGATCAATCGGTCATGACTGCCGATAGAATCGAGGAACTGATTTCTGAACGAATAGAAAGGGCGCTTGAAAATGAATAAGAGTATGAAACAAAAGAGACTTATCGTTTTCTCAGCCTATCCAGAGTCGGCTGGTGAACTTAAGACGATTTTTTCTACCGCCGAAGGCAGTATTCGGAGGCGGCTGGAAAATCCTCCTATATTGCGTGACGGCGGCTGGGATCTTCGCACTTTTGATCGAGCAAAGATAGTTTGTGGGGAAATGATACGTGTTACGTTTAAAGAACAGAGCCGGATAGATTTATATCAAGATGGCACTTTAATTTTCGTAGCTCGTGCTGACGATAATTTCCTTGGATGGATTGGTACTCCCGGCCATCCAAAGATATACTCTTTGACAATAGTCGAAGTCATCTACAATTTTGTCAACTTTTACAAGCTAGTTTTAGATGATTTTAAACAGAAGCCATATGCAATATTCATCAGAGTGGATCTGAGAAATATGCACTTAGCCGGACTCAAAAGTAAGCTTGTCTCTCAGCCGGTAACTGGAATATGGACTAAGGAAGCTCCGGATAATAATGAAACAATAATAGAACGTTTTGAAGTGGAAGATTTAGATGTTGGTGACATTGCCCACGAAATTGTAAAAAAGATACATCTGTGGTTTGGTTTTGAAAAATATCAAATACCACAATACCCAGAAATCGAAAGTAAACTGGAAGTTAGTTAACCCTGAAGAATGCACGTACAGAAAGGATAAACAATGTCAGAAAATCCGAAACACACGAATCGTCTCATCAACGAAACAAGCCCTTACCTGCTGCAACACGCGCACAATCCCGTCGATTGGCATCCATGGGGAGAGGAAGCGTTGGAATGTGCGAAACGCGAGGATAAACCGATTCTTTTGAGCATCGGGTATTCGGCATGTCACTGGTGCCATGTTATGGAACATGAATCCTTTGAGAATGAAGAAATTGCGGCAATCATGAATGAGCATTTTATCAGCATCAAAGTAGACCGTGAGGAACGTCCTGACCTGGATGAAATCTACATGAACGCCGTTCAGATAATGACCGGTTCTGGTGGGTGGCCCATGACAATGTTCCTGACACCAGAACTCAAGCCGTTTTACAGTGGAACCTATTTTCCGCCTGATGATGCGTATGGACGCCCAGGATTTCCGCGTGTCCTACGCTCGGTTGCGGAGATGTACCGTGAACGTCGCGGCGAGGTCGCTAATCAAGCGGCTGAGATTACCAAACATCTCAGTCAGATGTCTCAGGTGGCAGACCATGGACATGAACTGACCACAGATCTGCTGGAAGAAGCGTATCGAAATTATCGCTCTCGCTTTGATGCAAGATACGGTGGATTTGGCGGTGCGCCTAAATTTCCGCCAAGCATGGGGTTGCCTTTCTTATTGCGTTACTGGCAACGCACCGGGACTTTGAACGCCTTAGAAATGGCTGAACTGACGTTGGAAAAGATGGGACGAGGTGGTATGTATGATCAGCTCGGTGGCGGCTTTCATCGCTATTCAGTTGATACCGTTTGGCTTGTTCCTCACTTTGAGAAAATGCTTTATGACAATTCACAGCTTGTTATCGCTTATCTGGAAGCATACCAAGCGACCGGTAAGTCATTTTATCGCCAGATCGCCGTAGAAACACTTGACTATGTTTTACGTGAGATGTACAATTTAGAGTTAGGTGGATTTTACTCCACGCAAGATGCAGATAGTGAGGGTGTCGAAGGCAAGTTCTTCGTTTGGATGCCTGACGAAGTTGAGACGCTACTTGGCAAAGAGAAAGCTGAAGTTTTCTGCGAATATTACGACATAACCGAGTTTGGCAATTTTGAAGGCAAGAATATTCTTCACGTTCAAACGCCGTCAGAACTCTTTGCTAGAAAATTGCGGATGGATGAGCAGGAACTGGAAGCGATACTCACTGAAGGAAAGCAGAAACTATTTGAGGTGCGTGAGAAGCGGGTAAAGCCCGGTTTAGATGATAAAATCCTAACCAGTTGGAATGGGTTGATGATAAAAGGCGCGGCGATGGGGTATCAGATACTTGGCGATGAACGTTATCTTAAGGCCGCCGAAAAATCAGCGGATTTCCTCCTGACTGAGCTTTCGCAGAAGAATGGTCTGCTTTTACGGACGCACCGTGCCGGGGTGAGCCATCTTAACGCTTACCTTGAGGACTATTCCTACTTCATCGCGGGTTTGATTGCGCTTTACGAAGCGAGTTTCAATTTCAAATGGCTTAAGGAAGCCGAACGACTCACGCAGATTATGATTGAACAATTCTGGGATGATACAAACGGCGGTTTCTTTTTTACTGGCAAATCCCATGAACAACTCATCGTCCAATCCAAGTCTGCGTATGACGGAGCGACCCCTTCTGGCACATCGATGGCTATCCACGGTTTGTTGCGGTTGGCGAAACACTTTAATCGCCCAGAACTGCATGAGAAAGCGCTAAGAGCACTGAAGCTCTTTTACCATCAGATCGAAAATGCGCCATCAGGTTCAGGACAATTGCTTTGTGAACTTGAGTTCCTGCTTTCGGCGTCCAAAGAAATTGCAATCGTCGGTGAGCCTGAGCGTGAGGATACGAGAGCTGTTTTGAGTGCCATCCACAACTGTTTTGTACCAAATAAGATTGTTGCCCTGCTCGATCCGGAAGTTAAGACGGTTCAACACCTTCCTCTCCTTGAAGGGAAAAAACAGATTGACAACAAGGCAACGGTCTACGTATGTGAGAACTACGCTTGCCAAACTCCCACGACAGATTTAGGGGCACTGGAAAAACTACTGTAATGCCATGCTACCGATCAACAGGAGTTGCTGCGTTTTCCGCTTTTACGCAAGCACAAGATTTCTGAATTGCCGCCATGCAAGCGGCACAACAATTCAATTTGGAAAGGAATATAATTCTAGTGTCTTTAAAATCCAACACTTCCCGTCACACCGGCGAAGTTGACATCGTTTACCCTTCAACCCTTCCTTTTGTACTCATTCATCTCACCTGTTTTGCAGTCATCTGGACCGGTTTTAATACCACAGACTTAATTCTTTGTGGTGTATTGTACGCCATCCGTATGTTTGCAATCACAGGAGGCTTTCATCGATATTTTTCACACCGTTCCTTCAAAACCAGCCGTGTGTTCCAATTTCTACTTGCCTTTCTCGGACAGACTTCCGCACAGCAGGGTGTGCTCTGGTGGGCGGCAAAGCATCGTGAACATCATAAATATTCCGATACGCCACAGGATGTACACTCGCCACTTCAACACGGTTTCTGGTTTGCTCACGTGGGCTGGATTTTTTCAACAACCCGGGGCAAAGCAGATTATCGCATTATAAAGGATTTCATGAAATATCCGGAACTCGTTTGGCTCAACATGGACAGCCTCAAACACTTGCCCGCAGTACTATTAGGTGTCATGGTTTGGCTGGTCGCAGGTTGGTCCGGGCTCATCGTCGGCTTTTTCATGAGTACGGTACTCCTTTATCACGGTACATTTGCGATTAATTCTCTGGCTCACCTTATCGGCAAGCAGGCCTATGTCACCGCAGATGACTCTCGCAACAACTGGTTTCTCGCGCTTATCACTTTGGGTGAAGGCTGGCACAACAACCACCACTTCTTTCAAAGTTCAACCCGCCAAGGGTTCCATTGGTGGCAAATCGATTTCACATATTATGTTTTGAAGCTCTTGTCGTTTTTTAGAATCGTTTGGGATCTTCGCTCTCCACCGATCACTGTAGTTCGAGGAGAGCGTGGGTTGTCGCAAAACGTCATCGAGAGGGTCGCCCATCAGTTGGCTGCGAGTTTCCCGACTGAACAGATCAGTGAGCAAATTCGGGAAGCGTGGTCACACACGCCAAGATTTGAAGAACTACGTCAGCGTATTCACCAAGCCCAGTCAGACGCGCACGCATTTTTAGCGGAGATTCATCTTCCGGAGTTGCCAACAATAGCGTCAGTGAAATGTCAGGCGCAAGAAATGTTTGCTCATACTCCTTCATTGGATCTGATTGTGCAACGAGCCCATGAAATTCTCGTTCAGGCCATTTTCAAGCATCTTTTTCAAGAGTCACGACTGCCTGTCCTCCAGACTTAAATTCCAGATCCGCTGAAGGAAGTCCAATGAAATTCAGGTCGATTCCTCGTGATACAACGCTCGAAGCGGCGCGGATGCGATTTTAAGTAAACTGGAATGGGCGAAAGCAGGCGAATCGGAGCGGCAATATCGAGATGCGTTGGGGGTTGCATCTGTTCAGTGGAGACATCTGAATTGGGAATACATGGAAAATGGGCATCGGATTTAGGCGTCGAAGATCTGCTTGGGCAGCTTCGGGAAGATGCAAACTCTCTGCAACCAACATAGTTTCCCCGAATCCTACAGGTTATACCATTTCCAAATCGGAAATTGGTATAACTTCGTGTCATTGACAGAAGATAACTAAACGGAGGTTAAAATGGTATGAAAATTCCACACTTTATGCTTTTCAGTTTATGGTTATTTGCGCTGACGATTGGTTTTGCTTTCGTTAGTTATGCAATCAATGATGACCCTGACCTTGTACTTTACCTCCCCTTTGAGGAGGGAAAAGGTGACAAGACCGTCGACCAAAGTGGTAACAAGATTGAGGGAATCATCAATGGGGCAGAATGGACAAATGATGGAAAAATTGGCAAGGCGCTATCTTTTGCTGGCGTTGCACACGTTGAGTTCCCCGAATTACCTGTGTTAGACATCACCGATGCGATTACAATTGAAGGATGGATTTTACCCGAAAACGTTCAGGGAGATTCAAATCTCTTTGGAAGGCGGAAACCAGCCAACCAAGGGGGTTATACAATGCAGTGGACCGCGGGCAAAATCGAAACATGGGTGCATATCGGTGGTTGGCAAGGCACCCGTGGGAAACAGACCATTTCGCCGAAGACCGGAGAATGGCACCATGTCGCCGGCGTTTACGACGGAAAGGAAGTTCGCCAGTACGTTAACGGTGAACTTGACATCAAATTCAACCAGAATGGAAAGATGGGTAGCGTACCGCAGGTTTTTCGAGTTGGGCAAGCGCAAACAGGACTAGCATCGATGGGAGGCATCATGGACGAAATTGCGGTCTATAGCCGTGCCCTGACGGCAGACGAAATCCGGTCTGATATGGAGAATGGGATCATCTTTGCTGTTTCACCGAAAGAAAAAATCACTACCACATGGGCACGAGTAAAATCGCAAAATTCAACCTACTGATACCCACCGGTATTAAATAAAACGATCTGTTCAGATCGATTAACCATTTTGCCATCAATGAGTTTCTTGAGTCCCGCAATTGTTGCAGCGCCTTCGGGGCAAGAAAGGATACCTTCGCTTGTGGCGAGAGTCTTAAGTCCTTCTTGAATTTCAGCATCGGTGACGGCGATTGCCACGCCGTTGCTGTGTCGGATGGCGTCGAGGATGAGAAAATCACCAACGGCTTGAGGCACACGCAATCCCGCTGCGATTGTCTTCGCATTCTGCCACGGTTCAGCTTCCGTCTTGCCTTCTTCCCAAGCCTTGACAATCGGCGCACATCCGGCTGACTGCACGGAGATCATTCGTGGGCGTTTCGCACCAATCCAGCCGATTTCCTCCAACTCTTGGAACACCTTCCACATTCCGACAATTCCTGTGCCCCCGCCCGTTGGATAAATGATCACGTCCGGGAGTTTCCAGTCGAATTGTTCGGCGAGTTCGAGGCCCATCGTCTTTTTACCTTCAACGCGGTACGGTTCTTTGAGTGTTGAGACATCGAACCAACCTTCTTGGGACTTGCGTTGTGCAACGATTTTACCTGCGTCCGTAATCAGCCCGTCAATGAGTGTGACGTTTGCGCCAGCGAGTTGGCAGGTGTTCCTGTTAAATGCCGGTGCATCTTTGGGCATAAAGATGTTCGCTTCCATCCCCGCACGAGCGGCGTAAATCGAGAGTGCGGTTGCCGCATTGCCAGCAGACGGAATTGCGAGTTTCTTCAGTCCGAGTTCCTTTGCTTTGGACACCGCCATCGCAAGCCCCCGCGCCTTGAAACTCCCCGTGGGAAGGCGGGATTCATCCTTGACCCATAACTCATCAACTCCGAGCATATTGCCGAGTCGTTTCGTTCTGATAATCGGCGTCATGGACTCGCCCAAAGAAACGATATTGGCAGTGTCCACCACGGGTAGGAGTTCAGCATACCGCCACATTGAGGCCTCACGCGCGGAGAGTGATGCGCGATCCCACTCATGAGCGATTTTGTCCAGATCATAGCGAGCGAATAGCGGCTTCTCGCACTTCGTACATAAATTCTGTGGGGATTCGTGGTCGTAAATCGCGCTGCATCGACTACATTCGAGGTAGGTTAGATAGTTTGTCATGGTTGCACCTACTAAAATTCGGATTTAAACACATCATTACGGGTAAGGTCTTGGCTTAAGACTGCCTTTATTCAACCACCAAAACGAGTCTTTTCCGTAGTAAATGGTCTTTGCCCAGTATTCTGGATCTTCGTGATAAATTACATCGTCTTGGCCTACAAGAACCAGACTATCCCAATCTCGATTAATTCTCCCAATTGCTTCTGATTTGGAAATACCAAAAAGCCTTGCCATTTCTAAGACAATTTCCTCACAATAAGCCTCAGATTCCTCATCTGTCTGAAAAGTAAACCTACTCATGGAACAAGCCCTCTCATCAAGAGATTAGAAGATTTTTGTGTATGGAAGGATATTTGATGTCCGAATGCCTTGGAAACACCGCCTCGTAAAAAGATGCTCGGATTCCCTAGCATCGGTCCCTCCACAAAGTCGTAGCTGTGAAGTTTCCCGCCTAGTCGGTTATGTCTCACAAAACGGTGCCAAGATGTAGTCGCCTGAGAGAAATGTAATCCTCGTAGCTTTGAGTAATCAGATTCTGGTATTTTAAACGTTAGAATTTCCCCATCATCAGAAGTTCGTGAAGCCCATTTTGCGGCTTGTGTTCTATCGGCTGTTGTGTAAAACCCGCTTCCGAAATCAAGGTTCGGACGAGACAGGTCTAGCCGAATACCTTGGCTTCTTATGGCAACCGCACTCGCTTTTGAAATTCCGTGATAAACCTCAACAAAATGACCTGCTGTCTTTGGGATTCCCAATTGTCGAATACCTGCTGTTATACGATCTGATGTGCTGAATGCCAACCACCGGCTTTCTTTGTCCAGGGTGAACGGTTACCATCATTTATTCAAAAGCTTCAACATCAAGCCTTTCATGCTATGGAGTCGATTTTCCGCCTGTTCAAACATAATGGATCTCTCATCCTCGATAATATCACCGGAGATCTCAGAACCACGGTGCGCAGGAAGGCAGTGCATAATCAGGACATCTTCCCCCTCTAAAAGTGCTTTGTTCAATTGATAAGGCTCCATCAGCTTGGACCGTTTTTCCTTTTCTGCTTTAAGCGTCGGATCGAGGAAGAATTCCATATCCATCCATGTGTCTGTATAAACAACATCGCTGCCCGCTATGGCATCCTTCAACCGATCGGTGACCTTATACATTCCCGACTGACGTGCTTCTTCAAGAAAATCTTCGTCGATCGCTGTCGGGTTGGTTTCTGGCGCAACGACAGTTACTTCCATGCCCACCTTCATGCCAGCAGCAATCAGCGAGTTACATACATTATTATGCACACCGACATAAGTGAGTTTAACACCTTCGACTTTGCCTAGCTTTTCTTGTATGGTCATCAGATCTGCCAGAGCTTGCGTTGGGTGGTATCGATCGCAACAACCGTTTATGATAGGGACAGATGCAACATCAGCAGAGCGGAGAACATCGGCATGTTTTAAGAAACGTACCATGATTAGGTCCACGTAGGACGACAGCACACGAATTTCGTCGCGGAGGTCGGCGAGCATGAAATTGGTTGCCCGCCAGTCAAGATATATCGCGTGTCCCCCCAATTGGTTCATCCCCACTTCTCCGGCACAGCGCGTTCGCGTTGAGGTTTTCTGAAAGAGAAGTGAGAGGCTGAGTCCATTCATTGCACTTTGATATTTATCGGGGTAGTTCTTGATGTCGATGCTTTCTTCTACAGCATCGATTATGTCTGCTGGAGACCAATCTTTAAGTGAAATCAAGTGCATTGGCTTCCTCCTCAATGAATTTAAATTAAAAAGATCAATGTTGGTAAGCCAAAGCGTGCTCACCAACATTGATCTTTGGAAAATCATTAAGACGTAAATTTTCAGTGTGGGTTTATCAAAACCGATGGCAATTAATTATTAACCTGCGCTTTAATTTTTCCCCACCTTGTAGCGAGCTTATCTTTCGGTGATACAGCTAACCCTCCCAAAGCATCTTCAAGCCCTTTGTCCATGATTGTTTGGATATCTGCTTCTTCAAGTACCACATTAAAAATTGCCGCCTCGTCAATGGTGCCGACAAAGAATGACCCACCGCCCCATCTACCAATCTCAACATCATTTCCCGTCGCCGTTACCTTTCCGGGGCGTGTGCTGACACCGCTTTGGACACCATCCACATATACCTTCAGATGTTCGCCCTTCGCCTTGCTGTCATAGGTCGCGGCAAAATGTGTCCATTTCTTTAGGTCTGGCACTCTGGCACTTGCCCTTGGTTCCCAGGCGCCATTTGGTTTAACAAAGGCAGACATCCGGTTGCCCTCTTGAGGTGGATCGATTCGCAGTAGATATTCGTCGCTTTTGGCGATAAGTTGACGCCAATCTTTGATATCTGTAGCGAAGAACCACGCCATCATTGTTAGTTGATCGCCAATCTGAAGTTCTGGCGTACTTGGAATGCTCACCCATTGTCCCCCTTTGAATTCGAGGGCTTTTCCAAATTTGCCATCGACCCATTTCGCACCATTAAGTTGGCCTTCGTGATCTAGTCCAGAAGAATCCGCAGTGGTGTTGCCACCGCCTTCCTCCATAAGCCAAACACCAACAGCCGTTTCCGGGTCGATTTTGGCGAAACTGATGCTTGCTAGCACAATCAGAAATAGACTGATTCCACCCAAGCTGATAATAAATCTTCGCACTTTTAGTAGCCTCCTTAGTCTTTAACGGGTTTGTTTAACATTGCCCCATGTCGTTGCAAGTTTGTCTTTAGCTTGCACTGCGGTGAATCCGACATCCATAACCGTTTGGATATCAGCTTCTGACAGCGCGACATTGAAAATTGCCACTTCATCGATGGTGCCGACAAAAAACGATCCGCCGCCCCATTTGCCGAACTCCACAGGATTTTCCGTTTGATCCACGATTCCGGGCCGGGTACTTGCACCACTCTCGACACCATTGACATAGACCTTCAGTTGATTATCCGCTAATGAACTATCATACACGGCGGCATAGTGAGTCCAAGTGTCCAAGTCCGGCACCATCGCACTCGCTCGTGGCTCCCAACCGCCACCCGCTTTCACGAATGAAGACATCCGATTTCCCTCTTGGGGCGGATCGATTCGCAACAAATACTCGTCACTTTTAGCGATGATCTGACGCCAATCACCGATATCTGTGGCGAAGAACCACGCCATCATCGTAAGTTGTTCTCCGATACGAAGGTCTGGCGCATCTGGCACGATGACCGAATCATCTCCATCAAACTCTAGCCCATCGCCCATTTTGCCATCGACCCATACAGCACCGTCAATTTCCCCATCGTGACCGTTGCCTGATGAATCAGCGACAGTACTTCCGTTGCCTTCATCAAAGTGCCACAGTCCAACAATTGTTGACGGATCGATTGCCGCAAAACTCATTGTGGTTGCCATACCAATGAGTATTATCACCGATAACAAACCGAAAAATTTCACCTTTTTTCCTTCTTTCGCCGGTTTCGTTCCAGCCAATTTTTATTAGGCAGATAGCCATTGTCACAATCTACAGGCTTATTTTATAGCATATCTGTTCGTATATGGTCAACTCTTTTGTGACGTAAATGATGAAAGTTAGCGAGAAAAGCGGAATTGGGGAAGGACTAATACCAAACGCGAGGACCATTATCAACAAAGGTCATAGATTGGTTTTGGCGTATTGGAGGTACCGGGAAGGGCTTGGGGAGGGGCTGTGTGGATAGGAGCAGACAAGTTGCGGGGGCATTGCTCATCCGCCATCCTTGCATGAACGCTGTTTCGTCTAATTGCATCTCACGTTTTTCAAGGGGGTTAATCAACGTGATTTTCTCGGTGTCGGCATCCCAATCGGTAATTGTCCACAGGTGTTTGCCACCCACAGGTGAGCGTAGAATCACGATCGGTACCCACCCGTTCGCCAACAGTGCGCGGAGATGTTGCTTCCGGCATTGGGAAATCAATAGCGGATATTGTCCAAGTCGTCGTGCAATACGTCGGAGTTGAGTTAACGAATATGCTTCTAAATTCTGTGCTTGTCGGAAAGCGCGAAGTCGGCGTAGCGCATTGCTTATCGCTGAAGGCTTTGCCTGTGTTGGTGAAAAGTCCTTTTGGGCAACACTGGAAAAACGCCTAAAACCGTCAGGTAGATCTGCCATACTTCCCACCTGATTGACGTGTAAGTTCGATAAATTAGCCGTGACGTTATCAGATCGTTGATAGGAGCGTTTACCAATCGCTGGTACAAACGCACGTTCGCTTGAAATGGGCTGGCCGGTTAGTGAGACGGATTCATGGAATTCCAGACCTGTTTCATCAGGAGGAAAGGAGAGGGATGTTGCGTGGCCATCCGAAATAATTAAAGACTGAAGAGGTGAAGATTTTTTCGTCGTCCAATCTATTTCGCGCTTTTGGGAAAGCTTTGTCGAGTGATGATGTTCAAATGTGCGAGGTTCCCACACAACTTTCTTGCTCCGATGTCGCTCGATTCTTCGCAATGATACACGTGAATCGGCTGAACCTGTTATGAAGGTAATGCTTGTTTCCTTCGATTTGCCGCGTTCCTTTGTATCTATTCCATCCGTTGCGCCATAAAATAGGGCGACCGAAACAATCAAATGCACAGTCAATGAGAGGAATCCAGAAACCCCCATCGTTGTGGAGGTAGATGTCTCCATGCCCTTCGTGCGGGGTCGCAAGAATGCAAAGCAACCGAGGTAGAATTGCAGTTGCGTTTTTAACGTCTTCCGAGCAACACTGAAAAGGGATTTAACTGCGTGTACACTTCCCCCAATCCGTCGCGCAATTTCTTTGTAATTGAGTCCTTCGAGTAGGCGTAATTTTGCAACCGATTGCTGACGCTCCGGCAGTACGTCAATGGCTTTTTGGATCTTTTCTTGTAATTCGCTGTCTATCACTCCATCCAGTGGACTCCGATCCGTTGTCGTCAGTTTCAAGAGGATTTCGTCACCTTCCACCATTTCTGTCTGTCCTCTGCGTCGGTATTCATCGATACACTGATTTTTCGCAATTCGATGGAGCCAGTTGTAAAAACTCCGGCGATGATCGAAGGATGCGATGTGCGTCGCCGCTTTGAAAATCGCTTCCTGATAGATATCTTCTGCTTCCTCATAAGATTTGGCGAGTTCAGCAATCAACCGAATAATTCGCACGCGGTATCTTTGGTCAAGTGCAGAAAGGGCAGTGACATCCCCGCTTTTTAGACGGATTACCAATTCCTGATCGGTCGGTTCTTGAGCCATAATTTCACCTTTAAAATCTTTCTCTAAACATAATACGCAAAATAGGTCGAAAAAGTCAAAGACAAAATGGTTAGGGAACTCCTGAACGCTCCGTGCAATAATGAAATGCAAGCTTAACCCGCTAACGAATAAGGTGACCCCGGCGCTCGTTGCCTTGTAGAACGCTTGAAAACTGCAAATAGACCAATTCATGGTCTGCCCAAAGCGTATGCTCAACGCCTCGCACACACGCAACCATATCGCCGGGAGATAATTGTAGCGTTTGGCTCACTCCTG
>JADFGN010000712.1 GCA_022567695.1 Candidatus Poribacteria bacterium | reverse complement strand
TTATTCTGGAAGGCACGTGGCCTGTACGAACTTCAAGATTATCAGGAAACCATCCGGACATGTGATCAGTTAATTCAAGAATTCCCCGACAGCGCCCTTCGATTTCGCGCAGAGTTCTTTATCGCCGAAAGCACTTATTGGAGCGGTCAGACGCCTCAAACTTTTCAATCATCTCGGCGGAAATACCAGGAACTTTTGAAAAAACAGGTGTCTAGCGAATGGGCTGAAAAATGCCGTTACGGAGTCGGTTGGACGCATTTCTCTGAAGCGGCTTTGCTAAGTGGACGCCCTCAAAGTACGCACTATCAAGACGCAATCAAGGCATGGGAAACGGTTGTCAAGAATCATCCCAGCGGCAAATTTGCGGACAACGCGCAGTTTCATATTGGCATCGCATACGTCAACCTCAGACAGCACAACGACGCGATACGCGCTTTCAATTCTGTGATTGCTAACTATTCTGGCAGCGATTGGGGGGACAATGCACGCTATCAGACTGGACAGGTGCACTACAAGCAAGAGAATTATTCAAAAGCAATCGCGGCCTTCGATACGCTTCTGCGGAAGCACCCTGGCTCACTGCTCGCCCCCAACGCAATTTTTGGTAAAGCCAATGCCTATTTTAAACAGGGCCAATACGCGAGAGCGATTGAGAATTACCAAAGTGTTGTTGAGAAATTTCCCAATCAGAAAATCCCAATTCGTGAAGCTGGCACAGAACCTATCATGGATTTACGCCCCGAAGCGCAATACTACATTGCCGAAAGTTTTCTTAACCTTCGAAATTATACAGAAGGAATCGGTGCTTATGAGGCTGTGATTAAACATTATCCGAATAGCGATTGGGCTGACGATGCACAGTATGGAATTGCGCTAGCCTATGAAAACCTTGGGCAAAAAGAGAAGACACTACAAGCCTATCAGAAATTGATACAGAAATATCCAGATCGGGAACTTGCCCCGGATGTCCAGGTGAAAATCGGTAATTTTTATTATCAGGATAAGGACTACAAGCGAGCTATCGCAGAGTATCAGCAACTCATTAATCAGTATCCTAACACATCAGCGGCATCGTTCGCTCTTTACAATATTGGGAAATGTTACATCGCCTTGGGGTCGTACCGAAAGGCAATCGGTGCGTTTGAACGGCTGTCACCTGAAAGCGATCTCGCGCCTGCCGCTGGCTATGAAATTGGTTACGCATGGTACGATGAGAAGAATCCAGGACGCAATCTCGGGAATGCTGTCAGAGCGCTGATGCAAGTGCCCCAGAAATATCCCAAGAGCCCCGATGCCACTCGTGCCCTTCTGCTGGCAGGGCGATGTTACGAGGAATTGGTTGAATGGAGTAAAGCGGCTGATACTTACCGACAGATTATTACGAACTATCCGACTTCCAAGCAAGCCGAAGTCGCACAGCTCTTGCTCGGACATGCCCTCCGCGGACAAGAAGAATACTCACAGGCGGTTGAGGCTTATGATGTTATTCGTAAAGGGGGTACGGAGCGATTCCCTGTTGATATCGTTATCGATGCAACGCTCTACAAGGCACAGACCCAATATCTGATGGGACAATATTTCGAGGCAGGTAAAACCTATCTTCGTGTGCCGACCTTATATAAACGTCACAACCCGCTCAAGGCACTTCATGCAATCATCCGCGCCGCTGCTGCTTTTGACAAAGCAGGGAAAGTGGTCCTTGCAAAGGATGAATATCGCAACGCAGTCGAGTTTTATGAATTGAATGTTTCAACTGTCCAGGATGCAAAGGTCAAAAAAGAGTGGGATGCGTTGTACGATAATGCCCAAAAAAAACTCCTGCAGCTTTTAGAAAAAATTAAGCAGGAGTAAGATATGTCGATGTCGCGCCAGGGTTGACGATGGGGCGCAATGGGAAACCTCTTGGTGGAAGGCATCCAGCCGTGAGAAGAAGTTTCTATGTCAGCTCCAAATCAAACAACCATTCCCAAAGACGAACTTATTTTGGTGATTAGAGAGGTTCTACCCGAAATTCAGCCCGCTATGCCACGATTTGATTGGAAGTGGTTTTTAAACTTTGCACTTCCGCTGGTGGTTCCATTTATTGCGGTGGGGGTTATTGGGTACTTTAGTATTAAGGCGGATTTGAATATTATCCAACGCGATGTGCAATACACACAAACTGCTGTCACGGAAATGAAAAGGAAAATCGATGACATTGAGAAGCAGATGCAGCGATTAGAGATCGGGCTGGTCAGAGTCGAGGGACGTTTAGCTGCGCTTGAGCAAAAGATTGATACGCTTGATAAGCGGGTTGAGAAATTGGAGAAGAAATAACGAAAAGGTAACCGTTCAGCGCAAACTGACAGTTTGCATTACACGGACAGTCCAAAGCAGCGTAGCGAGAACCGGATTTCATTCAGCGATTCAGTTCGGCAAGCCTAGAGCATTTTCATTATGAAAATGGTCAAAGAGATTGATCTCGTGGGTATAAGACTATCAATTAGCGCAGGGAAATAAGATGATAAGTTCAGTGGTTCATTCACGTTTCACGTTTTGCGCGTGGTTCTTCCGCCCACCTGAAGGGCACATTTCACGCATTATCCTTCCAATTATTCTTTTTGGACTTGCTACTTCCGCGATCTATTCTCAAACGCCAGAATCAGAGGAGAAACTGCAGGCGGGAGACTTGCCGGAAGTCATACGTGTGCAACTTACTGATACGACGCAGATTGCC
>JADFGN010000711.1 GCA_022567695.1 Candidatus Poribacteria bacterium | reverse complement strand
CACTTGTATCTTTTAACCTGCATCGTTTGCATCTTCAGATTTAATAAGTTGTAAAGTAGGGGCGAGGCATGCCTCGCCCCTACTCAGCCGTGAAATGAACCTTCCCGATCATTGCTTTCAACATGCTCACGCGCGTGCTGACAAAGAAGTAAGGAGCTATTGAAAAATGACCCAGCCAGAAACGAAGACCGCAGAAACGACGAACTCCAATGACGACTATGTGGTTGGCGTTGATATCGGCGGCACAAAAATCCTTGCGGCAGTCATTGATGCCGAGGGAACGATAAAATCCCAATCGAAAACGGGGACGAAAGCGAAGCAAGAAGTCGACCAAGTGATTGATCGAATTGCGCGATGTATCCGTAGGGCCATTAAGCGATCGGGACTTGAAACCTCGCAGGTTCGAGCAATTGGGATGGGTTGTGCAGGTACGCTAGACCCAGACACAGGTCTCGTGATTTTAGCGGTTAATCTTGGATGGTCAAACGTCCCTCTTAGAGCAAAGCTTGAAGAACGCATGGGGATTCCTACCTTCATAGATAACGACGTCAATGTAGGCACGTTAGGTGAGGCGGTCCTCGGAGCGGGGAAAGGCGTCAAAGATCTTGTTGGAATTTTTGTTGGCACAGGAATCGGCGGTGGGATTATTTTAGACGGTCAGCTTTTTCACGGTGCCAATAAACTCGCCGGTGAGGTGGGTCACATGATTGTCAAAGCCGGCGGTCCACGATGTGGCTGTGGAAATCGTGGTTGTCTGGAGGCCGTTGCAAGCCGCACGGCAATTACCCGCCAACTGCGGAAAGCCATCCTCAAAGAAGGGAAGAAGAGCATCCTGCCAAAGCTGAATGGTGGAAATCTGGATATGATTCGAGGTGGAGCTTTAGCCAAAGCGGTGACCCGAGGTGACAAACTGACGACTAAAATTATGCGGCGCACCGAGAAGTATCTAGGCATGGGAATCGCTTCGATTGTTAATTTTCTGAGCCCTCAGATGATCGTGCTTGGTGGTGGGGTTATCGAAGCAATGGGAAGTGAGTTCATTGATGCTGTCCATAAGGTCACGCTAAAGTATGCCTTACCAAATACCATGAATGATTTCCAAATTGTAAAAGCGAAACTTGGTGATGAAGCGGTCATCATGGGTGGATCGGTTTTAGCCCGGCGAATGCTAGAAAAAGAACCCTTGGAGGAAAAAATAGATGAAGCCTAAAACTATGTTTGAAAAAATCTGGGATGCGCATGTTGTGCGTGAGGGACAAGGAGAAGCCACAATCCTCTATATCGATACGCATCTCATCCACGAAGTCACTTCCCCGCAGGCGTTTGAAGGGCTGAGACTCACAGGGCGGAAAGCCCGTCGTCCAGAGCTCTCGTTTGCGACGATGGATCACAATGTTCCAACAACAGATAGATCTCTTCCAATTACAGATGTAATTGCAGCGAAGCAGATGGAAACCCTGTCAAAGAACTGCGAGGAATTCGGGATTACCCTTTATGATCTCAACAGTCCCGATCAAGGCATCATTCACGTGATTGGTCCTGAACTCGGTATTACACAGCCGGGGAAAACAATCGTTTGTGGCGATAGCCATACATCAACGCACGGCGCGGTCGGGGCGCTCGCCTTTGGTATCGGGACAAGCGAAATTGAACATGTACTAGCGACGCAATGCCTCTTGCAACAAAAGCCAACGACTTTTGAAATTCGCGTCGAAGGGCGGTTGCCGGAAGGCGTAACCGCGAAAGACATCATTCTGTCAATTATCAGTCGAATCGGAATTGATGGCGGCACCGGAACAGTGATCGAATATACCGGTTCAGCGATTCGTGCCTTGAGCATTGAGGAGCGGATGACTGTTTGCAATATGACAATCGAAGCGGGGGCTCGCGCCGGGATGATTGCGCCTGATGATAAAACGTACGAATATCTATCAGGACGGCGGTTCTGCCCCAAAAACGAAGATTTCGATCGTGCTGTTGAGCGATGGCGGAAGTTGCCAACGGACGATGGCGCAACGTACGATCGCTCTATTTCTATCGATGCCGGAACGCTTGCACCACAGGTTACGTGGGGCACGAACCCCGGTATGGGCGCGGATGTGACGGCAGTTGTTCCCCATCCGGACAGCATGCCGACAGCGGATGAAAGGAAAGCAACACAAAGCGCGCTTGAGTACATGGGGCTTAAGCCAGGGACACCGATTACCGACATTCAGATCGACAAGGTGTTCATCGGCAGTTGCACTAACTCACGAATCAGTGACCTTCGGATTGCCGCCAAAATTGCCAAAGGACGCAAGGTCGCTCCAACAGTTCACGCACTTGTCGTACCAGGTTCGCAGGAAGTCAAGAGACAAGCGGAAGCGGAGGGCTTGGATGGAATCTTTCGAGACGCGGGGTTTGAGTGGCGTGAAGCCGGATGCAGCATGTGCCTTGGCATGAATCCAGACATCCTGATGCCAGGTCAAAGATGTGCGAGTACATCGAACCGAAATTTTGAAGGCAGGCAAGGCAAGGGGGGGCGGACGCATCTCGTCAGTCCACAAATGGCAACGGCAGCAGCAATCACCGGGCATTTCGTCGATATTCGAGAATGGAGTGCGCTCTAACAAAATCTAATGCAATATAGGTTAAATTCCTATTATGATCACTTATCGTCATAAGTCTTACCTTAATTGCTCTATCAGAAACGATGGTGTGAGAAGCAAAGGGAAATGG
>JADFGN010000164.1 GCA_022567695.1 Candidatus Poribacteria bacterium | reverse complement strand
GGCGACGTATTCGGCAAATTCACGAATCTGCGTCGGCATGTCCAAATTTTCGGCTGCCGTACTGGTGACATCAAGGATAATCTGGAAGTTCGGGTTGTCCACCGCTTTGACCATCCGCACCGCTTCTGCGGGTGTGGTGATGAAGTTCGTGTTCCGGGTGGATAGCGGCTCCATACACAGGATGACATCTTTTTCTTGGGCAAACGTCGCACACTCTGAAAAAGTCTCTCGCGCATACTCCCATGCCTCGTCATACGTCAGTGGCTCAAGCACGTTGCGCTCATTCGGCGATCCGATGACCATAATCTTCCCGTCTAGGTCGGCACAGCACTGAATGAGTGCGAGGAAATAATCCCGCGTTTTCGCGCGGATTTCTGCATCCGGGTGATTGACGTACAGCCCTTTCGGTGAGATAAGCAGCCAATGGAGTCCCGCAATTTCTATTTTGGCATCTTCAGCGGCTTTTTTGATTCGATCTCGTTCAGCTTGGCTGATGTCTACCACTGACTCCGAGAGCGTGTAAGGTGCTATCTCAACGGCATCGTAGCCCAGCTCGGCAGCACACGTAAAAACGTCCTCGATCTTCCAATCTTCAAACATTTCATTACAGATAGCAAGTTTCATATTTAACCTCAAAATTGTTACATCCCGCATATAATTCATAAATCCAGGGATTCTGGTGTGATACGTATTTCCTGTTTTTTTCCACCTGAGAGTCTAGCACAAAAATCGGTTTCACTCAAGTATAAAAAACTGAATCCATTTTCCCTGTTGCAGAGATGAGATAATCATGATATAATGTCGGATCAGCTAAAAAATCAGTCCAGTTGGCTTGAGTTGATGCAAATACGACACATTATCAATTTCTTATTGATCTTCTTAATCGTCATCGTCGCTGTCATTTGGGCGGCAGAACCGTTTCTGATGCCGGGCACTCAGCCCGAGACAATCGGTGCGTTACAATCTGCAAGTACCTGTGGACTTTGCCATGGCGGATATAACCCGGAGATTGAACCTGCCTTTACCTGGAGTGGGAGTATGATGGCAAACGCGGCGAGAGATCCGGTTTTCTATGCGGCTTTGACAATTGCAGAGCAGGATAACCCAGAGGCTGGCGATTTCTGCTTACGTTGCCATTCGCCTGTTGGCTGGCTTGAAGGACGGTCGAAACCGGGTGCCGGAGCGAGCCTAACAGCGAAAGATCGAGAAGGAATCCAATGCGATTTTTGCCATCAACTTGTGGACCCCTTATCAGAGGAGGGGAAAGCACTTGTTGAACCGGACGTGCCGGGACGTGGAAGCGCGATGTACGTTGTATCACCGGGTGTCAAGAGGGGACCCTATGATGACGCTAGGAGCATCCACCGAACCGCTAAATCCGATTTTCATCTCAGTGGAGATCTGTGTGGGACATGTCATAACGTCAGCAACCCATTCTTTGCGTCAGATGTCACTACGCAGTCTCCGCACGAATACGGGGTCATTGAACGCACTTATAGCGAATGGCTGCTCAGTGATTACTCCAAAATGGGGCATGAGGGTTCTTGCCAAGGCTGTCACATGGCGCGAACAACCGGTTATGGAACACGTCAGCGAATTAGGCTGCGTGATGACCTCGCCATTCATGACCTGACTGGTGGAAACACTTGGGTGCCTGACACGTTACCTCTCATTTGGGGAGACGAAGTTAACGAGGCTGCCCTCGCCGCCACAAAGCAGCGAGCAATTGCAACCCTGCGCCGTGCGGCAACATTGGATTTGGTATTTCCTGACGACGATACGCTTAATGTCCGAATCACGAATGAAACCGGACATAAATTGCCAACAGGTTATCCCGAAGGCAGACGGATGTGGTTGAACGTCAAGTTTTTTAATGCGACGGGCACAATCATTTCCGAGTCCGGACGGTACGAATTTATTGATGATGAACTGAAGGGCACACCTGTCCGCGTGCCGACAATCCTTGCTGATAATCAGCTAAAGGTGTATGAAACGAAACCCGGATTGAGCGAGGCATGGGCAGCCGAGATCGGTTTGGAGGCTGGACCTTCATCCCATTTCGTCCTGAACGACATGATATATAAAGACAATCGTATCCCACCAAGGGGATTCACGAATGCGGCGTTTGCATCCCACAGTGCCCAACCTGTCGCTTATTCGTATCAAGATGGGCAATTTTGGGACGATACACCGTATCGAATCCCGGAGGGTGCCGTTGAGGTAGAAGTCACGCTCTACTACCAAACGGCTTCTTGGGAATATATTAAGTTCCTGGTGGAAGAAAATCGGACGAATGATTGGGGCGATCGACTTTACGATGTCTGGACGCGAACCGAGTTTTCTCCTCCAGTTGCTATGAACATGATTCGGGAGCGGATTGAAACCCAACAGGTTTTCCCCGCTTGGGATGCCAATCAAAATGGTGTTGTTGACATTCTCGATCTTGTCATTGTCGCAAGCCACTTTGGGGAATCTCCACCAAAGGATGCAAGGGCTGATGTGAACAAAGATAATGTTGTTAACATCTTAGACCTCGTTTTGGTCGCCCGCCACTTTGGTGAACGAACCATCTCCGCTGCTCCAAACGGTGCAGTTGGAACTGTGACTCCTGAACAACGGGCTATCCTTAAAAACCTCTCCTTGAGGTTAGCGGAAAATCCGAGGAGTCATCCAGATTTCACCCTTGTCCAGAACCTGATTCATCAACTGCTCTCAGATCAACCTGGGACAGAACCACTCGTGGCGTTCAGCAACTATCCTAACCCCGCCAATCCAGAGACGTGGTTGCCTTACCAACTCAACGACAGTGCAGACGTTTTTATTCAAATTTACAATTCCGCCGCTCATCTTGTACGGACGCTGAATCTGGGCCATCAAGAGGTTGGCGTTTATCGCGATCGGAATAAGGCGGCATATTGGGATGGTCGTGATAGCCACGGAGAATCTGTCGCCAGTGGTATTTACTTTTATGTTATCCAGGCCGATGATGTTGTAAAAGCTGGAAAACTCACTATAATCAGATAACTCTCAACTCAATTAAGGAGGTTTTGAAATGAGAGGCTTTCAACGAATTACTTTAGGTTTATTTCTCGTAGCTGTCCTTGCCGGATTTGTATTCCAGATGGGGTGTGACGACATTCAAAATGAGATTGTCGGTGCGCTTGGAGAAACGCAGTACAGCCAAGCTCAGATTGACCGGGGACGGTATTTGGCAATGGAATTATCTCTCTGTTGGGAATGCCACACGCCCTTTGGCCCCACCGGACTGGATACGAGTCGATTATTCGCAGGCGGGCGAGAGTTCATTCCGGGCGTATTGTCGACGCCGAATTTGACGCCTGACCCGGAAACGGGAATTGGGAACTATACAGACCAACAAATTTTCAAAGCTATCACGCAGGGCATTGGGCATTATGATGATGATAGCCCGGAAGGTGAACCGCTCTTCGCGATTATGCCCTACTACCAGTTTGCAAACATGACCCCTGAGGATGTCATGTCGATCATCGCGTTTTTGAGGAAAGGTGTTGAGCCAATCGTAAATGAAGTGCCAGAACGCGCGCCATTTATTATTCCGCCACAACCCTCCAAACTACTCGATTATTCTAGCTTGCCGGGTGATGACGACGATCCGGGTAAATATCTTACTTCAGCCGCAGGCGTTTGCATTGAATGTCACACGCAACGATTGGAGGGCGGAGATCCCGGTGCACTTAATCCAGACCTGTATTTCGCGGGTGGTGAGGAATTTCCTATCCCCGGCTTGAGTGTTCGCTCTGCTAATCTTACCTCTCACCCAGACACAGGAATCGGCAATTGGTCGCGGGAAGAGGTCGTCACTGCACTCCGAAAAGGGCAGAATTCCGAGGGCATTCCGCTCTGTCCGCCGATGCCACAATTCAGAGGTTTGACGGATGGAGATGTCAATGACATCGTGAACTTTATCAGGAATCTTCCCCCGATCGATAATTTTGTCGAACCTTGTGCGATTATCGAAGGCCCGCCGCCTCCACCTCAGTAAGGCGTATCAACCATGTCGAAAATGTTAGACCTGACAGGGGAGACGAGTCAAACCTGTCAGGTCTAACGATTATCTACTTTTCAATTCACGCGCAACTCAGCCCGAAATAAACTTCAAAGCACGTTCTCGTAATTCGGCGATTTTTTGGGAGCACTTCGCCCGCGCTTCTTCCCACCCCTTCAAATCTTGTTCTCCTGCCTTGAGGAAATCAAGCACGTAACTCTCCGCATCCATAAATTCGGCACAAAGGCGGGCAACTTCGCCTGCGATGTCATTTGGAATTGTCGTCACTCCATTGGCGTCACCATGCAGAAGTTCGCCGGGGTAGACCGTTATCCCGCCAACATGCACCGGCACATTCACATCAATGACGTGACAATATCCGTGAGCACAAATTGTCCCACTCGTGAAGACTGGAAAGTCGATCGCGTGAACCTGCTCAAGGTCGCGCCCAGCACCGCTTGTGATTAGTCCCACACAACCGAAGGTCTTGTACGTGGTACACATCACCTCGCCAAACGTCGCGGAAACAGGCGGATGGTCGATATCCTGAAACACCACGACCCGAGGTTCAGGGATGCTATCAAATTTAGCGACCTGCCCTTCGAGTCCTGCGTACACATCGCCGCCACGGGGCGCGGCATTTGAGCGATATGTCGCTGTGGTTGCATAGCCAACCATCGGTGGCATCTCCGGAAAGCCTGACTTGATGCGGCCGTCCATATAGCCCGTGTTTCGAGGACGAACCTCGAACAGTTCAATAACGTTACAGACTGTCGGTGTATCTACCTGCTTGAGAAGTTCCAGCTCTTCAGAGGAAATGGTTTGAATTGATTCCATACATTCTCCTTTTTCTAGGGATTAGGTGTTATTATGGCTATGGTTTCTGAGCGACTAATCTGATAAGTGCTGCAGGCCCCTTATGCATTCCCTCGTTAAGTTCAACGACTGTATCCTCGTAATAGAGAATACGAAGAGATTTAAATGCCTCTAGAAGTTCGTTAGGCTTTACGAGGTAATTTGGATTTCGCGGGCCGAAGTTACCACCTCGCTCGGGATGATCGGTCGAAAATTGCTCAAGGATAAATACCCCGCCTGGTTTCAGGGCATTGATATCAGTTACATTTTCTTTTTTTTCCATTCTTCGTATTCCGCCAGCGTGTTTTCATCCGGCGGATAAGTGCCGATGATGCTCGATCCGGCTCGTATCTTCTCCATTATGAAATCTTCCCTTTTTTCCATTTCGACTGCTTTCTGAGCGACCTCCTCTGCCAACTGAGCCGGAACCACAACGACACCTTCCTCATCTCCCACAATGATGTCACTTGGAAAAACCGCGACCTCACCGCAGGCAATCGGAACCTGGATTTCGCTGGGATAATGTATGGTTTTATTGGTATGGGCATTCATCCCCCCAGCATAAGCGGCAATGCCTATTTCGGCAATGATCGGGCTGTCGCGAAAGGCCCCGTCAGTTACGACGCCGACAGCACCACGACAGTGGATGCGCGTTGCGAGGATTGAACCCATGGTCCCTGCCCGGGTATCGCCCCGTGCATCGATAACCAGCACTTCTCCCTTGGCGATCTGTTCAATACCGATGCGTTGGATATCTTTCAGGTTGTCCACCGTCCCTGAATCAAGATCTTCACGAGTGGGAATATACCGAAGGGTGAATGCTGGACCCGCCATCTTCATGTCAGGGCGTAGAGGCGTGACTCGGTGCATATAGGTATGGGTCACTCCCAACTGCCGTAATACTGATGTCAAGGTTGCCGTGCTAGGAATCAGAAGTTGATTGATAATCTCATCTGAAATCTTTTTTTGATTCATCAGTTTCCCTTTACGTTAGGTGATTTCTTCATGAGAAGCACTGGCGTATGCGCCTCTATCATCCTCAATTGCAAGGAAATACGTCGTTACATTTTCCGGCAATTCCGCCAACACCGTTTGTCCTTTTAGAATCGCTGGAACTTTATGCCATTTTCGCTGTGGCCATGTCCCTCCATCCTGTGTGTAAAGCAGGTAACCAGCATCAATGCTCTGATCGCTGTGGAACGGTGCTTTAACCGCTGTCCCTTTGCGAGTCATCTGACCGATTTGCGGGAGCGGGGGCGCATGGCGAAAAAGGCTGTCTGTAAACAAATGAATTTCCTGCGGTGCCCAGCCAGCCTCATGACCATGTGGCATCTCCAAGCGCACACAGAGCGTCACAGGGCTTTTGACGCAGGAATAGCTCAATTTCAGGCTATCAAGGGGATAGGCAAAGTCGTTGGTTCCCGTGACAAAAAGCATCGGCATGCAGCTATGAGGAAGGTATACAGATGGATCGCAGAGATCATGCCACTGCTTTCGTTGTTCATCCGTCATATTGTCAAAAGTTCGCAGCCAATCTTCAGCGCTATTGTGTTGCAGATAGCCGCAACCGTAGACCGGTATGGCGCATGCAAAACGCTGATCGACGCCAGCCGCAATACAGGTTAGATACCCACCCCAGCTAATACCCGTGATACCAATGCGTTGTGGATCGACGTTGGGCTGAGTGCGAAGGAGGCTGTGGGCGCGAACGACAGCGGCAATTGCATGGTAAGTCCAAAGATTCTCCCAACCCACATTCAGGTTGAATTTCGCGTCATGGTCTTGATCGGGGCCACCGTGAGGTAATCTTTCCCCATCCATACCGCGTCCTCCCAAGTCCATAGCAATTGCAGCGTAGCCGCGGGCATTCCATAGTTGTACCCATTCATTGAAGGCTTTTCCTCCGCCACCATGAACACAAACCATGCCGGGAATGGAAGTGCTATTTGTCTTGGGCATTCCCATGTAAGCGAAGACTTGGGTGGGGTTGCCAAAATACGGTTCGTTCTCAAAAAAGACCGCCTCCACCGAATCTGTTGAAGCGATCACTTCGTAATTGGGAGGAGGCTGTAATGTTTCAATATTCCAATTGTTCATGCCATCTTGCCTGACTTGTCAAAAGGGGTTAAATATATTCTGCTTCCTCCTCGGCGGGATAGATTTCTACATCAGACCGAGAGATTGATTGCCCAACGTAAAAAGTCAGCCAATTACCGCAAAGTTCAACGGACATTAGCCCGCCATCTTCGTTGGTGTACTCGTGAAGTTCGGCGTCATATTCATTCAATTCCTGGCTATTGACGACCGTCATGGTTGCTGAGGTGACCTCTTGCTTTACATACTCAACCGCGATTTCTTCTTCATCGTCATCCGGATCGGGGTAATGGAGGGTAATGCTATCCGGTAGTTCCTCATCAAGCTCTTCCTCGCTGTCGATAATCCATCGAGACAGTTCATATTCATCGGTATTTCCAACTCGATCAACCCCTAAAACAACTTGGTCGTCTTCATCTTCGAGAAGGTACATATATCGCAGCAGGGCACGGCTTTCGTATTTTTTTCGCTCGATTAACTCAAAGGTTCGACTAACGGCCTCACTCGTTTCAAACGTAATCGGATCGGAGAGTTCAATCATGCTGCCGATTGGAATATCTAGCAGTTCGTGTCGCCTCGGCTTTTTTTCTTTTGATCTGCCAAACAATGCCATATTTTCCTCCTTAGGAAGGGCGATTAAATAAGTTGGGCATTTAACCTTGAGAAGGTTTTGAACCTTCTCAAGGATGCCTTCAAAAATGTAGGAGTAATTTAGTAGCCAATCCTTAACGATGGATGAGAATGGAATTCTTCCGCAAAGGAAATTAGAAATATCCCTTGTTGTACATTACCAAAGCAACAACCCCTACAACGAGTATGCCCCCAAAAACCAGAAAGAACCAAGTCCCTCCGGAAGTTTTCTTCCGAACAATGATTTCCTGCTTGCCTGTAATCGGTTGAAGTTGAGTTGTCTGAATTGCACCGGAACCTGCGCTTGCAACGACATACCCCCTGAGTTCCTTTTCGTCGGGAAGTTCCGCTACGGTCACTTCGACAGCTTCGGCACCATAAAACCCATTCGGATTTTCTTTGACATAAGATTCGGTATAGTCCTCATCACGACTGGTCTCCGGATCGACGTAGTTTCGATTCGACTGAATTCCTTGATTCCTGTAGTACTCTTTCCAGTCTTCATACTCCGCCCGCTCTTTAGGCGACCAGTGAGTTCGGTCATAATCGCTGTGGTGATGATGCCAAAGCCAGCTATGGTGAAGCCTGTGGTTGTAGTGATCGTGGAAATAGATTCCCCACAGCAAGTTACTATACGCCATGCTTGCAGTCAGAGAAAACATCGAATAGCCCCCGACCGGATAGTAAGTCCCGTAATTATTGACGGTCACCGGCGATCGCGCGACACGCGCTTGGCGACGGGCACTAGCCGTTTGCCGTTCGAGTTTTCTATTCTTGCGTGTTAATTGTCGATTCGTTGCTTTCAGATTCCTGACTTCCTTACGCCTTTGGCTTTGTAGACCTCGTTTCTGACCGCTTGTCATATTTCTTGTAGAGGTCGCACTTCCGGTCCTCGCGCGGCTCATGGCATTCGCTTTTTGTCGAGTCGCAGTGCTTTTTCGCACCGAACTGCCTCGTTGCCCTGCCGTTGTGCTGGTACTTCTACGAAGGCTTTTTTGTCCAGCAGCGGGGCGAGTATTCTTTCGTACGACAGACGAGTTTGATCTTTGAGTTGTGGAGCGCGATGAACGACTTCGCGATGGCGCCGTGTAACTTTTGCTTGAACTCCGGCGACTGCTATAACTTCTACTCGTTGAGCGGCCATATCCCCTAGAGCCTTTTGAGAAGACCTCCGGACTTACGCTGAATACGAATAGAATCATAAGCGTCAAGATTGATAGGCGTTGAAACGTGCGTTTCATTATTGCATCCTCCTCAGACAGGTGGCATATTTAGGAAATAACGGCTACATTTCCGTGGGGTTCTAGGAGCGTTAAATCCAATCAATTCAGACTTTGAGCAAACTCGTGAAAATTCTCTTGACAATTTGGGGGCAATACATTATTATTACTTTCACGGTGTGCCCGTAGCTCAATCGGATAGAGCGTCAGCCTCCGGAGCTGAAGGTTGGGCGTTCGAGTCGCCCCGGGCATACCAACTTCCCTTTTTTCCCGCCACTGACATTTTCTATTTTCAATACCCCTAACGGAGAATTATACTTTTTCCCCATATACACTGTCAATGATTTGTTGGTCCGGTTTCGCGTTTTGCCCCATTTCCAACACAACGCAGGTTGAAAGGCTTTCGCTCTGATTTACTTCATTGTAGCCAATTGACGGTGTCAAACTGCTACGATTTTGCCAATCCAGCGATATTTGGATTTTGCTGGACTTGGTTATTAACATCTGTTATTATAGATACAACAACATGGTTTTCGTATCGAAATGACAGCAGAGACTCACCCGTATTGAGAGAAAGGAAAATATGGAAATGACGACCAAAACGCCCGAAACCCTGTATCTCATTGACAGCCACGCCCAGATCTTCCGCGCCTACTACGCCATTCGTGGTGGGTTACGGAGTGCCGTCACAGGAGAACCCACCCACGCCATCTTCGGCTTTACGGGAATGCTAATCAAGCTTTTCTCACAATTCCACCCGCAATACGTTATCGCTGCCACCGACGCACCGGGAAAGACATTTCGTGATGACCTTTACGATGAATACAAAGGAACGCGCGAAGGTGTGCCGGACGACCTCGTCTCTCAGATTCCGCGTGTACATCAGGTCATCGAAATGTTCGGTATTCCCATCATCGGCGTGCCGGGGTTGGAGGCTGATGACATCATCGCGACAATTACGCAACGTGTACTTGATAACCCATCTTTCAACGACCTTCATATTCGCCTCGTCTCCAAAGACAAAGATCTGGAGCAGCTTCTGTGTGACCGCGTAACGATGTTCGACATCCACACCGACACGACAATCGATGTCGATGCACTTTGGGAAAAGAAGGAAATCAAGCCGGAGCAGGTCATCGATGCCCTCGCGTTGATGGGCGATAAGGTGGACAACATTCCCGGCGTAGAGGGAATCGGCCCCAAGATTGCTGCTAAATTGCTAAATCAGTTCGGCTCAATCGACGGCATTTTAGCCAATATCGACCAAATCAAGGGCAAGCGTCGGGAAAACTTAGAGAAGGCACGTAATCACCTTCCACTTTGGCGAACTCTCGTTACGCTCAAGCGTGACGCGGAGGTTGACTGGTCACTTGAAAAAGCGCGAGTCAAACCGATCAACCTTCAGGAACTCTTGCCACTGTTTCAAGAGTTAGGTTTCAACCGATACCAGGAAGAGGTCAAAAAACTCGCTGCTGGAGGGGAAATCTCGCTTCGGCCAGAAGGTGAAACGCAGACGACGAGAAAGGAGCGAATCGCTGCACTAGAGGAGAAAACGTTAAAAATTCTGGAGAAAGGCGGATACGACACCGCCGCTTCCGGTGACTACGAGGCAATCACCACGCTTCCACAATTGGACGCGCTTGTTGAAACCCTCCGTGTTCAATCGATGATTAGCGTGGACACCGAAACGAACAGTTTAAATCGGGATGCTGGTCTTTGTGGTTTGAGTTTCGCGTGGAAGCCCGGACACGGCGTTTATGTTCCCATCCGCTCTCCAAACCCTGACGACCACCTTGATATTAAATCTGTTCTCACGAGGCTTAAACCGGTGCTGGAAAACCCTGACCTACCGAAGTGTGGTCACAACTTGAAGTTTGACGCTGGAATCCTTCTACGACATGGCGTGAAGCTGCGAGGTGTTGTCTTCGACACAATGTTCGCCAGTCTGTTAGCCCATCCGAACCAGCCTGCCCACAATCTTGATACCCTTGCACTTCTCCACTTGAACTACAAGATGATTCCGATCTCAGACCTGATTGGAAAGGGTGACGATCAGCTTTCGATTGACAAAGTGCCTTTGGACAGGGTTGTGACGTATGCGGCGGAGGATACCGACATTGTTTTACGTCTCTATCACCACCTCTTGCCAACGCTGGAGGAGATGGGTATCACCGAACTTGTCCAGGATATCGAATCTCCGCTCGGCCCAATCCTTGCCGAGATGGAATTTAATGGCATTGTGTGTGACAAGGAGGAATTGGGACGGCAAGGTGAAGTCATTGGCCAGCGGATTGATGAGCTTCGCGAAGAGATCCACGCGCTATCGGGGCGCGAATTCCATCTTGAGTCGACGCACCAGATCGCGGAAGTACTCTTTGACGACATCGGCTTTCAGCCTGTGAAGAAGACAAAGGGCGGGCGTCCATCAACGGATGTGAATGTTTTACAGACACTTGCCGGACAGGAAGATGTGAGCGACCCACGCACAGGTGTGCCTCGTTTGCTCATCGAGTATCGGCAACTCAGAAAGCTTCAGAGCACATATTTGGGTCAGCTTCAAAATGCAGTGGCGGCAGAAACAGGTCGAATTCATACCCATTTCTACCAACTCACGACAGCAACCGGGCGATTGAAATCGGACGGACCGAATCTCCAGAATATACCGGTGCGGACGGAGGTCGGACGCCAACTCCGAAAGGCGTTCAGAGCACCGGAGGGGCATAAACTTATCTGTGCAGATTATTCACAGATCGAGTTACGAGTCCTCGCTCATTTCAGCGAAGACCCTGGGCTGATGGACATTTTCCAAAATGACCTCGACATCCATACGTCGGTCGCTTCGCAGGTGTTCGATGTTCCGATGGATGAGGTGACGCGAGAGCAACGCGATAAAGCGAAAACGATTAACTTTGGCATCATTTACGGCGTCTCTCCGATTGGGTTGGCACGGCGAATCGAGGGCATGGATGTGGGGGAGGCGGCGAAGCTAATCGAAGATTACAAACAACGTTTTCCGGGCATCGATCTCTTTCTACAGCAATGCGTCCAACAAGCGTTAGAGCAGGGGTATGTTTCTACCCTCACTGGGCGGCGGCGAGCGATTCCTGAAATTCATTCCTCAAGTCGAAATCGGCAAAGTCAGGGAGAACGACTGGCAATTAACACGGTCGTGCAGGGGAGTGCGGCGGACCTAATCAAGGCGGCGATGGTCAACGTCCAACGACGAATCGATAAGGACAATTTGCCGATGAAGCTACTCCTACAGATCCACGATGAGTTGGTGTTTGAAACGCCAGAGGCGGTCACGGAAGAGCAAGCGGCGATTGTCTGCAAAGAGATGGAGCAGGCGATGACGTTGCGAGTGCCCCTGCGGACTGAGGCGGGGATTGGTGACAATTGGATGTCAGCAAAATGAAACACGAAATGCCTCATGGGAGGGCGACGCTCCCGCGGAGCTCATAGTTCGGCAGGAGCCTCACTCTCCCATCTTAACGGTTATCACGGAATTTAGGAATAGATTGATGTATCTGATTATCGATGTGGAAGCAACCTGTTGGCAACGCGGTCACTCGCTCTATGGGCAAAATGAGATTATTGAGATTGGCGCCGTTCCCCTGAACGATGACTGCGAAGTCTTGGGTGAAGTTCAGCAATTTGTCAAACCCGTGAGACATCCCATCCTCTCAGAATTTTGTACAAAGCTGACATCAATTACGCAATCCGATGTTGATACGGCTCAACTCTTTCCCGACGCATTGGCTAATCTTCAGAGGCAAGTGGAAGAGATGTGCGGATGCAGACTTTCCGATCTGGTTTTCTGTTCGTGGGGCGATTACGATAGAAAACAGTTCGTGAAGGATTGCCACTATCATCGGATCTCCTATCCATTTGGCGTGCACCGAAATGTGAAAGCCGAATTTGCGAGAAGGCATCGCATCAGACCGGTTGGAGTCGTTCGAGCACTCAGGATTTTAGGCATCCGTTTCGAAGGAACGGTTCATCGCGGCATTGATGATGCCAGAAATATCGCGAAGATCTTCCAGGCACTTAGGGTCATTTAATTATCGAGATTCTTCACTTCGTTCAGAATGACAGATCCAATGATATTCTGTCATCCTGAACGGAGCGAAGGATCTTTATCCAGGCAGATTAGCAAATTAAATGCCCCTAATCAGGCACTTAATGACGGTTGACGAGAGATTGAAATTCTGCTAAACTATGGCTCTGTCGATGAGCAACGCGAAACACCGTTGCTGATTGGCGTAGAGGCTGTTCGCGGTTACAGCCCTAAGAAACGTCCTCTATATTCTCAAAACACCTCAAGGAGAGAAATCATGACGAACGGGAACACGCTCTCGGTGGACACACCGACTCCGCCACCGCCGTGGGCGCTCCTAGAACGCGA